>CAZEUY010000001.1:0-5016 GCA_964515525.1 uncultured Candidatus Saccharibacteria bacterium
TCGGGGATCGTCTAATGGTAGGACGGCTGGTTTTGGTCCAGTTAATCGGGGTTCGAATCCCTGTCCCCGAGCCAAGAGTCAGTCTACAGTTTTCATTAGAGGGGTCTATAAGAATACTTTAGATAGGATAAATATATTTTACAATTTGAAGCGATAAAAAAGTATTTTATTATTCAAAGTATACGACGCCGTCGTATAAATACTTGACATAATATACGATGACAGCGTATAGGAATAATTTAAAGAAGATAGAATAGAATAAAATGTTAAGATTCGGCGTGGCGGGACATCCATTAGCGTTTTTTGAAAGTCCTTTTAGGAAAGACAGGATGAAAATTTTTGAGTGGTTGAAAAGTCTTGATTTAGATGCATTTGAAGCGCAGATGACTTATGGGGCAAAAACATCTGTTGAGAATTGTAAAAAGATGGAAGAACTTTCTAAAGAATTTGACATCAAACTTTCTGTTCATGGAGCCTACTATATAGTACTTGCTTCTGATGAAAAAATGAAAATCAGAAGATCAATAGAAACTCTTAAAAAAACATTTGCGTTGGCAGATTTAATGGGAGCAGATACGGTCGTTATTCACCCGGGGTCGCTGTATGGTGAAGATCCTAAAATAATAATGTCTAGGCTGGAAAATAATTTAGAGTTATTTTTTAATGAAATAGGGGATTCGCAAATTGGGCTATTTCTTGAAACTGCTGGGAAGAAAGGTCAATTAGGATCGGTTGATGATGTTCTTTATTTATCAGAGAAAATTAAAGGATGTTTTCCATGTATTGATTTTGGACATGTTCATGCAAGGGAAGTTGGAAATTTGCAATCACCAGAAGCGATAAATGATCTGTTTGATGTTCTTAAAAATCGTGGAGCGTTTGATAAAAATAGCAGAATACATTTCCATTACACACCGATCCATTACGGTCAAAGAGGTGAAATTGTGCATAAAAAAATAGATGATGTTGATGATCATGGAAATTTGTATCATCCACGGTACGAACAAATAGTTAAGAATCTTAGTAGTCTAAAAATTCCAGTGACGATAATTTCAGAGACGCATGATAGTCAGGAACAAGGAGCGATGGCGATGAAGGGGGTTTATAAGGGATTAAAAAAAGGGTAGGAAGTAAATTCCTGCCCTAATTAATTTTGTAAAAAGGAGAGCCTCACCTGAAGCTGAAAACAGGTGAGGCTGGGGGATCGATACTTAGGTTATAGGTAGTATCTGATCCAATATATTTACATTATACTATTTCCCGAGACAGCACAAGTGCATTATTGAAATTATGTCAACATGGACAAGAAAATAAATTTTGGCTACAATGTCAGGCGAGGGCTAAGATAATCATTAATGTAATAATATGCCACAGATTTTATTTATTCTGATAGTGCCAATGATCGCTCTAATTTTTGCAGGTTATCTTGCATGGAAAATAGAGAGTCAAGCAGTTAAATCAGAAAAGGCTAAAGAAATTAGTCAGATTATTCAAAAAGGAGCGATTACTTTTTTGAATAGAGAATACCGCATTTTGGCGGTTTTTGTTTTAATAATTTTTGGATTGCTTTACTATTTTTTAGGTTTACCGTTAGCAATCTCATTTGTTTTTGGAGCAGTATTAAGTGCGCTTTCTGGACAGATTGGAATGCGTGTTGCTACATCAGCTAATGTTCGCACAGCAGAAAATTTGCAGAAAGATTTTAAGTCGGGGTTAAATACAGCCTTCAACAGTGGAAGCGTGATGGCATTAAGTGTTGTAAGTTTAGGGTTACTTGGAATTGCCATCCTCTATATTGTTCTCAAAGATCCCGTTGTGATTTACGGATTTGGATTTGGAGCATCAAGCGTTGCGTTATTCGCTCGTGTTGGAGGAGGAATTTTTACAAAGGCTGCTGATGTTGGAGCCGATCTCGTTGGAAAAGTTGAAGCAGGAATTCCAGAAGATGATCCAAGAAACCCCGCTACGATTGCTGATAATGTTGGGGACTGTGTTGGAGATGTTGCGGGAATGGGAGCAGATTTATTTGAAAGTTATGTGGATAGCATCATCGCTGCGATGGTGATAGGCGCTGTCATAATCCCGGGCGGAACAGAAGGAGTGATGTTGCCAATGATACTTGCTGCTGCAGGAATAGCCGTAAGTTTAATTAGCAATATCTTTGTTAAATTAGGTTCTTCAAATTCAGACTCTGCACAGAAAGCGCTTAATCGTGGAGTGTGGGGATCAACGATTTTGATGGCGATTGTTTCATGGGGGTTGATCAAATATCTTGGATTCACAGTGAATGTTTTCTATGTTTTCTTGGTTGGACTTTTTGCAGGTTTAGCAATTGGTCTTATCACGGAATACTTTACATCTGACTCATACGGAATGACTCAAAAAGTTGCTCGTTCTGCTCAAAGTGGAGCGGGGACAAACATCATAGCAGGGTTTGCATTAGGTTTGTCTAGCACAGTGGTTCCTGTTCTTGTGATCTCAGCTGCGATATTTTTCGCATACATGTGGGGAGGAGTTTATGGTATTGCCATTGCATCTGTGGGGATGCTTTCAACTTTGGGAATGACTTTGGCTACAGATACTTATGGTCCAGTTGCTGATAACGCCGCCGGGATTGCAGAGATGGCTGGGATGGGGCCAGAAATTAGAGAAGGAGCTGAAAAGCTTGATGCTGTTGGGAATACAACTGCTGCGATAGGAAAAGGATTTGCAGTTGGAGCAGCCTCTTTAACTGCGTTGGTATTGATGGTTAGTTATGGTGAAGCGGTCAATCTTTCTGTGATAAATCTTTTTAACCATAAAGTAATTATCGGATTATTCTTGGGAGGTTTGATGCCATTCTTGTTCTGTTCTTTTGCTTTAGAATCAGTTGGAAGAGCTGCCGTTAAGATGGTTGAAGAAGTGCGTCGTCAGTTCAGAGAAATTACTGGAATTATGGAAGGAACAGCAAAACCAGATTATTCAAAGTGTATTGATATTAGTACAAAAGCAGCATTGAAAGAAATGATTGTCCCAAGTGTTTTGTGTATCATAGCTCCTGTTATTGTTGGTTTTTTCATTGGGCCAGAAGCGTTAGCAGGTCTGCTTGCTGGTTCAATCGTCACGGGATTTTTGATGGCGATCACAATGTCTAATGCGGGTGGAGCATGGGATAATGCTAAAAAATATATTGAAGCAGGAAATTATGGTGGCAAAGGTTCAGATGCCCACAAAGCTGCCGTTGTTGGAGATACTGTCGGTGATCCATTTAAAGATACCGCTGGTCCATCTCTTAATATCTTGTTGAAATTAATGGCAATTGTAGCGTTGATTATTGCACCGTTGTTGTAGTATGGGACAAAAATAAAATAAAGGAGAAAAATTATGGGAAATCGGGTATTAGAAAATTATTTTAGCAAGGGATTTATCTCTCTTGATCAGCTTCGTATTAAATCAATTTCTGATGAACTTATCAAACAGAATAATTTTCAGATTCAAAAGATATTATCCCAAAAAACTATTCTTTCGGACGACAGGATATACAGTGTGGAAATGCAAGGAGAATTTGAGAGTAAAAAAGCTGTGCTAAAAATCCAAGGGCTGAAACTTCAAATTGAAGAATTTGAATTGATGAGAAGGTTTGAGGAGCAGAATAAAAGCAAAATTATTAGAACCCCGAAAATTTTTGCAAAGTCAGATTGGAATAACGAAAAGAAATATAGTTATTTCATTATGGAGTATGTTGATGCTTCTCCAATTTATGCAGATCCACTTGCGACAGATGAGGAGATGAAAGACTTTATGAAATTCTATAAAGAATATAAGGAAAAGTGTCTTGTAAAACCTTTCGTGGAAATTTTACCACGAGAAGAAAGCGCATTGGTATTTACTGCGGGGCGTGTAATGCACTGGGCGAAAATTGATGAAAGCCAAGGACATTTTACGTCTGAAAAAGCGAAGCTTTTAGAGAGATATTTATCTATTATCGGGAAGCATCTTCCAGATGTTCCAATGGAATTCTGTCATGGGCATTTAGATGCGCAAAGCATTAGGAAAGTGTCTGATGATGAATATGTTCTTATGTCCAATATTTTCTGGACATGGCGCCCTGCTTTATATGACGCAACCTTTCACTTGTGGGCTGGGATAAAAAGTTTGAGAGATACAAAAATTACAAGTTATCAAATTATAGAGTATATGAATAAATGGGAAGCAGAATATGAGTTTCAAGATTTTAATAATGATACCGCTAATCATAACGGGGGGAAATTTCGAAGAAATTTTAATCTGGTAATGTTGGAAAGATGTATCGGAACAATTCTTGTGGATATTGAAAATCAGGAATATTCGAAAGGGGAAAGAGAGAAATATATTAAACATCTAATGAATTTATTTACGGATCTGTTTAATTATTATGTAAAATCTCTTTCCGAATAATTGAGTAATTTGGGTAAAATAAAAAGAGACTTCCATAGCATTTGGAGGTCTCTTTTAATTTACGACGTTGTCTTGAACTATTATTAGAATGATTCAATGACAGACTATGATACG
This sequence comes from uncultured Candidatus Saccharibacteria bacterium, assembly GCA_964515525.1. Classification (GTDB taxonomy): domain Bacteria; phylum Patescibacteriota; class Minisyncoccia; order CAYZDR01; family CAYZDR01; genus CAYZDR01. The sequence goes on from CAZEUY010000001.1 coordinate 4,531, forward strand.
ACGATACAGATATATAATAAACAACGCGGGTTTAAGATTTTAAACCCCTACGTAGATATCTACGTAGACGATTCGTGATTCGTGAGCATTCGTTCTACATTAGTGTCAATTCGTTTTACTCCCACAATACGGACAAACATTGCAATTTAATCTGACTATTTTATCACAATTAGGACATCTAGAAGCGATTTTTGTAGCGCATGATGGGCAGAATAGATAATCCTCTTTTAATAGACATGAACATTTAGAACATACATTACTTTCAAACTCTTTGATCAATAAACTACTTTCAAGTCGTGATTGATTTTTTTCTGCCAAAGTCATTCCCGGACGAACGATTAGATAGATTAAAAATCCAATAGGACCAAGCGTAACTGTCGTGATAATAAAAAGCCATTTGATAAAATTATCCTTTGTTCGCTTTGAAAGATCCTTCGCAACAAATGAAACAGAAAAAATCCAGAGGACTGCCAACAAAAAAATCCC
>CAZEUY010000001.1:5116-13390 GCA_964515525.1 uncultured Candidatus Saccharibacteria bacterium
ATCGGAGCTGCGATGCTGACTCCTTCGGCTTTGTTTCCCATGGGGGAGTTATTATTATTTCCAACCCATACTCCGCAGACTAAATCCGGAGTATAACCGATTGTCCATGCATCTCGTCTTCCATCGGTGGTACCTGTTTTAGCGGCAACTGGTCTATCATTTAGCTCAAGACGGTGGCGGGAAATTCCAAAAGTTTCTGCCCGAGCATTATAATCGCTTAAAATAGAATTAAGCATTGCGACAGCTTCTTCTGAAAACACTTGAGTATTTTTTAATACAAATTCTTGAATCACATCTCCATTTTTATTAGTGATTTTATCTATCGTAGATGGTGGATTAAACTTTCCATCATTGGCAAAACTTGCGAAGGCGGTAGTCATGTTCAAAAGAGGGGTTGCTTCTGCTCCAAGCGCGGCGGATAATCCTGTCGTTTTTTTAATTTCAATATTAAGTTGAGACATCTTTTGTGAAAAAGCATCCATCCCTATTTCATACAAAGTTTTCACAGCTGGAATGTTGTATGAATTTGCAAGTGCATGTTTTACAGTGATGTTTCCATGAAAACTGTAATCAAAATTATTAGGACCATATCCATTAAAATTTATGTAGTTGTCTAAAATTATACTATCGGGAGTGAGCTGTCCCAAATCAAAAGATGTTGCATAAACTAATGGTTTGAATGTTGATCCAGGTTGACGCATTGCTAAAACGGGGTTATATTGCCCGCTATCATGATCCCAAAAATCTAATAATCCCGCCATCGCTAAAATTTTTCCAGTCTTAGCCTCAATTGCAACTATCCCTGCGTTGGATCCTCCCAATCTTTTAATACGAGAAAGATTTTCGCTCAAAGCATCTTCCGCTAATTTTTGCATGTGTGTATCTAAGGTTGTCTCAATAAGCAAGCCAGAATTTTTAACAACATCTTCTCCTAATTTATCCTCAACTGTCTGAAGAGCGAACATCGTAAAATGAGGGGATAAAATAGGGTAGTCAGGTTTATTGAATGTAATAACCTCATTTCGCGCTTTTTCTATCTCTTGCCAAGTTGCAAGTTTTTGCTCGGCCATGGAATCAAGAACGAGACGTTGTCTCTCTTTTAGTGCTTCCACATTCTCATATGGGGATAACGCGGTGGTCGCTTTTGGTATGGCTGCCAAAATAGCGCTTTCTGCCAGACTTAAATCTTTAGCATTTTTCCCCCAGAATCTTTGCGAGGCAGCCTCTATTCCATAAAGATTGGAACCGAATGGAATCTGGTTCAAATACAATTCTAATATCTGAATCTTTGATATATTTTGCTCTAACGAGTAAGCGAGAACTGCTTCTTGAACCTTTCGTTTGATGATTTTTTCATTGCCGAGCAGGCAATTACGCACAAGTTGTTGAGTAATTGTTGATGCTCCATGTAGGTCATCAGGGGCTTTTAGATCATGAATAGCAGACGCCAAAATTCTTGTTGGATCTATTCCTCGATGTTCCCAAAATCGTTTATCTTCTATGGCAATAAAAGCATTTTGTAAATAGTCAGGCATGTCACTAATAGATATTTTATTTCTCACTTCCTGACCGTGTGGTTCATAAAGCAAAGTTCCATCTTGCGCTAATATCTTAGTGGTTTCAGGAGGGTTCCAGCGGACTAATAGTCCTACATCAGGCATATCTTGAGCGTAGTACTGATAAATTCCGTTTACTGAGTAAATAATTAACAGCCCTGTGGATAACCCAATGATGGCAAGAAAAAACAGTCCAGTAATAAATGACATCAAAAAAACATTTTTGCTATTCTTTTGGCGATGAAGAGGTGGATAAGATGAGTTAATCATATTTGTATTATATCAGTCATTATGATAAAATTAAAGGTGTAGAAATTAATTATTTATTTTAACACATGGACACAAACCAAGGCGATGTTTTTATCTCAATGATAGTACCGGCATATAATGAAGAGAAGATACTGTCCGATTCTGTTCTTAAATTTGATAAGTTCTTTTCTGAAAAAAATTATTCATATGAAATTCTTGTAGTAAATGATGGTTCTTCAGATAAAACAAAAGAGATAGCGCTTAATCTTGAAAAAGTTGTGGAAAATTTTCGCCTTGTGAGTTATGAAAAAAATCAAGGTAAAGGATATGCGGTGAAATTAGGAATGTCTGAGGCGAAAGGAAAATTTAGATTGATGGCAGATGCAGATAATTCTACGCCCATTGAAGAAATTGATGGGTTTTTGCCTTTTTTTGACGAAGGTTATGATGTCGTTATTGGATCACGTGCAAAAGGTGGAAGAGGCGAGAACGTTAAATTAGAGCAACCATTTTACAGAATTCTGTTGGCGAAATCCGCGAATTTGATTATTAGAATAATGGCAGTATCAGGGATTAGCGATACTCAATGCGGGTTCAAATGTTTCTCATCAAAATCTGCTGAAGATATTTTTCCAAGAATGAGAATTAAAAGATGGGGATGGGATATAGAAGCATTGGCAATTGCGCAAAGAAAGGGATTTAAGATCAAAGAAACCCCAGTAAGTTGGTTTAATCGTGCAGAAAGCCGTGTCCGCCCCATCAAAGGAGCGATTACGACGCTAATAGAATTAATCAAGATTAAGTGGAATATAATTACGGGTAAATACAAGTAAGTCTAAAAGTCAAAAGTCCGTAAAGTCAAAAGGATGTCGTTGTTTCGTCGAACTTTAGACTTTCGACTTTATGGACTTTCTAACTTTAATATTTATGTCAATTATAAAAATAAAACAAAAAGGTGGAACGGGGGCAGAACTGCGCAAGGACATCGTTGGTGGTAGTTGGGTGATTATGGCTCCAAAGAGGATGAAGCGACACAAGAAATTATCTGTTTGCCCGTTTTGTCATTTAGAAGAAACTGGTCAGGAGAAACCAGTTTTGGAATATAGAAGATCAGATGGGGTATGGAGTTTAGTTGTGATTCCAAATAAATTTCCGTCCCTGGATAGTTATGAAACTTTGGAGCAGAGACAAGTAGGACCTTTTTCTGTAATGAATGCAGCGGGTTTTCATGAAGTGATAATTACACACGATCATGATCGTCATATCCCATCTCTCTCGCAAGATGAAGTGACAGAAATTATTAGCGCATATCAGGATAGGTATGTAAGTCTAATGAATAAAAAATTTATCAATTACATATCTATTTTTCACAATTTCGGCAAAAAAGCAGGAGCATCAATAGAGCATCCACATTCTCAACTTATGGCATTAACAGTCGTTGATCCTGATATAGAAAATAGTTTGGCTGGATCGCATAGATTTTATCAGAAGCACAAAAAGTGTCCGCATTGCACAATGCTTGAATGGGAATTAAAAGAGAAAGAGAGAATAGTATACGAGAATAAAGACTTCGTTGTTCTCGTTCCATTTGTTTCTAGAGTACCATCTGAAGTTCGTATTTATCCAAAAGATCATAAGCCGTATTTTGAGAGAATCTCTGATAGTGAGAGAAGAGAACTGGCGGATGCCCTGAAAAATGCTCTGACTCGTATTGAGTTGGCTTTAGACAACATAGCTTTTAATTATTTTATTCATACTGCTCCGTGTGATGGGAAAACATACGAACATTATCATTGGCATCTGGAGATAGATCCAAAAATGACAGTAGAAGCGGGGTTTGAGAAAGGGGCAAGAATGGAAATAATCCCAATCTTTCCAAAAGATGCAGCAAAAACTTTGAGAGATGTAGATATAAATTCTTGTGTGGATAATTCTGTAAATCAAAAGAAAGATGGAGATGAGTGATGGTGGATATTATAAAAGTTGTAATAGGATCAATGCTTCCTGTGACGGAATTGCGTTTATCAATACCGTATGCTATCGGTGTTCTAAAATTTTCGTGGTACAACGCTTTATTCTGGTCGTTGTTTGGGAATATTTTTGTTACAGTTTTTCTTCTCCTTGCTTTGGAGCCAGTTTACAGGTTCTTGATGAAAAATTTTAATATTTTTGATAAACTTTTCAAATGGTTATTTAATAGGACAAGGAGAAAACATTCAAAATTATTTGATGTTTGGGGGGCAGTAGCTCTCGTTTTGTTTGTTGCAATACCTTTGCCAGGAACTGGGGCGTGGAGCGGATCATTAGCAGCATCTGTTTTTGGGATTAAATTTAAGAAAGCATTGCCGTTAATCGTATTAGGATTAGCGATGGCGGGGATTATTGTGACAATTTTAACAGTTGGGATACAATCATTTATATGAAAAAAATAATTATTGCAAATTGGAAGATGAATCCGCAGAGTCAACAAGAAGCGCTTGAACTTGCAGGTGCTATTAGAAATGGGATTGATTCACAACATCCCAATCATCCGATGGGACACTGCGTGAATACTGATATAGTATTCTGTCCTCCTTTTGTTTTTATGGAAAAAATTAAACAAGTTCTGAATAGAAGTAAAATTGCACTTGGCGCACAAAATGTTTTTTATGAAAATTCAGGAACATTTACAGGAGAAATTTCAGCTCAGATGCTTAAAGATATGGGTTGCGAGTGTGTCATTTTAGGTCATTCTGAAAGAAAAAGATGTTTTTTTGAATCAATGGAAGATGTTAACAAAAAAATTATTTCTGTCCTGAAAGCGGAAATGATTCCTGTCGTATGTCTGGGAGATGAATCATCTGCAGACGAAAACGAAAAATTAAATGGTGTAGATGATCAATTAGAAATTGTTTTACAAAATATTCCAAAAGAAAAACTTAATAAAATAATTTTTGTTTACGAGCCTGCGTGGGCGATTAGCGATGGGAAAAAACCATCTACTGTTTTACCAAGTTCAAATGATGTTTTGAGCGCCAAATTATTGGTTCAAAAATTTCTTTCATCAATTATAGGTAAAAAGAAAGCGTCAATGGCAAAAATTATTTATGGTGGAAGTGTGAACTCCAAAAATGTTGCAGAGTATATAGGGGATAGTTTAATGGATGGAGCATTAGTGGGGGGAGCATCTTTACGCGCGAAAGAATTTATAAAAATAATTAAAATTGTGGAGGATATGAAATGTTAGCAAGCGCTAAAGATTTAATGACCCATGCTCAAAAAGAAAAGTATGCTTTAGGAGCATTTAACACATGCAATCTAGAAATTACCCAAGCAATCATTCGGGCAGCGGAAGCAAAAAAGTCTCCTGCAGTTATTCAGGTAAGTGAGGCATCCATCAAATACGCTGGGTTCAGAACAATTGTTGGAATGATTCAAACCTTGATTGCTACTTCCACTGTTCCGTTAGCATTACATTTAGATCATGGTAGAAGTTATGAAATAGCCGTTCTATGTATTGAAGCAGGGTTTTCTTCAATCCAGATTGATGGATCCAATCTTTCTTTTTCAGACAATGTTAAACTGATGAAAAAAGTTGTAAAGTATGCTCATAAAAATAATGTCTTTGTACAAGGAGAAATAGACAAAACTCCGGGAGGACATGCAGGTGTCACATCTGAAATAGAAATCCATAAAAATGGTTTAACAGATCCAGATAAAGCGAAAAAATTTATAGAAGAAACAGAAATTGATTCTTTTGCCGTCTCAATAGGAAACGCGCATGGATTTTTTGAAGGAGCTGTGCAACTTGAGTTTGATATTCTTAAAGAAGTCAGAAGTAAGGTCAAAGTTCCTTTAGTTTTGCATGGAGGGTCTGGAATACCAAATAAACTAATTAAACAAGCAATAGAATTTGGAATTTCAAAAATTAACATTGATTCAGACATCCGTTTTGCTTTTGCCTACACTCTCCGTGATTTGTTTAACGCTCCTCTTTCAACAATTGATCCGCGAGATATTCTATCCGAAGCAAGAGATGCGATGCAAGAAGTTATAGAAAAAAAAATAGATGTCTTTGGATCTGCGGAACACGCGAATTAACACGAAATAGAACGAATGGACACGAATCACGAATACGATAACGCCCTCACCCCCGCTCCCCTCGCCCAGATAATATTAAACCACAAACTATATTAATTATAACTAACAAAAATTAATCACCCAAACTGTCAGATGAGTAGGCCTGTCTCGCCAGCCAAGGCGGGGAGAGGGGTTGGGGGTGAGGGGAAAATTAATTTTTAATTTATAGGGATTATAACAATATGAATAACAAAAAAATAAGGGTGGCGATAAATGGTTTTGGGAGGATCGGTAGAGCGGCTTTTAGAATCATTTTAGAAAAACATGACAACATGGAGGTTGTTGCTGTAAATGATTTGACAGATAGTAAGACCCTTGCACATCTTTTAAAATATGACTCAGTTTACGGACAATTAAATGGGGAGGTCGGAAGTGACAATGAAAATATAACAGTTGATGGTCGGCCATTCCCCGTTTTATCTGAAACAGATCCAGGAAATCTTCCGTGGGAGAAAATGGAAGTAGATGTTGTTTTGGAATGTACGGGAATCTTTAGAAAAATAGAGGAAGCCAGTCGTCATATTTCTGCCGGAGCGAAAAAAGTTATAATTTCAGCTCCATCAAAATCAGATAAAATTGGAGTGTATGTTATTGGAGTAAACGATAAAGAGATTCCTAAAGATGTTCAAGTTATTTCCAACGCTTCATGCACAACAAATTGTATTGCTCCAGTAATGCAAGTTTTAGAAGATGCATTTGGAGTAGAAAAAGCGATAATGACAACTGTCCATTCTTACACTGCCGATCAAAATCTTGTTGATGGTCCACATAAAAAAGGCGACTTGAGACGCGCCCGTGGCGCGGCAATGAATATGGTTCCTACAACAACAGGAGCCGCACTTGCGGCAACTCAAGCTATTCCGACATTGAAAGACAAATTTGACGGAATGGCAATCAGGATTCCGACAGCTGTCGGGTCGCTGGCAGATATTACAGTGGTTTTGAAAAAAGATGTTGATGTAGATGCGATAAATAACGCTTTAATTAGCGCTTCAAAATCTGAAAACATGAAAGATATTCTTACCGTCACAAATGATCCAATTGTTTCTTCAGATATAATAGGGAATCCACATTCTGCAATTGTTGATCTTGCTCTTACAAAAGTTGTCGGGGGTAATTTAGTGAAAATTATAGCATGGTATGATAATGAGTGGGGATATAGTAATAGGTTGGTGGAATTGGTGGGGAAATTGATTATGTAGGGGCGTGCCTTCATGGCCACCCGCGTATGAATGTAGTAGATGAGGGAATGATGAGAAATTTAAAACATTGCGACGAACGACGACGCGGGTGAAAACATGGTTTCACCCCTACGTAGAGATCTACGTAGATCAAAATAAATAAAACAAAATTAAAGAGGCCTCATTTTCTAATAGACCTCTTTTTTATTCTATTGAATATAAATTTAATCTTTGAAATCAACGCATGGTGCGTCGATTTCTGGCTTCAAGTCACTCTTGTAAATTCCTTAAGAGAGATAACTATATTTTTCAATATCTTTATCTTTGAGGGTTCTAAAACAGAAGTACAACAAGACTAAAATACAAATGCCAAAAAATGCTAAAATGATTAAGTCTACCATAATGATCTCCTTATTTTCAAAGTACTACTGCCATGCAAACCCCATGGCGGGAATAACCTATTTATTTTTCAACACCTAAACATCACAATACAATAATGATAATCCGTCAAGGTCTTTCATAGATTGCTACAAAATGGTATATTATAAATATATTAGATGTTAAATTTATAGAAAATAAATAACCCGCCTTCGCTCTTCAATACGATTCAGAGCTACGGCGGACAAGGGGAAAATATGCTAAAAACAATAAAAGAAGCATATTTAATAAACAAAACCGTTCTATTACGGGCTGATTTAGACATTCCCGAAGGAGAAGATTTTAGATTAAAAGCATTGATTCCCACGATAGATTATCTATTAGAAAACAATTGCAAAATTATTATTATTGGCCACAGAGGGCGGCCTAATGGCATATTGGATTCGCGGTTAAGTTTACTCCCAGTTTTAGAAAATCTCAAAAAAGTATTAAAAGAAAGTAAAGTTAATTCATTCCAATTTTTTGCGGATGTTTGCGAAGGCGATGCCAGTGAGATTATTCAAGGAATGTCAGCCTGCGACATTTTGATGATGGAAAATTTACGTTTCTGTTCTGGCGAAGAAGCGAATGATGAAGAATTTGCTAAAAGGTTAGCAAAATTTGCAGATGTTTTTGTAAATGATGCATTTGCTTCATATAGAAAACACGCTTCCATTGTTGGTATTCCAAAGTTTTTACCAAGCTATATTGGGTTAAGAATGGCAGAAGAAATAAAAGTTTTATCTGAAGCT
>CAZEUY010000001.1:13490-30933 GCA_964515525.1 uncultured Candidatus Saccharibacteria bacterium
ACCAAGCTATATTGGGTTAAGAATGGCAGAAGAAATAAAAGTTTTATCTGAAGCTATGAAAAATCCAAAGCGTCCAGCAGTTGCAATTATTGGTGGAGCAAAAGTTGAGACCAAGGCTCCATGTATTGATAATTTGTCAAAAATTTATGATCATGTTTTAATTGGTGGGAGAATTGGACTAGTTAGCGTAGAAGATGAGAAGCCATTTATGATAGAGGATCGTAAAATAAATAATGTAATATTTCCAGTTGATTATATCGGAGATAGGCAATACGATATAGGAAAAAATACTATTGAAAAATACAAAGAAATAATTTCAAAAGCAAAAACTATAATCTGGAATGGACCGATGGGGAAGTTTGAAGATGATGATTTTATGAATGGAACAAAAGAAATTGCAGAAGCTATAATAGCGAGTGGGGTGCACACTGTTATAGGTGGTGGGGATACAATTGCAGCATTAAACAAATTGAAAATACCACTTGATAAATTCAATTGGGTCTCTACTGGTGGCGGAGCGATGCTCAATCAATTAGCGGTCAAGAACTAATCAACACGAATGTAGAACGAATATATACTAATCACGAATTCGTATTACAATATGAAAATAAAAATAAAAAATATAAATGCTAGGGAGATTTTGGATTCTAGGGGGAATCCAACTTTAGAAGTGACTGTCAAATTAAAAGATGGGAGTGTTGGAATTGCGGGAGTCCCATCAGGGGCATCCACTGGAAGCAATGAAGCTGTTGAACTGCGAGATAAGGATGAAACAAGATATGATGGGAAAGGAGTTTTGAAAGCATGTAGTAATATAAATCATCAAATTTTTAAGGCGTTATATGGTCAAAATTTACCAAATCAGAGCAAAATAGATGATATTCTTATTGACTTAGATGGGACGGATGATAAATCAAAGTTGGGGGCAAATGCAATAGTAGGAGTCTCTATCGCTTGTATTAAAGCAATTGCGCAATCGCATAAAATGGAATTGCATCAGTATATAGAAAAAATGTCTGGACAAGTCAATGATGATCTACCTACTCCTATGTTTAACATCTTCAACGGCGGAAAACATGTTCAAAATAAAGTTGATATTCAGGAATTTATGGTTGTTCCGAATGAGAGGATAGAAACAGAAGAACAGATAAGAATTGGGTCAGAGATATTTCATTCTCTCAAACAAATTCTTGTAGCACAAAAATTGAATGTTGGGGTTGGGGATGAGGGAGGGTATGCTCCGACAATCAAAAATCATGATCAAATTTTTGAATACATATTGAAAGCAGGGGAAGAGGCAGGGTATGAAGCAGGCTCGCAATTTAAGTTGGCAATTGATTCAGCAGCTTCGTCATTTTTTGATCTAAATAGTCAAAAATATATTTTTTCATTGGAAGATAAAAAATTTACGCCAGACGAGATTATAAAAGTTTATCAAGAATGGGTAAAAAAATATCATCTATTTTCTATTGAAGATGGGTTAGATGAATATGATTTCAATGGATGGAGTATAATGCATGAGATATTATCCAAAACACAGATTGTAGCGGATGACTTGACTGTGACGAATACTGCCTTCTTATCAAAAGCAATCAGTAAAGGGTGTGCTAACGCGATTATTATTAAACCAAACCAAATTGGGACAGTTACGGAAGCGATTAAATGTGCACAAAAAGCAAAAAATGCTGGATGGAAAATAATAGTGTCACATAGATCAGGAGAAACATGCGATGACTTCATTACCGATTTAGCAGTTGGCATCGGAGCAGATTTTCTGAAAGCCGGAGCTCCTTCACGTGGAGAAAGAGTTGCTAAATATAATAGACTACTAAAAATTACGCAATTATGATAGAAGATAAAAACACAACAAAAAATAAGAAAAAAAAACCGGTAGTCCTGATGATTTTAGATGGATGGGGAATTGCACCTCCGGGGAGAGGGAATGCGATTTATTTGGCGAATACTCCCGTTATGGATAAATTGTGGGAAGAATATCCTCATGCGAAAGTTGAAGCATGTGGTGAAGCAGTCGGTTTACAAAAAGGTAAAACAAGTGGATCTGAAACTGCACACGAAAACATCGGAGCAGGGAGAATAGTCCTTCAAGATTCTCGTAGAATTACCGAAAGCATTGAGGATGGAAGTTTTTTTAGCAATACGGCTCTCTTAGGATCAGTTAAAAATCTAAACAAAAACAAAAATTCCGCACTTCATTTAGTCGGATTGCTAAGTTCTAATAATAGTTCTCATAGCAGACAAAAACATCTCAAGGCGCTATTAGAATTCGCTAAAAAAAATAGAGTAAAAAAAGTTTATTTGCATCTTTTTACAGATGGGAGAGATGCACCCCCCAAAAGTGCAAAACAATTTTTAAGAAAATTGAGTGATACAATTCATGATATAGGGGTTGGTGAGATAGCAACAATTGGAGGAAGATTTTATGGGATGGATAGATCTAAAAATTGGGATCGGCTTATGTTTGCCTATAACGCAATGGCATTTGGAAAAGGTGCAACTGCTAAAAATGCTTTTGATGCTGTGGATCAAGCATATGAGAATGGTCTTACTGATGAATATATTACTCCTACAGTTATTGTAGATGACAGAAAACGCCCAGTTGCTACGATTAAGGATAATGATTCTGTTATATTTTTCCATTTGAGATCAGATAGAGCTCGGCAGTTTACTAAATTATTTGTTTTAGACAGTATTGAGGGAGTGAAAAGAAAAAAAACTTTGAAAAATCTGTTTTTTGTGGCATTTACTAATTTCGGGCCTGACCTACCGATAAGAACAGCTTTCGCAACTTCTCCAATTAAAAATACTCTACCTTTTGTTTTGGGTGGGTTGAAACAATTGTACATTGCAGAAACGGAAAAGTTCGCTCATGTCACGTATTTTTTTAATGGAGGATATGCTAATCCAATAGGAAGCGAGGCACGTATTGTTATTCAATCAAAAGATGTTAAAAGCTATAAGGAAAGCCCAGAGATGTCCTCTAAAGAAATTGGCGAAGTTATTGTTGGGAATATCAAATTTGATGTGTATGATTTTATAGTGGTGAATCTTGCAAATTTAGATATGGTTGGTCATACAGGAGACATCAAAGCTGCTATTAAAGCTGCTGAACATGTTGATCATGTCGTTAATTTAGTTGTCCAAAGTGTTTTAGAAAAAGATGGGACAGTAATTATTATTGGGGATCATGGCAACGCGGATGAAATGATAGATGTAAATACAGGAGAAATTATGACAAATCATTCCAATAATCCCGTTCCTCTTATTATGATTAACAATTTATGGCAGGGGAAAAATGAGGTTCTTAAAGATGTTCACTTATGCGATGTTGCTCCTACAATAATAGATCTTTTTGAAATAAAAAAGCCGACGGAAATGACAGGACAAAGCGTGTTAAGTATGTTAAAGAACGAATTGACACGAAATAATACAAATAAACACTAATCACGAATATTATGAGGAAGAAAATTATTACAATAGGTGGGGCGGTGAGGGATATTTTTTGCGTGACTGATATGGCTAAAATGATGGCTAATAAAGATGATGTTTCTTGTAGGAAAATGCTTGCGTTTGAACTTGGATCAAAAATATACATCAATAAATTCTTGAATACCATGGGCGGGTCAGCATGCAATGTTGCTACCGGACTTAAGAAGATGGGAGCGGATGCTTTTCCTTATGTTGAAGTCGGAGATGATGATGCGGGAGAAATTATTAAAGAGGAATTGAAGAAAAATAAAGTACCTACAAAATTAGTTCATATTGATAGAAAAAAGCAAACTGGTTTCTCGTTTTTTATAGTGGATAGTTCTTCGCGAGAACATGTTGTTTTTGTGGGCAAGGCAGCGAGTGAAGACATCAACATTAATATCAAAGAAATTTCTCGCATGAAACCAGAATGGTTGTATGTTGGATCTTTAGGGAAATGCCCAGAAGATGAACTTCTAAAAATCAGATCAGTGAAGAAAAATATAGATGTCCAGATAGCAATCAATCCGGGAATTGACCAGATTGAAAGAAAGAATAAGGAATTATTAAAAGTCATAAAATTGTCAGATGTCCTAATCTTAAATAGAAATGAGGCAATATCAATGGCAGTCTATTGTCCCGGGGGGACCAATAAAAACATCCCTGAATATGGGTTATCTCAAATACGTTTTTTGTTTGATGAGTCGCAAAGATGGGGGGCAGATATTGTTGTTATTGCGGATGGTGATGGAGGGGCATATCTGAAAGATTGGCGGGACAATAAGATGTATTTTTGCGAGGCTTTTCCAGCGAAAAAATTAGTAGATACCACTGGAGCAGGGGATGCTTTCGCTTCCGGATTTATGGCAGGTTTTACACAAGGAGAAACGATAGAAAGATGTTTGAAATTAGGAATAGTGAATGGTAGTAGCACTGTCCAATTTCTGGGAGCACAAGAAGGTTTACTGACCATCAAAGAAGCAGAAAAAAAGATTAAAAAAATTAAAGTAAAGATGATATAGATAAAATTTATGATTTTCATAAAATATCTTCGCAATCTTTTACGCAATCGGCAAATAAATAAACTACTTAATGAAGTAAATGAAAGTAGAAAAGAAATTAAATTAGCTAAGGGCAAAATTTTAATATCCTTAAAAAATTTATAGACATGTTAGAAAAAATTTTTAATCCACAATCAGTTGCGATAATAGGCGCTTCGCGCGATTCGCAGAAAGTAGGAGGAGCCATCCTTGAAAACCTTATTCAGAGTGGTTTTTCTGGTGATGTTTATCCAGTCAATCCAAAAGCCGAAAATATTCAAGAGATCAAAAGCTGGCACAACGTTTCAGAAATTCCAAAAGCTGATTTGGCAATCATTGCTGTTCCTGCTTTATTAGTTTCGCAAGTGCTTGAAGAATGCGGGAAAGCTAACATAAAATCAGCTATTATTATCTCTTCCGGATTTAGCGAAATAGGCGGGAGTGGACAGGTGTTAGAAAATAAAATTATTGAAACAGCCAAGAAAAATAACATCACATGCCTTGGTCCAAATTGTCTCGGGATTATAAATACTGCAAATAAATTAAACGCTTCTTTCTCCTCTGCTTTTCCCAAAAAAGGAAAAATTGCCTTGATCTCTCAATCAGGAGCCATCATATCCGCACTGATGGATTGGGGGAATCAAAATGGGATGGGATTTAGTAAAATTATCAGTCTTGGAAATAAAGCATTATTAGACGAGATTGATGTCTTGAGATTTCTTGAGAAAGACAAACAAACGAAAGTAGTTACACTTTATCTTGAAGAAATTTCTAAACCTCAAAAATTTATTGACATCGTCCGATCTGTCAGAAGAAAAAAACCAGTAATTGTTTACAAGGCAGGAGTTTCAAGGATTGGGCAGAATGTCTCCCAATCTCATACAGGAGCGTTGGCAACAGAAGACAGAGTGGCAGATGCAATTATTAGAAAAAGTGGAGCAATTCGTGTTCATACTATTGAAAAGTTTTTACAAACAGCGCAATTGCTTAGTTCTCATCCTAAACCAAGTCGCAAAATTTTCGTTATTTCTAATGCTGGGGGATTGGCAGTGTCATCAGCGGACATCATTTCTTTAACAAAAAATCTGGAATTTCTAAATATAGATTCTATAAAAGATTCTATTCAAAAAGTTATTCCCTCATTTCTATCCGTCCACAATCCTTTAGACATAGGGGGAGATGCGAATAGTAAAAGGTATGATGATGTTTTTAACATTTTAGAAAAAGAAAAAGTTCCTGTGACGGTTTTTATGATGGTGACTCCTCAAAAGATGACTGATATGGATAATATTGCATTGTCCATAAAAAAATTCAACAAAAGAAACAAAAAACATTTTATTCTGCCAGTATTTATGGGAGGAAAAAGCATTCAGAAAGCATATAAGATACTTCAAAAGGAAAAATATCCAGTTTTTGGTTTTCTGGGAGACGCTATAGAATCATTAGATTTAGCAACAGTGTCAACTGATAAATTAGAAAAAATAAAGAAAAACACGCAACAAAAACTGTCTGATGCAAAAAAGCAATTATCGCAAGATGTGTTTAAGAATAATGGATGGATAGCGTTAGATCAATCTCTATCAGTTGCCGATACGATAGGTATTTCTGTGCCGAAATCAGTTGTGATAAACGATGTAGTAGAATTGAATAATAAAACATGGAAACTACAATTTCCTGTAGTGGCGAAAACAGCAGTAGGCGATATTGTCCATAAAGTGAAAAATAATCAGGTAATCTGCAATATAAAAAACCAAAAAGATTTAATTAATGTTTGCCAGAAAATCCAAAAACCAATTTTAATCCAAGAGCAATTGGAAAAAGATTTAGAGTTAATTATCGGAGCGAAGAGAGATGATAAAGTTGGAACCATGCTTATGTTTGGTTTAGGTGGAATTTTTGCAGGTGAATTAGGACAAGTAAAATTTCACATTCTGCCATTATCGGACGAGGAAATAAAATTGTTTGTCAATAATAACCCAATTATACAAAAAATATTTTCAGATTCTCTAAAAGAAGAATTATTGCGAATTATTGTGCAGATTCAAAAATTGCTTACCACTTTCTCTCAAATTTCTGAAATAGATTTTAATCCAATCATGATAAATTTTCATGATGAAACGATAGTTTGTCCGGATGTTAAGGTTTTTGTGAAGTAAAGAAACTTTTATGAAACAAAAACAAAATAATTTTGCATTTATAGATAGCCAAAATTTAAATCTGGGCGTTAAAAGTCAGGGCTGGAATCTAGATTTTTTTAGATTCAGAAGATTTTTAAGAGACAAATACAATGCTCAAATATTCAATTGTTTAAGAAGAAACTTATAAAGACAAAATAAAAAGAGAGGCATTTCCTAGGGACGAGACCCTTCGGTAGTCCTCTCATCGTGATATTGTAATTATAATATAATATGGTATTTTATCAAATTGATCCGTTGCTTTATAAATGAAAAAGCACTGCAGTGGAACAGAATCAGTCTTCAATTTTCAGTTAACAGTTATCAGTTTCGAACAACGTTGTCACAACTGTTAACTGAAGACTGCTAATTGTTAACTGATTTTAGGCCTATGCGGACAATAAGGTAGCTGATAATTATACTAATCTGTTTATTACTATTAAAAAAAATAAAAGGTGAGAAAGAAATTCAAATCGAAAATACGCACAAAGGAGAAAAGATTGTTTTGGATATAGAATACTGCAAAAAATCCGTAAATGTAATATTCGATTTCTTACAACAAATTGAAAAAATAAAATGCATCAACAACAAAAAGGTGATATAATAAAACCATGCAAAAACTATTAACTGGGAATCAAATAAAAAAATATGCTTGAAGAATTTACACCACAATTAAACATAGAAGATAACCAGAAAAAAGGAATTAAAGAAATAAATGCACAAGGCCAAGATACTGCCTCAGAAGTTGATGTGCAAAAAAATAATGAGCTATTAGATATTACTCCAGAAAAATTAGTACAGAATGAAAAAACCTTTTTAGGTAAATTTAAAGAGAAAACGAAAGATTTAGCTAAGGTATTGATTTTAATTACAGCTCTTACTGCTGGAGCAGAGTTTGTACATGCGCAAGACTTAAGTGAGAGGGAATCAGAAAAAATTGAGCAAGTAGAAAAGAAAAAAGAAGCATCTTTTTATAAATTAGAGTTTATAGAAAAAGAAGAAACCCCACAAGAAATTATGGATAATATTAAGATAGTATATATACAGGCTATAAATAACGGGAAAACGAGGCCAATTATTTTATCACAGAAAGATTTAGAAAAAAATCCATCGTTGGATATAGACGGATATATAGCTAATATAATGATTTTTTGCAAGGAAGAAATAAATATAGATATAAATGAATCAGACTTTAGGCGAATAAATAAATTTGAAAATGATAATTATATAGGGCAGAGAGGGAAAAGTATTTATCCTTATCATCTAGAAACAGATGATTATCCGGAAGAATATTGGCAAGAGATAATGAAAAACGATATCGTTCAAGATGAACAAGGAGGAAGTTTTTTAAAAGGAGGATATTATTATGGGCAAAATCCAATTAATATTAATTATCTTGGTGAACCGATAAGTAATATAGAAAATAACGAAGTTGTTTTTAAAATAAATGACGAAACGTATAAACTGCCCATTAAACAAAAAGTATTTCAGAAATTTAATAAAGATTTTAAACTAACGAAAGATGGATTAGAATTTAATTATTTGGGGAATGATTTAAATAGATTTTCTGCAATCGAAGAAATTAATGAAAAATTGTCTGCTATCGCAGAAGGTGTCAATAATGTAGAGAATATTTCTAGTGATAATTTAGTAAATCAAATTCAGATAGTTGATTATAATAAAAGTAATGCTTTTGCTGATCAACAAAAGAAAACGATTAGTTTTCATCCAGATTGTATTAATAAAAAATCTTTAGAGGAACTTAGGGTTACATCAGAGCATGAGACATTACATAAATTTGTTTTTGAAAATGGATTTACTGAAAATATGGACATTAGAAATATGTTTGCTGACCTAAAAGGATATATCAATAATCAGAAAACGTGTATTTTAAGAGACGGTTTTGCCCCTTTTGATAATTATAATTATGATTACAAAAATAAAACTTTCTTTGCCTTTATCGATGAGCATAATTTTTTCAATCAAGAAAATGGAGGGCATTCATTTGGTAATATCTATGAATTTATGACTTCATTTTATCATACGCTCATGTATATTGATAGATTAGAAGATGAATTAGATGATACCGTACTTATAAAACACATCATGGGCAAGCCACAAAAAGTTATACTCTCTGAAGATGATAAGGTGTTAATTTTAGATCACTATATATCATTAATAGAAATGACACTGGAAAATACGGAGAACATTCCTGTTATAGGTAAATTTTATAATAATAAAACCGAAGAATTTTTGAAAAATAAGTTAGTAATAGTAAAAAAAATAAAAAATAAATTAACAGTAAAATAACATTATGGAGTTTAATCTAATCAAAATCAAAGGCCTAATCGCACAATCTAATTTATCCAAGAAAGATAAAAATGATTTTTTGACAATTTTGGCTAAAGCAAAAGACGAAGAGCTTAAAAATATAGTGGATTTGTTCGAGAAAGATTTATGGAATATAGAAATTATTAATAATGTCTATAAAGCCAAAAAAGAAGCAATTTGCAACAAAGACACAAAAATGTGGGAAAATATTTTGACTGAAGAAGCTAAAAGTTTAGATACTATAGAAAATATTTAAAGTATTTATAGAAGTGCTATAATAAAACCATGCAAAAACTATTAACTGGGAATCAAATAATTGTACAGGCGATGTTAGACGCGGGGGCAGAGGCATTTTTTGGGTATCCAATTACACCAGCATCTGAAATACTGGAAGGATGGATGAAAGAATCCTGTAAAAATAAAAACCTTATATCAGCTCAGACAGAAGATGAAATTTCAGCAGGGTTTGCTCTAATTGGATCAGTTCTCGCAGGTAAAAAAGCATTTACGGCAACTTCTGGGCCAGGTAATGTAATAATGCAAGATGCTTTTTCTATGGCAGAAGCAATGCGTTTACCGACGGTGGCTTTCATCATGCAACGTGGGGGACCTTCAACTGGAACGGTGATTTATTCTCAATCAGAAGTAAATTTAACTTGCTTTGGTGGAAATGGCGAAGGAATGAGAATTGTATATTCACCAAGCTCTCTTGAGGAATTATATAAAATTTCTAGACAGGCTTTATTTGTCGCATGGAAATATAGATTTCCAGTATTTATTCTGGCCGATGGTTACCAAGCAAAAATGAGAGGAAACTTTGAAGTATCTGAAAAAAATGGAGACGGAGTTAAAACAGAAGCATATTTGTTATCTCAAGAGAATACCTCTCTTGAAAGAAAAATGCCTATAGGAAGTTTTTTGCAGACAAAAGAAAAAGATAGATTTTGCACAAGCGTTAGAAACTGCTATAATACAGAAGAAGAATTGTATTCTGCTAATCAATCAACGATTAATGCTTTTGATAAGTGCAGATCAGAAATAGAACAATGCGAAATAGTTAATACAGAAAATGCCGAAACACTAATAATTGCACATGGCATTGTTGCATCCGCCTTCGCTACCTCCTTCGCCAAGGCTACGGCGGTTAAAAAAGCTACGGCGGACAAGGTAGCGGGCAAGGCAGGTTTATTTAGACCAATAACTCTCAATCCATTCCCAGCGAATGATCTCGTGAAAAATGTTAAAGATAAAAAGAAAATAATCATCATAGAATCTGCATATAATCAATTAGGTAGAATTGTAAAAGACGCATTGGGTGGAATAAAAATAGACATAGAAGAAATTTATCATTCTGGGGAAGGATTTACACCTGATGACATTGAAAATATTATAAATAATAAATAAGAGCCACCTTCGCTAAAGTTATGGTGTGCTAAAGGAAAATATGAAACTACAAAAAAAACAAGAATACAAAGACGAAAGACCATTTGTTCTTTATTATACAATCACACAGGTATTTTTAGGGGTCCTGCTCATAGCTGTTCAAATAGTTTTTTTGGTGCAAGTTTTCCGTTTAATTAGAGTTTATTCCGAGAAAACAGAATGTAACTGTCCACCAATATCAATAGATAATAATGCTGAATTGTATGAATAATCCATTCCCACAATGCTGGAGATGTTCTAATAAACCGCACAAATTTGATCCCGGATGCGGACATGGGATTACATTAAAACTTCTCGGAGAAGTAATTGATGAATTAGGGATTGCGAACAAGACTGTCTTAGGATGGGACATCGGATGTTCTCTGCTTGCGTGGGATCTTTTTGATGTTGATGCAGTGCAAACACATCATGGGCGAACTGTTCCTGTAATGTCTGGATTCAAAAAAAGTAAACCCGACAGCATTGCAATTGCATACACTGGAGATGGAGGAGGATATGCAATTGGTCTCCATCATTTGATAAATATCGCTCAAAGAGATGAAAATATATCTGTAATACTAATCAATAATGCCAACTATGGTATGACAGGTGGACAAGAGGCACCTACAACATTGCCCGGTCAAAAAACATCAACAACCCCAAATGGAGCAGATGAGTTATACATGCGTGGACCAGAACTTGTAAGAGTTGCGAATAAAAATGCTTTTTCAGCAAGAGCAACAGTGCGACAACCGTTAGTGCTAAAAAAGATGTTACGTGAACTGATTGAATCTCAAAATAACGGTCATTTTGGATTTTTAGAAGTTCTCTCTGGATGTCCGATAAACTGGAAAACGAATGCGAAGGGAACAGTCGCGTTCTTAAAAGAGATGGAGGAATATTACCCGTTGGGGAAAGTATTAAGTATTAAGTATTAAGTATTAAGTATTAAGAATTAAGAATTAAGTATCAAGAATATCGACGACGATTTTTTTATTGTTTCGCTTAATTCCTAATTCTATATTCTTAATTCTTCGTTGTTGGTCAGTATTAACTATAAATGTAAATCATAATAATCCATGCAGAAAAATACAATCAAAAAAATCTTAATAGCTGGAGAAGGCGGTCAAGGTGCCCAAACTATTGCTAAAATTTTACAAAGAGCTGCTTTTTTGAGTGGTGAAAAAAGTTTGTATGTTCCAAATTTTGGGGTAGAACAAAGAGGTGGGGTGACAATGGCATATTTACAGATTTCAGTTTCTGATATTTTTTATCCCAAATTTTCAAAAGCTGACATCGCTGTTCTATTAAGTCCAAGATCTGTAGATAGAGCAAAAGAACATATAGACGAAAACACTGATGTTGTAATAAATTTATCGTTAATTAAAGATTTTGATGAACAAACAAAATCCGTAACGGAAATTGATGCGACGAATATCTCTCTTGAAAAATTTTCCCCACGCGTTTTCAGCGCTGTGGTGCTTGGTCTAATAAAAAAACATTTCAATTATTCAGAAGATGTTTTAAAACAAGCGATGGAGGAAGAATTGGGAGGTAAGTTTAGTAGGGATGAGGGATTGAGGAAGGAGAATTTTAGGGCGTTGCACGGAAACTCATAACTCATAACTCATAACTCATAACTTGGAACTCGTAACATACGAACGACGTAAAAATAGATTCGTGATTCGTGTGTATTTGCTCTACTTTGTGCTAATTCGTTTAACTTAAAAACTATGAAAAAATTTGAACCGATAACAAAAGAGGATGATATAAAAAAGGCAGAAGTTTATCCAGAACTTTGTAAAAGTTGTGGGCTTTGCAGTGAAATTTGCCCACAGCAAGCAATTTCATTAACTGGAAAATTGGGACATGCTAATAAACCGACAGCGGATATTGATATAGAGAAGTGTATCGCTTGCGGACAATGTCAAAACATCTGTCCAGATTGCGCTATAAAAATCAAGAAAAAATGAATTGGAAAATTAAAGAATCTACTCAATGTGGATCAGACTTACTGAAACAGTTTCCAGATATAAATCCTATCATACTGCAATTACTGTTTTCTAGAAAAATCAGGGGAAAAGAAAAAATAGAACAGTTTCTTGGCCCAGATTACCATAAGGATCAGCACGATCCTTATTTGATGTTGGGAATGGAAAAAGCTGTAAATAGAATTTTGGAAGCACTTGAAAAAAAGGAAAAGATTGTTGTGTTTGGAGATTATGATGTTGATGGGGTATGCTCATCAGCACTTATGATCCAATCGTTGAAACTTCTGGGAGCCGATGTTTCTGTTTACATCCCAGACAGAGCCAAAGAAGGATATGGGATGAATATAAATGTGTTAAAAGAAGTAGTTGAACAGAGAACAAAACTTATTATCACAGTTGATTGTGGAATATCTGATTACGATGAGGTGGAGTTTGCTAATGAAAACGGTATAGATGTCCTTATCACAGACCATCATCCCATCACCCAAAAATTGCCACGTGCGTTTGCCATTATTGACCCCCATCAGAAAGATGACCCATATCCATTTAAGTATCTTGCAGGTGTCGGTGTCGCATATAAATTAATTTGCGCTTTATTTCAGAAAGCGAATTATTCGGAATTAGATTTGGACATTTACGGAGGAAGAGAAGGATATTTGAAATGGTTATTAGACCTTGTCGCATTAGGAACGGTAGCGGATTGTTGCCCGCTGATTGACGAAAATAGGATATTTGTAAAATTTGGTTTGAAAGTTCTTGAGAAAAATCGTCGTATTGGGATTACGGAATTATTGAAAAATGCACGGATATACGATGAAAGCGAACCCCTTGTCCTGAACACTTTTAATATAGGTTTTCAAATTGGACCTCGTCTCAATGCTTCTGGGAGGATGGATCATGCAAACACATCATATCAATTGCTAATCACTCAATCTCAAATTGAAGGAAAGCAACTTGCTGATCAGATTGAAGAGAATAACAAAAAAAGACAGCAACTTACGAAGCAGATAATAGCAAAAATAAAAGCGGACAAAGATTTTACATTGCAGAATCTCGTTTTTGTAAGTCTACCTGACTGTCCACCCGGAATCGTGGGGTTAATTGCAGGCAAATTAGCCGAAGAAATGCAACTTCCAGCTTTTATCATTTCAGAAGATGGCGATATTTCAAAAGGATCCGCAAGAATCCCAGATAGTTTTGCAGAAAAAGGATTTCATTTAGGGGAAATAATCGCAACATGTCAGGAATGTCTTATTGAATTTGGAGGTCATGCTTCAGCTGCCGGGTTTAGTGTGAAAGATGGTCAGACAGAAAAGTTTAGGCAATCTTTGGATGAAATTATCAAGAAATTTGTAGAAGAAAAAAATGTAGATAAGTCTGGTTATCTTGAAATAGATTATTTATTAGAACAACCTGACATTGAATGGGGATTATTAAACAGTATTATTACGATGAAACCATTTGGAGAAGGAAACCCCGAACCGTTGTTTTTAATGAAGGACATCGTGGTCAGCAACACTAAAACTGTCGGAACTAAAGGAGACCACTTAAAAATCAATTTGCGTTTAATTGATAAAAATGGCAAAATTAATTTTGTAGATGGCATTGGATTTGGGCTGGGAGAATTTGAAGTAAAAACAAACGATAAAGTTGATGTGGTATTTTCTCTTGAAGAAAATATATGGAATAATAAAAGAAGTTTACAATTAAAAATTAAAGACATCCATTATGCAGAAAATAATTCTTAACACAGACGGTGGCTCACGTGGCAATCCGGGTCCCGGGGCGATTGGCGTAGTTATTTCTAACGAACAGGGAAATACGCTTAAAGAATATGGCGAAGCAATCGGAGAATGCACCAACAACGAAGCAGAATACGGAGCGTTGATTTCAGGTTTGAAAGCTGTCAAAATTTTAGTTGGTAAAACAGCCCGTCTCGACTCGGAAGTCGATCCGAGGCGGAAAGCAAAAAATACTGAGCTTGAGTGTAAATTGGATAGTGAGCTCGTTGTGAAACAATTGAACCATGAATACAAACTAAAAGATGAGCGAATCCAAAAGTTTTTCATTGAAATTTGGAATTTGATGATTGAATTTGGTAAAGTTTCTTTTGTCCATATTCCGAGAGAAGAAAATAAGGAAGCAGATAAGTTGGTCAACAAAGCTTTAGATGAGAATAAACTGTTTTAAAAGATTAAATGTGTATAGGGATGTTTACGCGGATGAATCGCTGATTATTACGCTGATCTTACGCTGATACGACGTTGTCTGAACTAGGATTTAAAAAGATTAGAAAGATAGACAAGATATAACGATAATAACGAAGTCGTATCATGCGCATCATTTAAATCCTTTACATCATAGTTCAGACAGATAGAAAGTGCTACAGCACTTTCTATAGCACTTTCTAATCAATAAAAGAAAAACATATGGGAAAATATACACATAAATTAACAAGAAGTGGCTTATACAGTTACAGTATTATTATCCCCAGAGAAGTTGTGGAAAAGTATGGGTGGAAAGAAAGACAGAAAATGACGATAGAAGATAAAGGAAGAGGGGAATTGAAGATTAAAGATTGGCGGAAACGGTAAGCAATTAACGAAACTGTCTTGAACTGTGATGTAAATGATTTAATGATAGACTATGATACGACGGTAATAACGACAACGTATGCCGAACCTCTCTCCCCGACCCCTACTCCCCGTCTTGGCTTGGCGAGACAGGCTAGTCAGGAGAGGGGAGCTATACAATCAATTATCAATGTACAATTAACAATTATCAATTAATAACGACAACGAAAATATTTATCGTCGTCATTGATCATTGTACATTGATAATTGTTAATTGATTTAAGTCTAAGGGAGGGATTGAGGGAGAGGTCGTGTCGGCGCGTGTCGGCGTAATCATAGTATTCAATTAAATCATTTACATCAGAGTTCAAGACAATTGTGTGAAAAGGATTGACAAAACAATCCTTTTTGTTGTATAAATAATTATTGAATTAACGTCTCCTATGTTCTCTTGCGATAGAACTATGGCGACCAAAGGTAGTTTTTTGAAAATCAAACAGCGCGACACGGCGCGCTGTGCCTCAATTGGGGCAGTAAAAATAACCGAAAAGGAGAAATGAATGACAAGAATAAATACAAGGATTAATGATTTGGAATCTATGGTTATTGATACAGCTATAAATTCGGGAGAGAAGAAACATAAAACTAAAGTGAATATTTACACTTTCATAAAAAAGTTATCTTCTATAGTCGAATTTTTCTTCAATAATGTTGAAAATCAGGATATGCTTTATGGGAATAAAAATTATGATGAAATATTATTTGATGGTTTTTTAGTAATAGCTTTGTAATCAGGGATTTTCAAACCTTTTGGGCTGATAAAGATATTAATAACCTGTTAATACCTGCGTTATTAGGTGATTCTAGTTTTTCCGTGAATAATTCTGAAAATAATTTAATCCCGCGATATTCGCGTATACTAAAAATATCGAATGATAGAATTATCTTTAGCATCTATACTGAGGGACGGAACGCTGTTATAGAGAAGAATCAAATGAGATATCCGCTACTTCCCTGTAAAAAAATCAATGGGGAGTGGAAAGCACTCTCTAATAACGCCTTCTGTTTTGATGAGACAGGAGTGTTTGAATTACGAATAGGGCAACAAATTTTGCAGTTTGATCCTCTTAGTCTGGCATGGCGGGATGCTATTTTCGCAATGACTATGAAGGAAAAATTGATGATACTGGTAAAGCATTATTTATTAGTTCCGAAAAAAGCAAACCCACTAACAGCTCTTTTACAAACTCCTAATCCAGTAAAAGGGCATGCCGAGAAAATAGTAGAGCTTCTAGAAGGAGCTATTGGGGAGAAACCATTATGAGAGATATTATTATCAAGTTAGGAATTATTATTTTCTTTAGTGCAGGGACAGGACTTATAGTTTGGAAGGCAATTTCCTTTTTCAAAGAACTTTCTGAAAAAGGAGACTTTAAAGAGCTTCCGAAAAAAGTAAAAAGAGTGAAAAGGAAAAGGAGAGTGGGATGACAAATGACGAAATTGTTTTGATGGCATTAAAATATTTGATCATTGATTACCCAAGAGCTTGTAAAGAAATTGAAGTTCCGGAACAAGACTTTCTAACAGCTTTGAAGAAAGCCGTTAGAAAGTATGAGGGTCTCGTTAATAAACAAGCTACATCAGATGGAATAAGACGACAGCAAGAGAAAATAGAAGGATCCTCTATTTCTGCTCAACAAGAAGCAAGAGATAGAGACGAATCTAGAGAAGGTGGTTTCAATAGATTTTTAGATGGTATAGTTTGAAAGGAGAGAAAAATGAATAATGAAAAAAGAAAGGCAATCCTAAATCTGCTTTGGGGATATTTGGCTAAAAATACCTCAATCGCAGATGAATTACACGTCTCCCAAATTGATTTGATGGAAGCTCTATCATTAGAAGTTGCGGGAAAAAGTCCCGAAGAGGAACGTTTTCAAAAAATAGAAGAGCGGCTAAGAAAACTCGAAAGCTCAAGTTCAATCCATCACGCTAAACTGGCATAGTGAAAAAAACAAATCAACGAACAGGCTAACCACAGTAGTTAGCCTGTTTTATAATTCTCAGTCTTGATTTCTAATGAAATTTTTAATTTGGATTTTGGCATTCTTGCCAGCAAAAACAATCCTTGCCAGACTAATTAAAATATGTTGACATATGACATAAAAAGGTGGTATTATATTTATAGTACCTTCCATATTTTATGCAGAAATAAGCTAAATGATCGCTGTTATTTGTTTAGGCAAATAACAGAGGAAAGTCCGGACATCTATTTGCCTTTGGGTGAATAGTCCTTCGAAGCCTTGGCGTAGAAGGACAACCCACCTACGCTCCTGCGGGAGCTACGGAGGGTAAAGTAGCGGATAACGTCCGCTGACCATTTGGGTAACCAATGGAAAAGGAAAGTGCCACAGAGACTATACTAACCA
>CAZEUY010000002.1:0-6552 GCA_964515525.1 uncultured Candidatus Saccharibacteria bacterium
AATAAGGTTTTCTATAAGAACAGCATCTTTTTGTGATAATATTGTGCTTTTCATGTATTCATAGTAATAATAATCTATTACTTAGCATACATATATTATACACTATTTTCTACATTTGTCAATTCAATTTATCCACAACACCCATTAAAACCAAAATAAAAAGCCCTTTAGATAATCTTCGTGGGACTTTTTATGTTAAAATATAATTTTAATTTTCTTCCAAATCCTCCGTCTTTATTTCAGGACGCAATTGGATAGTTTCGGCAGTAATGCTCCCATCTGAATTTGTTTTTCCAGAAACTGAAACACTCTGTCCAACTTGCAAATCGTCAGAACTTCCTTCGGCAAATTTGGAAATTTCGGTAGCATCTGAAAAGAAAATAATTTTAGATCCTTCCGTTTGATTTTCTGCTTGACGAAAATTTCGTGCTTCAATTGTCACACTCTCATCATCCTTGGAAATGATTTCTCCGTTCGTAAAACTTGCTCCTGTTTGCTGACCGTTTGCAAAACCTCTACCTGCAAAATCCCCCGCTCCCATTTCTTGTATCCTCTGTTGTCTTTCCTCTTGTGATATGTTCTGAAAATTTCTTATTCCCCCAGAAAGAGAAGCAACATTTTTATTACTCGTATATTTTGTCCCAGCAAAAAATCCTCCACCTGTGGCAATTATCAAACACACTACAAAAAATATCTTATTGTTCATTATTTTTTCCTTCTTCTCCCGCCACAGCCACCCTTTGGGTGGCGAAGGTTGGGTTGCCCGCTACAGCTCTCGCAAAAGCGAACTTATTACTAATTAAATTGTTATTTCTTTTACGTTATAAAACTATTCATATCTTAATGCTTCTATCGGGTTTAGTTTAGATGCTCTTCTTGCAGGATAATATCCAAATGATATTCCAATAAAAGCGGACACTCCAAATGCTAAAATAATTGAAAGCATTGAAACATCTGTCGCGACCCCACCTATTTTACTAATCGCAAATGAAATTATCCATCCTAACAACACTCCGAATATCCCTCCAAGGAATGTCAGTATGACAGCTTCTGCAAGAAATTGAATATTAATATCTCCATTTTTAGCTCCTATCGCTTTCCTTATTCCAATTTCTCTAGTCCGTTCTGTCACAGTCGTCAGCATCATATTCATAATCCCAATTCCACCAACAATGAGAGATATCGCTGCCACTGATCCTAAAAGAATTGTAAATGTTTTAGTGATTGACGAAGCGGCTTCCACCATATCCGCTTGATTGATAACAGTGAAATCCGCAAGTGAAGAATCTGAGATATTATGACGAGCTAAAAGAAGATCAGTAATTTCCTGCTGGAGTTGTGCCATTGAACCCTGATTTACAGCTTGAACATTGATAGAACTTACACGATTGCTCCCTACTAAAAATTGTTGAGCAACGGACAATGGGACAAAAATCATATCATCTTGACTACCAAACCCACTTCCTCCCTTTTCTGTAGAAACTCCTATGACCTTAAAAATAATGTTATTGATTCTTATTTGTTTTCCTATCGGGCTCACTCCCTCTCCAAAAAGATCGGCGCAAGTTGTTGGCCCCAAAACTGCTACTTTAGATAAAGTCTTTTCATTCTGTTGAGAGATAAAATTTCCTTCGGCAATTTCTAAATTTCGTGCGACAGGATATGAATCTGTCGTACCAACAACAGAGGTATTAGTATTTGTCCCTTTCGCTGTCACCTGATATCTTCCTGAAAGTTCTGGAACAACGACTCCTGCCAAAACTATTTCTTGTTCAATCGCACCAGCATCTTCTTTCGTTAATGTTTGTGCTGATCCACGCCCTTGGCTAACCTGTGATCCTGCTCCTCTTTGCGTCCCCGGCATTACTGAAATTAAATTTGAACCAAGAGATTGTATGTTAGATTCAATCGTATTCTGCGATCCCTGCCCTATGGAAATCATAGCAATCACCGAACCAATTCCGATAACAATTCCCAAAATTGTTAGACCTGATCTAACTTTATCTGACATCAACGAACGAAAAGCTTGATAGAAAAGATCTATAGTTTTCATAATTTTATCTCATCATTCTAAAATTCCCACCCGTATTTCCAAACAAGCTTTGCCCCTGTGTCTGTTGAGTTGTCTGACTTGTTGAAGATGCAATAATCCTAATAATTGCATATTCTCCTTCTTCAATCCCAGTAATAATCTCTGTCCATGTATCATTTGCTATTCCAATTCCTATCTGTTGTTGGCGAGGATTATTTTTCAAAACAACCCCACTCCCCAATGAAGCTGTCAGTTCAGATGATATTTCTTCACTTGGAATTTCAATATATGAAATTTCTCCAGATGTTTTAATTGCAGAATTAGAAATCATCAAAACATTTTGTTTTACATCCGTAATAATTGAAACTGTTAAGCTCATCCCAGATTTTACTCGTTCATCTTCCAAATCAAAAGCTATTTTTATTCCATAACTTACAACTCCTTGGCTACTATTTCCCATCGTATCAACTTCTACTATCTCCCCCGTAATATCTAAATCTTCAACCGCATCAAAATTAATAATTGCTTTTTGCCCCACTTTAACTTTTGCAACATCAATTTCGTTCAAAGAAATTTCTGCTATTTTCTGATTACTAACAAAAGTAGCCAGTGCACTATTTGAAGAAACAGTGTCCCCTTTCTTTACTTCTATATTCGCAACGATACCATCAAACGGAGC
Organism: uncultured Candidatus Saccharibacteria bacterium; assembly: GCA_964515525.1. GTDB lineage: Bacteria > Patescibacteriota > Minisyncoccia > CAYZDR01 > CAYZDR01 > CAYZDR01. Next base: position 2,712 of record CAZEUY010000002.1, read on the forward strand.
ACGCACAGAACAATTTGATAATTCTTCTCTTGCATCTGCCAAAGTGTCTGCTTTTTGTTGAACAGAATTTCTTTTTGATCTCAAATCTAAACTATCTACTCCCAATAAGAGATTATTAAACGCTTCTTCTTTTTCTTTTAATGTAATCCTCACTGATTCAATTTCATTCTCACTTGGTCCATCAATAATTTCGTTAAGAGCCTCTTCTTTTTCTCTGACATTCCATTCTGCTTTTTTTATTTCAATTGGATAATCATTTTCAAGATCCACGATATTCTGTTTAGCATCAACTAATTTTTTTTCACTATTTTCAATGGATCTTTGAGTAGAAAAAATATTTGATAAATAATTTGCAGTTTTTGATGTCTGATTTTTCAGATCAAGTTTATAGTCGTCTACCTTCTTAAATATTTTCTGTTCATCTTTAGATCTACAATCAACCCAAAAATCTATCGCATTCATTTCACTCTTCACTGTTTTTGAAACCGCCTTCATTGTCTCAGATGTTTCATCCAAAAGTTCTTCTATGATTTCAGATTCAGATAAACGACTTATACTTTTATAGTCACTTAAATTTTTATCAAATTTTAATTTTGCGTCTTCATAGTCATTCGTCCCTATCTTGTTAAAATCTTCTAATTTATTCCTGTCATCTTTGAATACAGAATTTAATAAAACAGTTTTATTCATAGCGTAAAGTGGAACAGCTCTATCACTATCAGCGATTTCATAACTGTAAAAAATTTCTCTTAATTTTGTCATTATTTCTGGTAGTTCTAAAAATATATTAGCAACAGAATCATATGCATCCTCATACGCTTTTTCTAAATCTTCCTCTGCATCCTGTTCCGCATTCAAAGCATCTTGATGTTCTTTTTTATAATTTATTTTAACATCTTCCAAATTTTTTTTCGCATCATCAAGATTATTCTGATATTGCAAAAGAGTAAATTCATCAACTGGACCTGTCATTTCTTCTAAATTTATTTTTGCTATCGCCACAGCATTTTTCGCTTTCAAAATATCTATCTCATCAGCCGGATTAGATAATTCTGCAAGTTCTGTTTTTACAATATCATAAGCTAACTGTGCATCGCGAACTACTTTCTTAGCGTCTTTGCTATCTATTTGTAAAAGAATATCTCCCTCTTTTATCTCTTGCCCTTCAACAACCCGAACATCCAGAATATCCCCTGATGTTTTAGATTTTATATCAATTTGATCAGATGAGGATACTTGCCCACTTCCAGAAACAGATACTGTTATCGTTCCCTTTTCCACCATAGCTAAAGCATATTTTGTCACTCCGTTTTCACTAGAAAAATGCTTATATCCGAAATAAGCAAAAATTGCGACAACTAAAAAAACGGCTATTGAAACAGCTTTATGCTTGTATATTTTTGACGGTAATTCAGACATATCAGACATATTTTTTACTTTACTACTAAATGATACGCAAAAATAATACTTTTTATTGCACGTCCATCACAATAAAGCCTATTCCACACTTGTAATTTTCTGATTCTTAATTTTATTTAAAATTTCCTTCATTGATTTTAAGCTAACATCATCAAGAATAGATATCGGAACAGCTGAAAGATTTATTTTTTTCAGTTTCTCAGATATTTTCCTTATTCCCTCCTCATTCACTAAATCAGCCCTACTTAAAAAAATATATTCTGGCTTTTCAATCAACTTTTTGCTGTACTTTTCAAGTTCTCCTCGTATAGTTTTATAATCTTGAATTGGATCTCGGGAATCAGCAGAAATAAAATGAAAAAGAACCATCGTACGTTCAATATGACGTAAAAACTTAATGCCTAACCCCTTACCAGATGAAGCTCCTGCAATAAGTCCAGGGATGTCAGCTAAAACTAATTCGTAATATACTCCTAAATTTGGTTCTAAAGTAGTGAACGGATAATTTGCAACTTTAATTTTTGCATTAGTGAGTTCGTTGATTAAACTTGATTTCCCTACATTTGGTAATCCTATAAAACCTACATCGGCAATAAATTTCAACTCCAATCTTACAGTAAAGGTTTCTCCAGATGAACCATCTTGGGCATACATAGGAGTAGTGTTGGTGGAAGATCTAAGTAGAAAATTCCCTTTCCCACCTCTTCCGCCTTTAGCGATACAAATACGTTCTCCGATATTTAAAACTTCACGACTGCCACCAGTCGTAATATTATGTATTACTGTTCCAGTTGGAATTTTTAGAATAAGATCTTCTGCCCCCGCTCCATCAAGGAGTTTGGATTTTCCATTTTCCCCATCTTTAGCATGTATTTCTTTTTTAAATCTAAACTGTTGGAGAGCACCTAAATCGGCGACTCCTTCAAAATATATACTTCCACCATTTCCACCGTTCCCGCCCGTTGGACCTTGGGAATTTTTGACAGAACTAAAAACAACGGCACCATTTCCACCGTTCCCCGCAAATATCTTAATTGTTACATCATCAATTAACATTTTGGGGTGAGTAGAGGGAATTGAACCCTCATTAACGGGACCACAACCCGTTGTTCTACCATTGAACTATACCCACCATTCTTCGCTGAAGCTACGAATGGCACAGCCATAATCAATTATTCACCCCGCAGGGTGACCACCCTGCGGGGTGGCAGTTAAGTTTTCAGTCTTCAGTTAGCGACGAAGCGACGATATAAAGACAGTATAACAGTTTTTGAGGGATTTTCAAGGATGATCAATTTGCTTTACAGCTTTTAAAATATCCATCGAACTATCTACTTGAAAATCTTGCTCCTTTTGTTTAGTATGCCCCCATCCATAATTTACTAATATAATATTCTGTAGATCGATTTTTTTGCAAGCATCCCAATCATTATCTCTATCACCAATAAAAATCACTTCGTCTATTGTAATTTTTCGTTCTTTTAATAATTCTGGAATAATTTCTGATTTTCTAATAAAATTATCGCCTTCTTTCCCTATAATTTCTGAAAAATATTTTTTAAGATCAAATTTTCTTGTTTTACTTGCAATTTCTTCTTTAAAATTTGAAGAAAGCAAAACAAGCTCATATTTCTCGCTTAATTTTTTAATAACATTATCAATTCCTTCAAATAATTTGGGTTTCTTCTTTAATATCTCTCTATTAAATATCTGGTTTATTATCAACTCTTTTCCAATGGGTATACCCAAATTTATGTTACATTCTCTAAGATTGTACCCATAAAGTTTTCTAAAATCTTCTACGTTTTCTGGACAATCTACTCCAAATTCTTTAGCTATAGTTTGGTAAACCTCATGAATATTAGAAAATGAATCTACTACCACGCCATCATAGTCAAAAATTATCAGTTTTATCATATTATTTTCTGAATTGCCTTTTCCAATCTTTAATAATAATCTTGCTACCGTCCTTATACATTTCAACTTTCTGTCTCTCTCTTAAGTGCAACTCATCTGCAAGCTCTGCAGGAACCACAACTGCTAAACTATACTTCCCTACTCTTGTTAATTTACGAACGTGTTTTTTTGTTTTCATATTTTATAAAACACTCTATTGATTAGTCCTTACTATAGTAAGGACTATAGACCTTACTATTTTTTATTAATATCGTCGTAACTGATAACTAATAACTGCCAACTGAAAACTGATTACAGTGCGCTCGAAGGGAATCGAACCCCTATTCTCGGCTTAGAAGGCCGATGTTCTATCCGTTGAACTACGAGCGCAATATATAATTATTTGGTTATCCATTTTATAGGAATCCCAGCCCTAGGCTGGTCACCCGTAGCCCTTTGGGCGTAGGGTGAGAACCCCTATTCTCGGCTTAGAAGGCCGATGTTCTATCCGTTGAACTACGAGCGC
>CAZEUY010000002.1:6652-28777 GCA_964515525.1 uncultured Candidatus Saccharibacteria bacterium
GAACCCCTATTCTCGGCTTAGAAGGCCGATGTTCTATCCGTTGAACTACGAGCGCTCGTTTTCACTACACTACAGGGACAATAAAAAAAGAATACCAAAAAAAAGCACATTAGTCAAACAGACGCTCATAACTTGAAACTCATAACCCACGACACATTTATCGTTCGTTATGAGTTATGAGTTATGAAGTCTATTTTTTCTATACCAGATTTCTAATCAATCTGAGTATTATCGACATCTGCAATTTCCTCCACAATTTCTTCTTCAAGATAAAATAAATCTTGGTACTTTTTCTCTGATATTTTTGAAAAATTTTCTTCTCTAATTTCAATTTGATTGATTGTGTCATGAAGTAAACCTTCTTCTATTTCTATACTATCAGAAACCGTCGGATTAACATCTGCTATTTTGGGCATACCGCACAGACACATAATCCCCACTGATAGTAGAAAAATAAAAAGACAAACAAGATAAATCTTTATTGTTAAATTTGTCTTTTCACGGACGAAACCTACCATGCTATTAATAATTTTGTAAAACATCTTATTTCAAATCCTCCTCATTATTGATAGTTGATTGATAATAAATAGGAACATTGAGAATTATTTCCGCTTTTGAAACATCATCATTTTTTGTTGCCAAAAAAGTAGTCTCTTCAACCTCTACTACATATGCAAGATTTTCTACACCATCAACATATTGCACGATGTTGTTAAATTTTCCATTGATAGAATTCTTCAAAACAACTTTATCCTCCGCTTGTCTTGAAATAGAGATCTCTTGATTAACGTTTACCTGATCTGATAAATTTTCTAAAAGCACGATTACTCTAATAATTTCATCGCCCGAAAGAAGTTTTTCTTTAATCTTTTTTATATCCTCTTCATTATCAATTAGCCCTTTTTTTAAATTTGTCAGACTATTATTATAGTTATCAATTTTTTCCATAAATAATCTTCTCTCTTCCGATCTTTCAGATGCCCTTTTCAATGTTTGAATACTTGGAATAAAGAATGCAGAAAAAGTGAACGCAACTGCCATTATTGATCCAACAACTGCAAGTATAAAAATTTTCTTTTCTTGATTATTCATTTAGATTTTTCACCTTAAAAGATATGGTAAATTCTATATCAATCTGCTGCATCACATTAGACATCGGCAGATAGATGTCAAAAAAATCATTATCCTGTTCAAGCGCTTGCTTGAATCTAAGAAACCCTGATCTTCCTTCGCTAATTCCTCTAATAGATACAGAATAATTTTCACGCACAAATTTTAGAGACAATATCTTTACCTCTTCGGGAATCATATCGGCGATAACTGAAACTATATTAGCTACTTCCATATTGCCACCAAGAGAATTATTCAGAAAACTAATTTCATTATTTAACGCAGAAACTTTTTTATTAATTTGCTCTTCCTGATCAACATCTCTTTCTATGGCTGGCAATTCTTGCTCATCTAAAACATCGTTAACACTTTTTCCCCAGAAGAAAAATATCGCAGAAAATCCTGTTATGAAAACCATTGAGGCTATCGCGATAAAAATAATAACTCGCCTTCGCACGTAAAATTCCCAATTCTCACGCCTAATTTTATCAATTAAATTAATCTTCATAATTTTCTCATTGCAAGACCCAATGCTACATTAAAATTACACAAATCTTCTTCACTCGTTTGTTTTCTTTTAATAATATCTTTCCACGGATCCCCTATAATTATATTTTCCGAAAATTCTCCTTTCATTTTTCCCATTACAGATTTTAAGTCAGACCCGCCTGATAACACAATTTCAACTTTTGTATTATGCACAATATGCTCATTAATAAAATCTACCGCTTGATGGATTTCCGGAAGAATATCTTCTCGTCCGCTTTTCTGAATACTTGAAGTAAATCTCACTGCTCCCCTCTGAACCATCGTAAGAATCGTCTCTTCTTTGTCAATGTTAACCGCTAAAAAAGCGTGATTTCTTTGATTTTTTAATGCCCGTGCCAAAGCTATTGAATCATTTTCAGCTGCTGCAATTTTAAACCCAGCATTTTCTAAACATTCGGAATACTCATCAGCGATTCTTTTCAGGATGGCTGATAAAAAAATTTTCTTTGTATTTTTAATTTCATTTCTTTCTATAATTTCCCAATCTAAATATGCATCTTCAATCTGAATAGGGATATTAGCTTCTGCTTCCCAACGAATTGATTCGTTTAATTCCGATCCCTCAAGATCAGGGACATCTACAATCTTAACAAATGTTTTTAGTTCTGGGAAAGAATAAATAACATTACGAGCAATCCTCTTTTTCTCAAGAATATTTTTTAATGATCTTTCAAATTTTTCTTTATCTTTTATCTCACCATCTTGCAAAACTCCTTCGTCTAATTTCTCTTCGCAAATTTTAACAAGAACAAATTTATTTCCTCTCACTTTTAATTGAACAGCTCTTAGAACCTGATCTGAGATATCTAATCCTGTAATTGATGGATAAACTTTAAAAAAATTAAGCATCCCCATATAAGTTATTCTTCCTCCCAATGATCAAAGCTAATTAAAGGCGCAAACCCGCTTCCAGTTCTTAATGTATCGTTTACAACATCTTCATCAAACACTAAAAATATCCCTTGCCAGATTCCAGACCATTGAACTTCCTGAGCAATAATTTCTCCTTCAAGATAAAAATCGTTTTCAGGAGAAAATATATTGAAATCATTCCCAGCATATATTACCCCATTGATAGAAACATCATTTACACATGTATTGATAGAGATGTTTCCCTTAGAAAATACACCGGCTGGACTTCCTGAAATATGACTAACTGTTAATTGAGCATCATTGTCGGTACATGGATCCCACCATTGCCAGATATTCCCTACTGTGATAGAACCATCCGTCGCCAACGCTCCGTTAATTGTCAGACCTTCTCCCCTCTCAATACTTACAGCTCCTGTCACATACACTGCTCCATTAAATGATAGTGTTGGATTTTCAGACAATAATGTGTTAAATTCTTCGGCTGAATAAACTTGATTTACGGCTTGAGCTCTTGCTTTCATTGACAGACTATCACCAGAATTATCAAACCCAACATATGGTGACTCTAAAGCATCTGGTACTGGTGGATAATTCTCGGCAAATATCCCAATCGCAAAAACGTCCGAATTAGAATCTATAGTAACATCTCCCATCGCTCGCACATTTTTTGAAACATCCACATCACTCCAAAGACGCATATTCATATCGTTATCCGCATACATGTTCCCTGTTATATTTGCTACTACTCCAGCAAAATCCAAATCATTACTGACCGCTAAAACTGTAAAATCCATATCAGGAATTTCTACTACTACTCCACTATCTTCACCGTCGCCGCCGCCATCTTCTCCACCGCTGTCTTCCTCTTCTTCCTCCTCAACATCAACAGCTTTGTAAACAAAAGTATTTACAGTTCTGCGTGCTTGAGTATCTACCCTAATAATCTGTTTTCCTAACGAAGAAAGATCTGCCTCGCCTACATCATCGTTGGAAATTTGAACAATATATGATCCGCCCGTTGAAAAAAGATCTGTCCTTTCAAGAGTTTTTTCCCACTCTGGATCGCCTTCAAAACCTTCTATCCATTCAGGATCATTTTGGATTCTCCAGATAGCTTCTTGGATTCCAGATTCAGCATTGTAATACGCCTTAATTGACTGTGTCTGACTATCAGTCATTTGATTTTCCGTAATTGACATTAATGCAAACCCTCCCGCAAAAATTAGGATTACAGAAATTAGAATTACAACAATAATAATAGCAAACCCCTGAGAAGATAAATTATTTTTTTCCCGACACCCAGCCATATCAATCAATACCCCTTCCCAAAACAGCAGTAGCTAAATATAAATTCAAATCTAATTTAGATAACATCAATTTCATATGAACAAGATGCCCACCAAAAAATCCTAAATCAGAAATGTTTTCTGCTATCACCTGATCTTTTACAACACCCCACACAGGAAGTTCTCCCCCTTCCCCAATCGCTCCACAAACAACATGAGTTTTTTCCGGGTCAGATTCAAAATAGTAAAATCTCTCTTCCCGATTCAAATTGCCATTGGACATATAATATTTTACATAATTGATTTCTTCCGCATCGTGCCCATTCCTAAAAAGAATTTCTGTTGGCAAATCATCTATTTCCTCTTCTGGAAGTTCAACTGCAATTTCTGAAGTCTGTCTAATTTCTCTACTCATACGATCTATAGCAACGCGCCCATTTTGCACTAATTCTGCACTCAGACTTTTTCTCCTATATGTCTTAACCCCCATAAAATAAATACTCCCCGCTACGACAATAATTGTTGTTCCAATTCCTACTGCCAACAATGTTTCCATCATTGTAAAACCATATTTTGTCTCGCTTTGTCTTGCCGTAGTTCTTTCGCAAAAGAACGTAAGCAGACCGCGCCGTATCTGCCTAAAGCAGAGGAGGTGGGTTTTAATTTTTTTCATCATTGTTTCGCAATTAATAATACTAAATTTTCTTCTTTTTCTCCTTTGCGATTAGGCCAAAAAACATTAACTTTGATCTTTTTCAACCCAGTATCAGAAGATGTTTTTTCTAAATTTGTATCCATATAATCAACTTCTACTTGATTTTCAAAAGCGTAAAAATGACTTTCGGAATCATTAGAAAATTTTTCTCTCTCACTAATTCCCTCTGATATATTATCATACCCTAACGCAATAGTTTCTTCCAATTTTCCTTGTGCGAGTGCCATCGCCATCGTTTCTTTTTCAGCATTGTAAGATAATTCTATTCCCATAGAAAAAGTTTGTGAAACAGCTGTAAGCGCGAGAGCCACAATCACTGCCGCAACCATCACCTCTATTAAAGTAAACCCTAAAACATTTTTTTCTTGCATACCTTTTTCCCTTGTCCTCCGTATCCGCCCAAGGCGGAGAAAGAGGATTATTGTTTCTTAACAAAGCCTGCTGGAGAAATTTCAACCACACATTGACTGCCTTTTTTGTTTTCTAAAACGATAGACCCAGCATCAGTGACAGAACCAAATGGCACAAACTTCACTTGAGAATCTTCTATCCCAACAATTTCTTTGATGAAGACATTTTTTTGTAGTTCTCTCTTTTGCACATCAAACTCTGTGACAACTCCGGGAGTTTCAGTATCTGGTTCTTGTCTGATGATCGTCCAATAATTTTGGTCTGTATTGATTTTTACGACATGATTGTATTGTTGAGAAACCGCTTCCTGCTGAGCCATCTTGAGAGATGAAACAAGTGTGTCGCATTCTACTCTTAAGCTAGCTGATTCAGAAAAATGACTTAAAGATGGAATACCTATTGCTAAAATGATTGCAAAAACTGCAATTACTGCCAGAAGTTCTATTACAGAAAATCCTAAAATATTTTTTTTATCTTGCATGAACAACATAGCTAAAATTAAATCGCTCCCATAAGAGAATACATTGGTTGAATCATCGCAAAAGCGAGAAAACCTACAGCACAAGCAATAACAATCATCAACGCTGGTTCTATAATAGATGACAAATTTTTCGTAAAATTATCTATGTCATCCTCATAAAAATCTGCTAGTTTAGCAAGAATACTCCCGGATGTTCCTGTTTCCTCCCCTATTTCCGCCATCTGCGTCACCAACAACGGATACAGTTCATCAAATTCTTGAAGCGCATCATGAAAATTTTTCCCTTTTTGTATTTCATCCGCCACTTTTTCAAGAGACATTTTATAATAGATATTTGGCAAAGTCTGCGCTGTTGATCTCAAAGATTCTGACAATGGAATACCTGCCTGAATTAAAGAACTCGCGATACGAGCAAATCTGGCAGAATTTATTTTCTTTACCATGTCACTTATTTTGGGAATTTTGAGAATAATAAGATGGAATATCTTCTTCCCGCGACTACAAGATAGAAAACATTTGAACATGATTCCCACAACGATAAGAAAGATTATAGCTACAACAGAATGGTTTTTCATCCATAAACTAACATTGATAAGTACTCTCGTTGAAAGAGGAAGAGTGACTCCTAACTCCATAAACATGTTTGCTAATTTAGGAATGACTAAAATCATCATAGCAATCCCCACCACCACCATTGCAAAAACAACCATCAACGGATAGGCCATAGCTCCCCTTATTTTTGCCATTAAAGAATGTTCTTTCTCTAAATGCTCTGCAAGCAAATCCAAAGTGCTATTAAGATTACCTCCCTTTTCACCTGCCTTGATGATGTTTATAAAAAGATGACCAAAAACTTTGTTATGCACTTCCATACTATCTGATAAACTTTTTCCTTTTTGAACATTGTCGGCAATATCTTTTATGATATCTTTAAGTCTTTCTGTGCGTGCTTGATGTTGTAAAATCCCCAGTGATCGTGGGAGAGTAATCCCTGCATCAACCATAACGGCCAAATGTCTAACAAAGAGCATTTTATCTTCTAACGTCACCCATGCAAATTTATCAAACCATTTTTCAAATTTAGATTTTTTATTTTGATTTACTTCTTTGAGAAGAGTGACTGAATATCCTTCTTTTTTTAACCTATCATAAACTTGCATTCTCTCATCTGAAGAAAATGTTCCATTTTTAATTTCTCCCAAATTATTTTTCGCGGTGTATTCAAATGTTTTATTCATCTTTTTGTTGTTCTTAATACTTCTTCAATAGTTGTGATTCCTTTAATGGCTTTAGCGATCCCATCTTCAAACATGGTCGTCATCCCTTCTTTGATTGCCTGATGTTCAATCTGATCTTCAGAAACCTTTCTCCCAATTAGTTCTTTTATTGTTTCCGAGACTTCCATGACTTCAAAAATTCCACACCTACCTTGAAATCCATCTGCACACTTATCGCACCCTGCACTTTTGTAGAATGTCGCTTCTTTAATCCCTCCACTTTTCAGTATTCCCTTTCTCTGTAATGACTTTTCCACTCGATCTAAATCATCATTCAATTCAAGCGCATCCATTGTCATTTTATCAAGTTTGTATTCTTGCCTGCAATTAGCACACAATCTTCGGACGAGTCTCTGTCCGATCAAAACATTTACAGAAGAAGCAATTAAAAATGGTTCTACTCCCATATCTATGAGACGCAACGGGGCACTCGCAGCATTATTAGTATGCAAAGTAGAAAATACCAGATGCCCTGTCATCGCTGAATGGACAGCAATTTCAGCAGTTTCATTGTCTCTAATTTCCCCCACCATTATGATGTCGGGGTCCTGCCTTAAAAGAGATCTTAAACCATTTGCAAAGGTAAACCCTATTTTAGCATTAACCTGCGTTTGATTTATTCGTGGCATTTTGTATTCTATCGGATCTTCTATTGTCGCAATATTGACTTTTATGGCATTGAGAATATCTATGATAGTATAGAGAGTTGTTGTTTTCCCAGACCCCGTCGGACCAGTTGAAAGAATCATCCCCGAAGCATTTTGTATGTTTCTATGAACTATTTCTAAAGTTTCCCCATCCAATCCCAACCCCTCAAATGTGAGTCCTTTTGATGATTCATTAAGCAAACGTAGGACAGCTTTTTCTCCACCAAAAACAGGAAGGATAGAAACTCTCAAAGCAATTTTCATATTCTCTGAATCAATTTTGAATCGTCCATCTTGCGGAAGTCTATGCTCATCAAGCTTCAATTGAGCAAGCACTTTAATCCTCGCTATTAGACCAAGCAACGCTTGTCTCGGAAGAGTCATTGCATCATGCAAAATGCCATCCACTCTGTATCTAATTATAACGCTTTCATTTTCTGGTTCAATGTGGATATCGCTCGCTCCCTCGGAAATTGCGTGATTTAGAATAGAATCCAGAACTTTTACAATTGGGAGGTCCTCCGCCATCTTTTGCAAATCTCCCTCCTGAGTAATATTTTTTCCCTGCTTGAGAATACTCTGAAATTCGGCTTGCAAACTTTTCTCATATTGCCCCAAAGCAAACTCAATCCCCTTTTCTGTTGTTAAACATGGGGCTATTTCCATGTGAGACTTTTTCTTAATAAAATCTATCGCTTGCAAATTATCGGGATCAACCATCCCAATTTTTAAAGTATTTTCATCACAAGCAAATGACACGATCCTATTTGTTCGTGCAACCTGTTCTGGAATAATAGAAAGGATTTTCTGATCTATCTTTTCTTTTTCCAAATCAACAAATGGAAAACCTAAAATATATGCCTCTAATTTTTTCAGCTCAATCTCGCTCATTACTCCAGATTCAATCAATTTCTGTTTCAAATCTTTACTTTCATTCTCTGCCTGTTTCGCAACTTTCTTGAGTTTCTCTTCTGTTAAAATTCCTGCATCTAAAATAAATGATTTTAATTTTTTTTCTTGAACTCTCATTCTATATTTACTTTAATATCTCTTGAACTTTGGAAACTATATTTTCCAAACTATAATTTGATTTTACCAAATAACAAACATTTTCTCCACTCGCCATTCTCCCAACATCAACATTCTCCTCTAAATTCGTTAGCACCATCACGGGAATTTTTTTTAGTTTTTTGCTCGCACGAATTTCCTCAAAAATCTTAAAACCATCCATTTTAGGCAGAATGATGTCTAATAATATCAAATCGGGAGCGGATGTTTTGCACTTCTGCAAACCTGTTTCCCCATCCAACGCACTCACAACTTTAAACCCTTCCTGTTGCAAAACTTCTGACAACGCCTTCTGAAGAGTAATTTCATCATCTATAATTAAAACTGTTTTTTTATTCATAATGTAAGACTTAGGAATTAAGAATTAAGAATTAAGAATACGGACAAAAACATCGCTCCTTAATACTCAATGCTTAATACTTATTTCTTGAATCTACTATATATCATATCGATTATTTATATACGACGACAGAACCCAACAAGCCAGTTTTCACTGAGTTATGTCAGCTGACTATCTAAACCGTCCACTTCAGATCGAATCGAGACAGGTCGGATCGTCCCTTAATTTTTAATTCTCGTTACTACAATTACTTCTCGAATGGAAAGGCGCAATAGAACACCGTCCCTTTATCTTCCTCTGATGTAAACCAAATTTTTCCACCACTACTTTCAATAGCCGATCTCGCAATAAACAATCCTAATCCTGTTCCGATGACTTCATATTTTTTCACATTCGTGCTTCTAAAAAACTTCTTGAATACATCCTTCTGCTGGTCTTTAGGAATCCCTGCTCCATTGTCTTCAATCCTCAAAACAACATTATTCCTTAATCTTGATACAGAAATTTTAATCTCTCCCCTATTTCTTGAATACTTGACCGCATTGTCTATCAAATTCTGAATTGCCACTTTAATTCTACCCGGGTTAATCGTCACCATAGGTAAACCATCATCCACAGAAAGAGTTAACTGAACTCCCCGGATTTTAGCAATTAGATTGTACTCCTCCACAAGTTGCTGAACAATTTCTTCTAATGAAATCGTCCTTGCAACTCCTATCATCGTCCCCGTGTTAATTTTTGAAACATCCAAAAGATCGTTTAACAGTTTAATCATCCGCTTATCATTAATCTGAATACTTTCAATATATTCTTTTTGTTTCTCACTCAAATTTCCTATACGAGAATTCTCCAAAAGATCAGCCGCCCATCGAATGTTTCCAAGCGGAGCCCTTAATTGATGGCTGGCAATACTTACAAATTCTGATCTTATTTGATTAGCTTTAATAACTTTTTCAGCAGCTTTAATTAGAATCATGCCAATGGACATAACAGCAACATTTGTAACCGCCAAACTCAAAACAGTGAAAATTGGATCACCTAATCTGCTTGCAACAAAATATATCAAAATGGTTATTAAAATATCAAGGAAACCGATCAAAATAAAAAGGAACGATGGACATTCCCAAATACCAACACCATTCTCACGGCATTGTTGAACTAAATTCGCACTATCTAAAAACTTCCTCAAGAAAGATTTTTGCTTTTCTTCCCCCATAAATATGTTTTTATTTCTTCATTTGTTATTATACCATAAAATTGACGCGGGGGAAACAAGATGTTAGAATACATTGTGCATAATATACGGGGTGTAGCGTAGTGGCCTATCGCGCCTGTTTTGGGAACAGGAGAACCCGAGTTCAAATCTCGGCACCCCGACCAACCTACGCTCTGCGGAGCTTCGGCTGGCAGGCCAATTCCAAATATGCAATTTTCAACCATTCGTATTGTACTGCGAGCATCGTATAATGGCTATTACTTCAGCCTTCCAAGCTGAAGATACGGGTTCGATCCCCGTTGCTCGCTCTGTATATAAAAAGAATTCACAATTTAAATTGTGAATTCTTTTTATATAGCAAGTCATCTACAGAGTTAACTCTGTAGATTAATATATTTCTTATTCCGTCGTCGTCCGTCGTTATTGATAGATAGAGTGCGCTACAAGAGCCCTATATCTACCCGCGAAGAAACAATTTCCGCCGCAGTTAAGCCTGTAATGGCAAAATGAAATTTATTTTGCACTGTGGCGTAGAATATTTGGGCGTAATTTGTTTTTGGATTGTAGCCCGCGCTAGTGGCAAAACATCACGAACCTTTTGATAAAAATTGGCTTCCGATGTTCTAATTCTGCGAATTCTTTCTTCCCATTCTTCAAAGTAAGTTTTAGCCACACGACCTTCAGCCAATCGTTCGTCATCCATTACAAATCCTTTTACTATGTACTCCTTTAACTTCTGTGTTGCCCAAATACGAAATTGGGTGCCTCGCAATGATTTTACGCGGTAGCCGACGGATATAATGACATCTAAATTATAAAAATTGACGCCATATATTTTTCCGTCCTTGGCAGTATGCTGGAATTTCCGGCATACTGAATTTTCTGCTAATTCTCCCTCTTTAAATACATTTCCGATGTGTTCCGTGATAGTTTTCCTATCCTTATCAAAAAGCTCGGCCATTTGCTTTTGCGAAAGCCAAACGGTCTCATTTTTCATCCGCACCTCAATCTTAGTCTCGCCGTCCTCGGTTTTATAGATGATGACTTGGTTGTTTTGATCTTTGTTGGTCATAATTTTTACCCTTTGCGAATATTTTTGACGGTGATGTTGGTTTTTTGAGTTGGTTATTTAACATCCTGTAAATCTCTTAATTTTGTGCCTTTATATTTAAAATAATTTGCACCTGCATAAGCTCCGCTATTATTTAACTTTCTTTTTTGTCCATATTAAATTCACCAACAATTTTTTTCACTAATTCAAGAACTTTTTCTAGTGAAATATCAATTTTTTCATTTTTCTTAATTTCTATCTTTCTCTTTCCCTCTAAATTAATATCAACCGTTTTTGTTCCTTCTGAACTATTATAAAGACTGTCTATTAAAATTCCGTAATTTTCATATAGATCGTTGCTTTTACCCAAATCTTTATTGCTTTTTAAAACAACCCAGCTATCTAAAATTAAATTCATTTTCAGTACCCCTAAATAAGTTTCGCTCACATAGTTATCGTCTAACAACCAACCGACATTTTTGATGTGATCTCTTTCCCTGCTACTCAAATCCAATTCGTCAAAACTAATGTTTTTCAACACCCTTTTAGTGACGAGAATGTTGTTGATTCCTAAATAGTAAATCCTCAGGACATTTTTCATTTGTAAGTAAAAATTATGATTACCCTTTTTATTAATTTCGTCTACTAGATCAATGATCTTATTTAAATATTCTGTTAAGTCCATAGTTATAAAGTTAATGTTTATTAGATAACGAGCTAAGAATCGTCTTTATTTATCAATTGTCTTAAATCATCTTTCAGATTTTCAATTTCTCCTTTCATTATTTTTAGATCTTGTTTTTCTATATATTCTTTCTGTTCATTGACTATTTTAAAAAATTCAATATATGCATCTTCCTTATGATGATAGGCATCAAGAATAAAACCGGCGAAACTTACAAATAGAACAAACGATATCCCCATAACAATCAAGTTTAATGATTCGATTTTTTCGTTCAATCTTTTGGCTCCAATCTCTGCATTATTATCATTAGGAGTTTCTCTGTCACCCACTTCGGGATGTGAATTATCGTTTAAAAAATTATCCTTATTTTTTCTTTCCGTTTTTCTATTTTTAAACAATATTCCCTTTATTTTTTTTCTTTGTGAAATAATCCATACAATTAAACAAATCTCCAAAAAAAATCCAAACCACGTAAAAATTTCTATTAAAATATCCATTACTTTTGTGCTTTATGAATTAACTTTCTGTCCATATAAAATCTATCTCTCTATTTTTTTTCTTATGTCTAATAAAAATTCGTTTAAAAGTTTCTTTGCCATTTAGGTACGAACCTTGTCCGTAAATTCCATTTGGATCTTGATCAACACCTCTATTTGCTCCAAGTAACTCAAACTGCTCCGGTGAATACTTATCTAAAAAACTAATCGGCACGCCCATTACGCCGTCATAATCGCTCGGGATAGAATCAGTAAACGACACCTCTATCGCATCGTAATTATCATATTTATCATACGCTTTTTTGCCTTTAATTTCTTTATGTTTGCTGTATTTCAAATTTTCTTCCATTGTCATAAGCGGCAATGGCTGATGACGACGTCCGTGATCAAGATTGGTAAACCAACAAACATTTCTAAATTTTACTAAACCAGTTTCAGGAATATAAACTCCCTCTCCATTTGAGTATAGAACTCATCATTCTTTGCCCGCTTTGCATTTGTAAGATTTTTGTTTGCCATATTTTATTACTAATCCTCTACCCCCGGTTACAATACCACCAAGTAACCAAAAAGAAAAGCCCTATTTCATTAAAAAATACACATTAATTTATCCGCCTTGTATGCTCGCCTTGGGTGAGGGTGGAAATGCACATTTTATTTTAGAGATTCTGTATTGACTGAGCCACAAAAATTGCGTATATTATCTATGTAATTATAGCAATTAAATTATATGACTATGTCGCAAAATAAGCCTCCAATATATGAAGATAATAGGAAGCTCTCTCATTCACAGAACTTTTTCAAAAATGAAAAAGATGTTCATGAATTAATATCTATGACAGATATTTCTATTGATGATACCGTTATAGAAATTGGTCCAGGAACAGGAGTAATTACTAATGTTTTACTTAAAAAAGCTGGAAAAGTAATTGCCGTTGAACTTGATCAAATTCTTTATAATCAACTAAAAGCACGCTTTGAGGATAATCATAATTTGGTTTTATTAAATAAAAATTTTCTTGAATGGAAACCAAAAAACGAAGGAAAATACAAAATATTTTCAAACATCCCTTTTAATACTACTGCCGATATTATTAAATATATTATTGAAACAATTAACCCTATCCCAATTTCAACTTATTTGATTACACAAAAAGAAGCAGCCGAAAAATACATTTTGCAAAAAGATAATAAAAACTCTCTTTTATCTATAGTATATTATCCTATTTATGATATACAAATAATACAAAAAATTTCTAATCTTGTTTTTAAACCAAAGCCTCGTGTTTCCATAGTTTTATTATCAATTAAAAAAAGGATAAATCCTTTAATTAAATTTGAACACTATGCTCTATTTAGAGATTTTGTATCTTTTTGTTTTACTTCATGGAAAAAGGATATAATGGAAAATTTGATATATTTGCTTTCAAAAAAACAGGTATGTAATTTTAATAATCAGCGTCTTTTGAAAGACAAACCGTCACAACTTAATTTTGAAGAATGGATTTTAATTTTTAATTATTTTCGAGATAATTCTGATAAAAAAGGATTTAGTAATATTTTTGGATCATGGGAAAAAATTAAAAAACAACAACAGAATTTATCTAAACGATATAGGAGCACGAATTTTATAAAGAAAAAATAATTATTGAATTATGTCTTCTATTGTATTGATCAACTTTTCAAAATCTTGTGTAGATTCTATATTATTAAAATGAATAAAATTATTTCTGTCTATATTTTCCTTAACTAATAAATCGTTGTCTCCGATCATTATCAACGGTTTACCAATATCTAACGCTAACCCAATTTCACTTAATGTTCCATATTTTCCAGTAAAAGCTAAAATACAATCTGCTGACCAAATTAAAACATTCATAAACGATAGATCAAGAGACGTCGCGATAACATAATCAATATATTTATTTGCCGTTTGTTTATCATTGCCTTTGATGATAGCAATCGTAGTACCCTTAACAGATTTGACCCCCTTGCACACAGATTCCATAATACCATCCTCTCCTCCAGTTGCTACTGTATAACCATGTTTAGCCAATACAATACCTATCTTTTCTGATATCAACTTGGCTTCTGCTGTTGTATTATGATTGTGTCCACCAATAACGCCTATGACTTTTTTGAAATTCTTTTTCTCCATTTTATTTGATTTATAATCTTATAGACTCTATTAACAGTAACGGAGTCTTTTATTTTCTCGAGATTCGAACACCCTGTCTCAAAGTGAATACAATTTCCTATATTTTGTTTGACTCCATCACACTTTACAGTAGATTCTACTGAATAAAAATTGTCACCTAAGCTACCCCAAATTATTGGATCCGTACTAAAATATAATCCAACTGTAGGAATATTGAGAGCACTAGCAAGATGAATAGCAAAAGTATCGTTAGAAACAATTACATCTTGCTCGGAAAATAAATGCATTATTTTTACTAAATCTTTAGAAATAGAAAAGCTAATATGGTTATTCTTACATCTTTTGATGACTTTATCAACAATAAAACTCATACTTTTTTGCTCTTCTGGCGTAACTCCGCCAATAAAAGACAATGAGATCAATGATTGATCTTTGCATATTTTGTCTGAAAGTTCGACCCATTTATTAGAATCCCATCGTTTAGATTTTTGACTTGAACCGACATAAAAAAGTATTTTGGGGTATGGAGCGTTATTATTTGATTTTTTACTTATCCAATGCGGTTCAAATTTGCCAATATCACACCCTAGCCGTTCCAGCATTTGTAATGAATCATCAATGATATTCTTATTGATTTTTCTCTTAAAAATTTCATCAAAATCTAAATTCCAACACTTAATTCTATCCTTATATTTTTTCTTAAAAGCAAAATAATTTTTATCGTAATTTGGCCCCTCATTTCGAAAATTTATAATGGTATCAATATTATTTTCTTCAATAAATTTAATAATCGCTGACCATTTATTTTTAGGGAAGCTTCTCCAGCTTCTGTCAAAAGAATTTTCTAAATTATCTATTTTAGCTTTTTCTTTAAAATACTTGATTGCGAGGAATGGATTATCTACATAATAATATTTAACCCTTGGGAATGATTGTTCTAATATTTTTAATAACGGGATGACCATTAAACCGTTTCCAATACCGATATGATTTACTATTAAAGCTTTTTTCATTTTTTTCTATTGTTGAAAGAGCTTAAATAATATGAATAATAAATTTCTGCTGATTTTTCCAAAGATAAATTATTTTGTACAAATTTTCTAGGTTTATATTTATCTTTATCGTTCCAAAATTTATCAAAAGTATCTTTGTAATTAAAAATTTTTGCAAATCGCAAGCCACACTTATCGGAAAACTGCGGAACTGAAGTAGATTTAACGGGTTTTTCTGAAAAAATTTCCCACATAGGATCCACCCAATATCCGGGATCCCAAGCAAGCACTGGTACATTCATAGACAACGCCTCTTGATAAGCCATACCCTGTGTTTCATGCTCACAAAGAAATATCATAGTTCTACTACGTTTTAATAAATCCATATATTGTTCATGAGAAATATTCCCATAATTCAAAATATAATAATTAAACCCTCTATTGTCTAAATCTGCTTTTATCGGATCTAATAATAATTGTTGCTTTACGTTTTTTGTCCATCTTAATTTGTTATATATTAAAACATCAATATCTTTATGAGACTTTTTTGCATCTATCCATTTATCAATTTCTATTCCCGCATACCATAAAGCACATTTATTACCATAAAAAGGTTTAAATACATCAAGAAGCCATTGGCAAGTAAAAAGATATTTATCAAATCTTTTGTCTTTCATTAAATTAGGGTTTAAACGAGGATGGTCATACATACTTGGTCCCAATATAACAGGATTTGGTAAATCCCAATTTTTCAATGCGATAGACGTACCGACAAGCCCAACTGGATAATCTGGATTTTGTTTTGCTAAATTAAAATTGTTTTCAACGACATTAAATCCTTTGATTTTTAAACCTTTAACTAGCCTTAGATACCATGAATAAAATCCAGAGATAGTCCTATTTGAATTAGCATCAGGAAAATCATATTGATGTTTTCTATAGAATAGTAAAACGTCGTTTTTGATGTCTAGTTGATTCATAAATTATTTATCTTTTGGATGGATTAAATTTTCCTCTACACTTGTTGATAATTTTCTTTCGGACTTATAACATTTATAGTAATCTGTATTTAATTGATCGTACTTATCCCAATCAATCTTTTTTAATGCACTCTTTATCTCATTAGGTAATTTGAATGGGATCTCTTTTATATAACAACTTAAATCTTTTTCAGTAATTCTTTCGGGGAGAAAATGTAAAGCATAATTTGGGTATGGACTTAATTTATAATATTTGAGGTGAAAATGAAACGCTCCATTTGTACAATATGTTTTTGAAGTTGAATTAATAATTGGGTGACTACCATCATTAAATAATCTCTCAAACTTTTTATTTTTCTTTATTACTCGTGTATGCGGGTCAATGAGATCGACATCATTAATTTTTGTCTTCCAAAAATGAAGATATTGATTTTCTGAATATAAATGCCATGTGGTAAAACAAATTGAATCATATCTATTATCTGACATCTTCTCAAGAATCAGATCCTTGAGCAAAGATGATATAAGTTCATCACCATCAATAAGTATAAGAATATCACAATTCAATTTTTCAAATGCTGTGCGAATAATATAATTTCTTATTATCATTTCTCCCCTATCAAAAACGGGGTTTTTGTTTGTACTTTGCTCAACTATTAGTAATGTCTGGGCATACTTTTTAGCTAATTCAACAGTTTTATCAGATGAATTGTCATCATACAAATAAATCCCGTCCACCCATGAAAGATTTGACATCAAAGATTTCATAAATATCTCGGTATTTTTTACCATTATAGCAACACCTATCTTCATAAATTATCCATAGAGCTTAATAATTGCTTGTTTATCATTTAGATATCCATTAATAATTACCATTGAAAGATACTCAGCGTTATAAATTTTAAAATTAAAGGCTTTGAAATCATCCTTATTCCAAACAGATCTGTGTGCTTCATTCTCTTTATTGTTTACCGCATACTGCACATATTTTTTGGGATAAACTACAATTATTTTCTTTGCTCGATATACAAGATAATTTAATAAATCTATTCCTTCCGATTTTAATAAATGTTCAATTATATCACCAATAATAACTACGTCAGCTATGGCATCGGATTTTTTGCTGATATAATCCATAATATTCCCTAAAATTATTTCATTATATGTTTCGGAAAGATGAAATTTATTGATATACTCGGAATCGATTTCGATTCCTTTTAATTGTGCATTTGGATAAATTTTTCTAATAATTTTCCCATACTTTCCAGCTCCTACGCCAATGTCAAAATAGCTAATATAACCCCATTTTTGTATGAATTTTTCAATTTTTTTATCAAAAAATGTTGCAGAATATGGCATCATGCAGATAATAACACCTTACTTTGTAAAAAGCAACCGAAGCAAAACAAAAAAGAATTCACAATTTAAATTGTGAATTCTTTTTTCCTTGACTTGTCCAACCATCTCACTATACTTATATCATCACTCAAAAAAAATATGAACATCATTGAGGTACAAAATCTAACAAAAAAATTTGGTGATTTGGTGGCTGTTGATCACATCTCCTTTGAAGTAAAAAAGGGAGAAATTTTTGGATTCCTTGGACCCAACGGAGCAGGAAAATCAACAACTATTAATATACTCTCAACAATTCTCCCGCCAACAGACGGAGATGTTTTTGTAAATCAATGTAATGTTTCTTCTCAAAAAAATGAAACACGGAAATCTATTGGGCTTGTTTTTCAAGACCCATCATTAGATGATCGCCTTACAGCAGAAGAAAACTTGCGATTCCATGCAAAATTGTATGGAGTTCCAAAAGATGAATTCAAAAAAAGAAAAGAAGAAACTTTGCGATTGGTGGACTTATGGGAAAGAAAAGATGAGACGATAAAAAATTATTCAGGAGGAATGAAAAGAAGATTGGAAATAGCACGTGGGCTTATTCATTATCCAGCCGTTCTCTTCTTGGATGAACCAACCATCGGACTTGATCCACAGACACGAACTCATTTATGGAATTACATTTTGAAACTGAAACGTGAAAAAGAAATGACGATATTCATGACCACGCATTATATGAATGAAGCTGAAAACTGTGATAGGATTGCCATTATTGATCATGGGAAAATAATAGCACTTGATACTCCAAACAATCTCAAGATGCAAGTTGGCGGAGATGTTATCAGAATGAAAAGTAGTGACAAAAATTCATTGAAAAAAGAAATTGAGAAAAAATATAGCGTGCAAGTCAATGAAGAAAATGACGCTTTGCGAATAGAAGTAAAAAACGGCGACCAATTTCTCCCTCGCCTCTTTAACGATTTGACCACAAAAATTGATGCTATTGAACTAAGAAAACCGACATTAGATGATGTGTTTTTACATTTCACTGGGCATGCTATCCGTGAAGAAGAAGCCTCCAACAAAGACCGAATGCGCCAGCAGATGCGTATGCGAAGGAGACATTAATTTAATTAAAATTTGTATGCAATTTATTCAAACAATTTACACAATTTGGCAAAGAGAAATTATCCGCTATTGGAGAGACAAAGCGAGAATTATCTCTACCATTTTTATGCCACTGATGTTTCTTTTTGTTTTCGGATCTGGATTAAGTAAAACTCTTGCGATGGGAAATTTTGGAGTTGATTTTGTGCAATTTATGTATCCGGGAATTGTTGCAATGAGCGTTATGAGCGTTGCTTTCTTCTCCACCGTCTCCACTGTTTGGGATAGAGAATTTGGTTTTCTCAAAGAAATTTTAGTAGCACCCGTCTCCCGCGTAGCGGTCGCATTAGGAAAAACATTGGGAGCAACGACCATCGCCTCAATCCAAGCATTACTTCTTCTAATCCTCGCTCCACTCATCGGAGTAAAAATTAGTTTTCTTACCATCCCACAACTTATCGTTTTCATGCTTTTGCTCGCTTTCGCCATCTCTGGAATGGGACTATTGATCTCCTCTCTTATGAAAACAACCGAGAGTTTCGGCCTCGTAATGCAAGTTCTGATTTTCCCGATGTTCTTTATCTCCGGCGCCTTCTTTCCGCTCACCGCTGTTCCAATATGGATGCGTGCTCTTTCATACATAAACCCATTGACTTATGGTGTTGATGCAATGAGACAAATCCTTCTGGGAGGTCAAGTCAATTCAAATGCTCTTAGTCGTCTTTCTTTACTTAACACATCTATCAATGCCCTATTCCTCGTTGGTTTTTCCGCAGTAATGGTAGGCGCCGCAGTCTGGGCATTCAACAAAAAGACCTAATTTAATTCTTGTAAATAAAAAATACCACATCATCCGATGTGGTATTTTTTTAGTGTCAAGTCCGCTTTACACTGATTTTTATTTTTGATTTTTAGGCTTACCTTAGCCATTTACAGTGGACTGTTGGCATTAGAATTTTTGGATTCAACGAAAGAGAGCCATTCCATCGCCCTTTTAGTTCATCAATTTGAGCGATTTTTAAAATCACCTCATTTGAAAGCTTTATTCTTTTGTTGAGTCTATCTTTTATCATATATTTTCAAATATATCCAATTGTATACGATTAGTCAAATTTATTTCCTCCCCCATCCTACAGACTTGCTATAAATTACATTAGTAAAAAATATTTCAAAGGTATTTTGACAGCATTTGCCTCTTCATTATATTCAAGAACTTCAGCCTGTTCCGAGATGATTATCCCATAAGAAGAATTTATTTTTTTAGCTGTCTGCACAATCTGTTTGTATTCTTTTTTATTAGCACCCACTTCTACTGCAATTTTCTTCCCTTCGGTTATTATAATAAAATCAGCTCCGCCCTTGGCACTATCATAAGTAATAGAGAAAGAAGGTTTTTTATCGCATAAACGATAAAAATACATCCCCACTAAATCCTCTAAAATTTTCCCTCGCGCATTTTGCCCACTAATAGTATTACCTATTGTTTTATAATACATAGCACGAAACGCTGGAGATGAAAAAAGATACTTAGATGGTTTTTGTGTAATTTGCTTAAAATGTGATCCTTGGGGATAAATACGATGTAGAATCTCTGTTTGTTCAAGTACAGAAAAAATCTCAGCAATTTTTGGACGAGAAATACCAAATTTTTCAGCCAATGTTGTAAAATTTAAAGCATCCATATCAGCCACCGCATATAAAATAGCAGAAATTTTTGATATAATTTCAGAAGACAAACCACGCATTTGGGGAATATCTTTATTTACAACTCGTTCAAGAGATCTATTGATTTGATCATATACAAGAGCTTCGTTTTCCAAAGCAATCATAAATGGCAAAGAACCATAATAAAAATAATTTTCAAAATCCAAACGACTAATTCCCATATAATATCTATTAATTTTCTCTTCTTGCCTCTTTAAGTCATCGTAAACATCTTTAGCATTTTTACTTAAAAAAATAATTTCCTGCAATTTTTTTGCGAGATTTTTAGTCTCGTATTTATTATGTTTAATTTTTATAAATTCAGTAAATGAAAGAGGGTAAATTTTTTCATAAATAGCACGCCGAGCAATATCTGGATTGCTATTTATCAACGCAGCAGCTGATCCAGTTGAAAAAATAAAAGTTTTATTAGAACTGTCATAAACTGTTTTAAGAGTTATCCCCCATTTCTCATCATATTGCACTTCATCTAAAAATAGAAATAATGGTTTATCTAAATTCACAATCGGACGCCCGATAATTTCTTCAAAAACTTTTATTACTTCATTTATATTGCTTCCGAGTGTTTGTGTTATTTCGTCAACCGAAAGAACTAAAAAATATCCATCAATATTTTTCTTAGAGTGATACAACTGATGCATAATTGTTGTCTTCCCCGCTCCTCGCAAACCAGTAAGTGCTATCCAACGATAAGATGCATTACCAGAAATAAATTGATCTAAATGTGATTGTATTCTAACAAAGATATTTCTGTTCGGTCTCTTTTGATTCTGCTCGTCAAAAACATAAGCTTGCGATCTAAAATCCGCTTGAGCAATTTGATCATTTATATATTCTTTTATCTTTTGCTTCTTTAAATCCATAGTTTTTCTTTAATTTTAGCGTTAACTATACTTTACGCTCAATCTCTTTTAGTGTCAAGTCCGCTTTACACTGATTTTTATTTTTGATTTTTAGGCTTACCTTAGCCATTTTTTGATACATTTTATAGATTACAATTTTGATTTATCGTCATTTAATCCCCCGCCCGTCCCGTCGCAACTGATAGCTGTCTGCCCGCAGGCTAACGCAACTGATAACTGTTAACTGAAAACTGAAAATTGATTAGCTCCAGTCTTCAATAATAATTTTCTTTCCGCTTTTTTTAACAATTACTTTTTGCGAGTATTTTAATCGTTATCTTTGCAGTTAATCGCAATTATCCTTTTCCATCCATCCACATTTTTGAAATCATTTTTATTTAATTTTTCTGCTATACGCCAATTGCCTTTATATATTTTTTTAGTGATATTCAATGCTTCAGAAATATTATTTATTATGCCTATTAATATATTTCTTTTGTATTTAAAAAATTGCCAAATTGTCGTATCAATTAAGTAAATTTTATTATAACATTCTACCGCCAAAATATCATGGCATTTTTCTTTTCTATTAAAGACTTTCTTGCCTTGTAAAATAAAAACTTTAGTGCTTGGCTGTTTTTGTAAAATCCAGCAACCGACTAAACGAGACATTTCGCTACAATTATCTTTCGCCAATAAATAAAGTGGTTTATTATTATATTTTCTTAATAGATTGACGACCTTTTCCTGAATTTGTTTTATGAGTTTTTT
>CAZEUY010000003.1:0-28745 GCA_964515525.1 uncultured Candidatus Saccharibacteria bacterium
AGCCAAGGCGGGGAGAGGGATTGAGGGAGAGGTTTAAGATAAAATTAGTCAAATCATTAAAATCAGAGTTCAAGACAATTAATGAAAATGGACGAAAAATCTTGACAAAAATGATCAAATGCTGTTAAATGTATACATTGAAATAACAGCAGTTTTTTGATAATTTGTGTGGTTACTATGTAACTACAAGAAACATGAAGGAGAGACCGTGTTTGAACATAAATCGAGATTGACTCAAGAAGAATGGGCGGAGTTAGTAAAATCAGGCGAAATGAGCTTGAAAAGGGTTAAAAATTTCTTTTTTGAATGTATGGTGAAAGGATGGGCAAGCGGAGCTGAAGCAGAATTGTTTTCATTCGGGTATAAGGGATATCAATTCAGAGAGGAAAAAGAAAATAGCAAGCTTGTTTTAATGGATGCTTATTGTGTTGGAGACGACGGAAATAGCAGTGGCTTTACCAGTATTCGTTACGATGAAAGTCCTGTGCTGTGGACGATGTATTATCTGGGAGAATATTCTAAGGAGGCGATTCCCATTTTGAAAGAGGCATTACTGAAAGCATATCAGGATCGTAAATTCTATGGAGGGAGAGGAATAAACCTTGATGATGGAAAATACGAATATTGTAATGATATTGGAGCATATTCGCAAAAAGATCCCTTTCTGTTTTTTCAAGGAAAGGAAAGGATTGAAGAAATTTCCATAGGAGCATTAGAACCTGATATTAAAGGATGGCATGAGTATATGGGAAAGGTTTTAGTTAATTTTGAATGATGTTTTTTTGTGGAGATTAGGAAAGGCAGATAATCAGAATATTATCTGCCTTTTGTTTTTGTCGGAATCATGACAAACATGTTAGAATGAAAATAGACGCAAATAATTATTTAAGATAGTCTAATATTTATGTTAATTTTTATAGATGAATCTGGAATTCATAAAACAATTGATCATTCAACTTTTGTTTTAGTTTATGTTGAAATTGATAATTACAATAGAATTGAAAAAGAAATCAAGAGGATAGAAGAGGATCTGAGTATAGATAATTTTCACTGGGCGAAAACTGTTTGGAAAGTAAAGGAGAAATTTATTGATAATGTTCTAAAGCTAAAATTTAAGGTGAAAATAGCTTTGATAAAAAATCCGATAAATTCATCTAAAGAGCTGGAAAGAATTTTAATACACATGATTATTGAGAAAAATATAAAAAATATTTATATTGACGGCAAAAAGCCAAAATGGTATGAAAGAAAAATAAAAAATATTCTAAGAAGTAAGGGAATTTCTGTAAGAAAACTTAAAACAGTAAATGATAATCAATATGCAGGAATCAGAATAGCTGATATGGTTGCAGGATTATCAAGATCGTATTTTGATAAAAAGAACTTGAATAAAATTTCCAAGTTTTACAAAAGATTACAGAAAAAAATAATTGTTGTTATAGAATAACAAAACCCCAGCTTACGCTGGGGTTAGAAGTCTCGGTAGTTCCGAGGAACTTTCCCACTGGGATTTGTCCCGAGTTTCTTATTTCATGATCAGTATATCAAATAAATTGAGGACATGTCAAGTTGACCACCATTAAAACATCGGGTATAATGCAGGGGTTAATGAAATTAACTGAATGAATAAAATAACTGTAAAACTAAAACAATTATTGGCGTATATGTTTGATTCCTTCAAGTATGTTATTGGAGGGATTTTGTCATTTCTATGGAAGGCAATTTGGTTTGTTCTAAAGCCAATTTTTGCACCAACTGGAGCAAGATCAAAGGCGCGGATGGCAGTTATTTTTATTCTTATCATAACTTGCCTTGCCTTTTTCTATAATTATTCGGTTGGATTTAATAAGACGGTAGATAAATTAAATAAGTATAAATATAATTTAGCGCAGTCGGAAAATCTGGTTCTTAAAGATAAGGGATTTGACCAATGGCTTAGTGGATGGGACTTCCATTATTTTTATATAAAAGATTTTACTTTGGGTTTGGACTTAAAAGGTGGAACTCATCTTGTATATTTGGCAGATCTTTCTAATGTTAAATCCGAGAGTTATAGTGATGCGATGGAAGGGGTAAGAGATGTTGTTGAAAGGCGAGTAAATATCTTTGGAGTCTCTGAACCATTAGTCCAAGTTTCCAAAGTAAGTGGTGAACATCGTTTGATTGTGGATTTGGCGGGGGTGAATGATGTTGACGAAGCGATAAAGATGATCGGGGAAACACCGTTATTAGAATTCAAAGAAGAAAAACCTAAAGAAGAGATGGATCAGGAAGCTAAAGAGATAGAAGAAAATAAAGAAACAGGTGATATTACGAATAAAGAGGAAACAGAGGAAAACGAGATAGAAGTTGTAGCGACAGATGCGAGTGGAAATGCCGCGAATGTAGAAGCACAGGTTGATGTAGACCAAAATATTTATGTTGACCCATTTAAACTTACACAACTTTCCGGAAAGCAACTTTCAAGAGCAGAATTAGTTTTTGATCCGCAAACTTCTCAGCCACAAGTAAGTTTGGAGTTTAATGGAGAAGGGACAGAACTTTTTGCGGACATCACGCAAAGGAATGTTGGTAAACGAGTGGCGATATTTCTTGATGGGATGATCATCAGCGCTCCGAATGTTAACGAGCCGATCCTAAGTGGGCGGGCTGTTATCCAAGGAGATTTTACAATTGAAGAGGCAAGGCAATTAGCACAAAGGCTAAATGCAGGGGCATTGCCTGTTCCAATTAAATTAATTGGTCAGCAAACCGTTGGGGCAACTTTGGGCGAAATTTCTATTCAGAAAAGTTTGAAGGCGGGGGCGATAGGTTTGTTAGCAGTTGCAATTTTTATGATTTTCTATTATAAATTATTAGGATTATTATCAGGGTTAGCATTAGTGGTTTATGTTATTTTATCTCTTGCGATTTTCAAAATGATTCCTGTCACATTAACACTTTCTGGAATTGCAGGATTTATCCTATCATTTGGAATGGCGGTTGATGCAAATGTTCTGATTTTTGAGAGAGTAAAAGAAGAACTACATAAAGGGGAAACTCTTGAGATGAGTATAAGTGAAGGATTTACAAGGGCGTGGCCATCCATTAGAGATGGGAATGTGTCTACTCTAATTACATGTTTTATACTTTGGACATTTGCTTCCAGTTCTGTAAAAGGTTTTGCGTTAACTTTAGGGATCGGTATTCTAGTCAGTATGTTGAGTGCAATTATCGTGACGAGAAAATTTACTGATTATACTATTCTTTCTAAATTTTCAAAATGGACTAAAAAAATAATGTTTTTCTGGAAGCCAGGTATAAAAGTAAAACAAATGGACACGAAGTAGAACGAATGCGGACGAATCACGAATTCGTATTAGTGATTAGCCGTGCCCCGTTGACTAACTGGGGTGAATATTCGTTCTACATTAGTATTAATTCGTTAGTATACAAGGTATGCAAATAATACAAAGAAGAAAAATTTGGTTTAGTATTTCGGGAATTTTAGTTGTGGCAAGTATCTTGGCGCTTTTAGTTTGGGGGTTGAATTTGGGAATTGATTTTTCCGGAGGAACATTAGCAGAGTTTCAATTTAGTGAAGTTCGTCCAGAAAATAATGAAATCAAAGATGCTTTACAAGATATGAATCTAGAAGATTTGAGTATTGCTTCATTAGCAGAAAAAAATGTTATCCTAAGATTTAGAAATATTGGAGAAGGAAATCATTCTAAAATTACTGAGACGTTGCAAGAAAAGTTTGAAGGAGTTGAAGAATTAAGTTTTGAGGAGGTCGGTCCAACAATTGGGAAGGAGTTACAAAGAAAATCAATCAATGCTCTTATTATTGTGATTATTGCGATTGTTATTTATGTTGCATGGGCATTTAGAAAAGTTTCAAAGCCAGTTGCGTCGTGGAAATACGGTGTAGCTGCAATTATTGCTTTGGTTCACGATGTTCTAATAGTAGCAGGAATATTTGCAATTCTTGGAAGATTTTACGGAGTGGAAGTGGGTGTTCCATTTATTGCAGCACTTTTGACCATTTTAGGATATTCAGTTAATGATTCAATTGTTGTTTTTGATAGGGCAAGGGAAAATCTTTTCAAAGGTGGGAAAGAAACTTATGAAGATGTTATAAATAGAAGTATCAATGAGACTATTCCGCGGTCTTTGAATACATCTATTACTACATTTTTAGCGCTTTGTGCAGTATATGTATTTGGTGGAGAGAGTATTAAGTATTTTATGCTAGCGCTCATGATTGGAGCGGTAGTTGGAACATATTCTTCAATTTTCATAGCAAGCCCACTTGTTGTGGCGTGGGAAAGCTGGAAGAAAAAGGCGTAAATAAGCGGAATATTCAAGAATAGTCGTTACAGGGCTTGACAAATTTTCTGTATCTGCTCCCCGCAACTGAGCATTGTTGCGGTATATAGCCCTGGGGGCTTTTTTTATTGACAGATTTTACCACACATGCTATACTGTGTTTAAGATATTTTAATGAGGAAATACTATGAAGAAATATTTAGACATCGTGAAAAAAGAATTTCAGAAAAATCCTGAGCCAATTATTGTTGCTAGGGAAGTTTTACGTATCTTACCAGAAAGAACAATGAATGTAACAGAGAAAAGATTTGGGCTTGATGGAGAAGATCCAAAAACTTTGGAAAAAATTGGTAAAAGCTATGGAATTACAAGAGAAAGAGTTAGACAGATTGAATCAAGCGCTTTCAATAAAATTAAAAATACTGGATCAGATGCGCCTGCGCGTCCATTAGCTGATGTTTTAGAAACCATCTTCAGGGAAGAAGGCGGAGTTTTAACAGAAGAAAAACTTTTCAGAGAATTGTTAGAATTTGAACAAAACGCAGAATTAAACGCAAGAGCAATTCGTTTTATACTTTCAATAAGTGATAAATTTTACAGAATTAAAGAAACTGAAAAGTGGAAGATGGGATGGACACTTGATCAAGAAAGTTTCAAGACTGTTAATGCTGTAATAAATGATTTTATAAACCTATTTAGTAAAACCAAAAAAGTAATTTCTGAAGATAATTTGAAACAGTTTTTAATTGAAAATGGTTCTGCTCAATTCAACGATTTAGACAACAGCGCGATCGTTTCTTTCATTGGAATGAGTAAAAACATAGGGAAGAATCCTTTCGGTCAATGGGGTAAAAAAGAATGGGCAGAAATTTCTCCACGTGGAGTAAGAGACAAGGCTTATCTTGTTATGTTTCATATGAATGAGCCGATGCACTTTAGAGTGATCACTGAAAAAATTAACAATGCAAACTTTGGAGGCAGACAAGCGTTTTCACAAACTGTTCATAATGAGTTAATCAAAGATGACAGATTTGAACTAATGGGAAGAGGTATTTACGCTTTGAGAAAAAATAAATCCGAATCAGATTTGATTAAAAATAATTTGATAAAAATCCTAAAAGACGCGAAACAGCCAATTAGTAAAGATGAAATTATTGAGAAAATATCTCGTATCAAAAATGTTAAAAAAAGCTCAGTCTCAATAGCTTTACAAGATTCTAAAATTTTCAAAAAGACAAAAGAAAACAAATATACATTATGTTCAATGACCAATCTTCGCTCTTAATCCAAGCGATTAGTATAATCCTTTCTTTTTGGTGGGTTTATCTATTTTTCGTGTTGCTGGCGATTTTCAAGAAGGAGTGGATGGACTATATTCAGGACGAGTTTATGAAGGATCAAACATGGACTATTTTAGAGGTTCAGATTCCTAAAGAAGAAGGACTGGGACCAAAAGCTGCTGAACAGATATTTGCGGGAATCAACGGAACAGGGAGCAAGGGGACTTTAGTAGAAAGATATGTAAAAGGAAAACTTCCTGACTATTTCAGTTTTGAAATAGTAGGAATTAATGGAGAAATCCATTTTTTTATTAGAACATTAGAAAAACATAGAAATTTAGTTGAGTCATTAATTTATGCTCAATATCCTACCGCAATGATCAGCGAGGCGGAAGATTATGCAAAGACCATCGCTAAAGATGTTCCAAATAAAAACTATAATCTTTTTGGCACTGAATTAATTTTAGCTAATGATACACATTATCCAATTCGGACATATGAATTTTTTGAAGACAAATTAGCCAAGCGCATGGTAGACCCATTAAGTAGCTTTTCTGAGATATTAACGAAATTACAGGATGGAGAGATGGTGGGTATCCAAATTTTGGTTAGGGCTACTGATAATAAATGGAAGGAAGAATCGGACAAAGCAGTGGCGAAACTTACAGGGAAAAAAGTTGCTCCAACACCGAAAACTGGGATGGAAGATTTGACTGGAAGAGTGAAATGGGAATTTAAAGATTGGTTGAATAATCTTTGGAGAGGGATTACTTTCAGAGAGGTTGATCCTCAGATGTATCCAGAGGATAAAACACCAGAAGGAATTGGCACATCTTTAATCCAACATCTTTCTCCGGGTGAAAAAGATCAAGTAAAAGCGATTGAAGAAAAATCTGCAAAAGTTGGTTTTGAATCAAAAATTAGAATTGTTTATTATGCAAAAAGTGACATCATGAACATCGGACGTTTCGGAGCGGTGATGGGAGCTTTCAAACAATTTAGTGCTCAAAATTTAAATTCATTCAAACCGGATTCAAAAGTGACGACAAAAGTGGATTATCTTTTCAAAAACTTTCGTGCAACATTTCGGAAAAGAAAATTAATAGATAGTTTCATAAAAAGAAAATTAGGATCAACAAAAGACATCTTAAACATTGAGGAATTAGCAACATTGTATCATTTCCCTGACATCATGGTTCAGGCTCCAATGATGCCTAGAGTTGAGGCGAAGAAGGCGCAACCACCAATGGAACTACCTATTTGAATTTATTTTAAACCTCTCTCCCAACCTCTCTCCCCGCCTTGGCTTGGCGAGACAGGCTAATTAGGAGAGGGATTGAGGGTGAGGTCGTGTGGAGTGAAAAATTAGAAATTAATCGAAGATTTTTTATGGAAACAGAAAATAAAATAACATATTTTGCGAAAACGAATTTCCGTGATCAGGAAAAGGTTTTTGGGATCAAGCAAGATGATAGACGCAGGCATCTGTATATGGTTGGAAAGACTGGTATGGGAAAAACTAATCTTCTAAAAAATATGATCATTCAGGATATTCAAAATGGTCATGGAGTTGCTTTTTTAGATCCACATGGAGATGATTCAGAAGATATCTTGAACTTCATTCCGAAAGAAAGGACGAATGATGTTGTGTATTTTAATCCTGCTGATCAGAATTATCCGATAGCATTTAACATCCTTGAAGCTACCGAAGGGATGGAGAAAAAACATTTAGTGGTATCTGGATTGATGGGGGTTTTTAAGAAAATTTGGCCAGATGTTTGGAGTGCCAGAATGGAATATATCCTTAACAATACAATTTTAGCACTTATAGAATATCCGGGGAGCACGATGCTTGGAATCAACAAGATGTTTTCTGATAAAGAATACAGAAAGAAAGTTGTTGATAATGTAAGTGATCCGATGGTAAAATCTTTCTGGATAAATGAATTTGCAAAATATACAGATAGACTTGCAAGCGAAGCAACTGCGTCTGTTCAAAATAAAGTAGGACAGTTTTTGTCATCATCTATTATCAGAAACATTGTTGGACAGCCGAAATCAACGGTTAATGCGCGTGATATTATGGACAATCAAAAAATTCTCATAGTCAATCTTTCAAAAGGGAAAATAGGGGAAGATAACATGAATCTTTTAGGAGGAATGATCATTACTAAATTGCAAATGGCGGCGATGGAAAGAGTAGATATGCCTGAACATGAGAGAAAAGATTTTTACCTTTATGTTGATGAGTTACAGAACTTCGTTAACGAATCATTTGCAGGGATCCTTTCTGAGGCAAGAAAATATCGTCTCAATTTAACACTGACTCATCAGTATATCAATCAGTTGCCAGATGTTATCAGAGATGCGGTATTTGGGAACGTTGGGACACTGATTACTTTCAGAGTCGGGGCAGAAGATGCGGAATTTTTGGAGAAAGAATTTGAGCCAGTGATCACAATGAATGATATTATTAATTTACCTAAATACAACATCTATTTGAAACTAATGATTGATGGGGTTGCCAGCAATGCTTTTAGTGCAACAGCTCTTCCGCCGATGGAACCTCAAGGGAAAAGCCATTTTGATACAGTTATTAGAGTATCTAGAGAAAAATATGGTCATCGGAGAGAAAATATTGAAGAGAAGATTATTCGTTGGTCAGGAGTTTTTGAAGAGGAAGAAACACCTGAAAATTCTGATAGAGAATTGTTTAAGACGAAATGTGCGGAATGCGGGAAAGAAACATATGTGCCATTTAAGCCAGACGATAGAAGACCTGTTTACTGTGAAAAATGTTTGAAAGAAGCGCGAAGTTCAGGGAAGGTATTTTCTTTTAAGAGAAAGACCGAAAATGGGGGAGAAAACAATGAGAACAAAGTTTCTCTAAAAGATGCGTTTAACAAAGTTTTTCAAGAACGTAAAAATGGTCCTGTTCAAACAAAATCTCAATGCAAAAAAGTTGAAACGGGGGAAATTAAAAGTATGATTCAGAAAGTGATGGAAGATAGAATTAAGAAAGAAACACAAGGTGGTCAAAATAAAACATAACTTATTTTTATGGAAAATCAAAAACTATTAACGAAAAAAGAAATTATTCCTATAACAATTATTTTAGCGATGGTTGCCATTGGAATAATTTTCTTTAGTAAGATGCCACAAATGATACCATCTCACTGGAATTTTCAGGGAGAGATAGATAGTTATATGCGTAGAGATGTGTTCATCTTTTTAATTCCGGGAATTAGCATTGGGGTTTATCTTCTGATGACATTTTTGCCATTTATTGATCCGCTAAAAAGAAATGTGCAAAAATTTGCCAGCGCTTACGTCTGGATGAAAACAATCATTGTTGGATTTTTAGCTCTTCTGTTTTTCCTAATTACATACATCAGTGTTTCAGGAAAGTTTAATTTTCCTGTCGGTAT
The DNA here is from genome assembly GCA_964515525.1 of uncultured Candidatus Saccharibacteria bacterium. Lineage (GTDB taxonomy): Bacteria > Patescibacteriota > Minisyncoccia > CAYZDR01 > CAYZDR01 > CAYZDR01. The sequence goes on from CAZEUY010000003.1 coordinate 9,017, forward strand.
AGCTGTTACGTTATCTGTTGGAGCAATGATGATGCTAATGGGGAGGATCATGCCTCTTATAAAGAGGAATTATTTTATCGGGATTAGAACCCCATGGACGATAGATTCAGAAGAAGTGTGGGATGCTACTCATAAACGAGCAAGATGCGCCTTTACTTTAGGTGGTGCTATTATGATTATAGGGGGACTTTTTGAAGTGATTACATTCTGGTTTTTTATCATCGCCATCCTGACTCTATTGTGGCCTGTTGCCGACTCATATTTTATTCACAGGAAAATTGCGAGAAAGATTAACGAGTAATGAAAATACTCAAAAAAGTTCAAATTGATGGTGATATTAATTCTAAGGATTTTTTGAAATTCCTTGGTTTTTGGGATAGAAGAGCTATTTTGAAAATAGCAGAAAAATTAAAAGGGAAAAAAGTTGTGCATATAAATGCAGTTTCCACAGGTGGAGGGGTAGCAGAACTTTTGAAAAGTCTGATCCCATATCTGAATTCCTTAGGAGTAGGTAGCAGTTGGTATGCGATTGATAGTGCAGAAGTTAGTAAAGATTTTTTTCGTTTTACAAACAGACTTCACAATGCTTTGCAGGGATCTCCCACAGATTTTGCAAATGAAGAGTGGGATTTGTATAAAATTTTGAATAGAAAAATGGCAGCTGAGCTTGTAGAGCTTGATTATGATGTTTTGATTGCAAATGATCCTCAAATGCTTTTTACTAGAAAATATGTTGATGGTCCGGGCAAAGAAATTTATTATAGTCATATAGATACATCAACAGCAAATGGTAATGTTTGGAAAGAACTCCTGCCGATTATAAATTTGTATGAAGAAATGATATTTAGCAATAAAGATTTTGTAAACAAAGAACTAAATAGAAAGAAAATAAATATCTTTACTCCAGCGATTGATCCATTGTCATTAAAACAAAAAATTGTTTCACGCGATGAGGCAAAAAAATACTTATCTCAATTTGGGATAAAAGAAAACTTCCCTTTGATTGTTCAGGTGTCCAGGTTTGATGTTTGGAAAAATCCGTTAGGAGTAGTGGAAGCATTCAGACTTGTCCAAAATTCATGCCCAGATGTTCAATTGGCCCTTGTTGGAATTAAAGAAGCAAAAGATAATCCTCAAGCAGATAAAGTTTATCAAGACATCGCAAACATTGCTGCAGGTGATCCAAACATTTCCCTGTTTTTTAATTCTTTGGGAATAGATGATATTGCAGAATTTACTATGATGATGCAAAACGGGGCAGATGTTGTTGTCCAGAATTCTATCAAAGAAGGATTTGGATTGACGGTGACGGAAGCGATGTGGAAAAGGAAAGCAGTAATCGGGGGAATAGCGGCAGGAATCAAAAAACAAATTAAAAATGAAGAGAATGGGTTTATTACAGCTACTCCAGAAGAGTTAGCGGAGAAAATAGTTTTTTTGTTGAAAAACCCAAAAGTGGCGGAAGTGATGGGTAAAAATGCGAAAGAAAGTGTCCGAAAAAATTTTTTATTTCCAAGATTAATTTTAGATCATTTGAAATTGTATGAATCAGTACTTAATCTGTAATTGATAACAAACGGACATCAACTATTGACATTTTTTCGGTATTTGATAGAATAGCGATATTAGAAATTTAATAGTTCTTTGTGAATATATAGGCATGTAGCTCAGTGGTGGAGCTCCCTTGTGTCAAAGAGGAAGGTCGTTGGTTCAAATCCAGCCATGCCTATTTAAGTATAAGTACAGAGTCGCGTATAAGGCGTTATCTCATAGCTTTGTTGGGGGAGGAAAAAATTTCATGACCCAACGCGCGATTCTTCTACAATAAAATAAATGGCGGGAGAATAATGTGATGTGTAAAACTCACGTTATGGGGCTGACCTAAAAATCAGCCACTCGCCACCAGATATGTGGTCAATTCAATTTATGTAGCATAATCATTCATTCCGGAATATTAAATAATTGGATTGACCACTAACCCATTTTACAGTCTCCCAGAGGGACTGTATTATTTTTGTCTTCTTTTGAAATGTGCATATAAATGCATATTTTTTTATACACAACGCAATTATGTCAACACAATCGTTGACAAGAAGGGAAGAAAAAGAATAGAATTTTTTAATAATGCAGATTATGTTATAATAAACATAAGATTATGGATAAAGAAAAGAAAATAGCAGTTTTATTTTCCGGAGGGGTTGACTCTGTTGTTGTGACCAAAATGATGCAGGAACAGGGGTTTTTGTGTGAGCTTTTTTTCATGAAAACGGACTTTTTTTCAGAAAATATAGTCAAAAAAGCTGAAGAATCAGCGAAGATATTGGGACTAAAAATAAATATCATTGACCTTTCAAAAGAGTTCCAACAAAATGTTATAGAATATTTTAAGAAAGAATATCAGAACAATAGGACACCCAATCCGTGTGTGATGTGCAATAAGACAATGAAGTTTGGGTTGCTGTTTGATAAAGTTAGGAAGCTGGGGTTTGATAAAATAATTACAGGACACTATGTGAAAAATTTCAAATTTCAAATTTCATCCCAAGTCATGCGACGGGACAAGAATTTCAAAAAAAACGATAAACAGCGAACCGAGTATCAACTGGAAGTTGCGGAAGATAGAAAAAAAGATCAGAGTTATTTTTTGTGGAATTTGACGCAGGAGCAGTTGGGGTATTTAGAATTTCCAGTTGGAGGGATGCAGAAAAGTGAAGTTATTAAAATTGCGAAAGAGTTAGGCATTCCATTCGCGGATGAAGAAAGTCAAGATATATGTTTTTTAGATGGAGATCACAATAAGTTTTTGCAAGAACATCTAAATCTGAAACAGGGAGAAATTAAAAACAAACAAGGAGAAGTTTTAGGAGAACATTTTGGATTACCACTTTACACGATTGGACAAAGGAGATGGATTAAGATCGGTGGGACGGGACCGTATTATGTTTTAAGAAAAGACATCTTTGAAAATACACTGTATGTGACAAATAGTTTTGATGACCCCGATCTATATGCTGATGAATTTACGATTAGTGATGTGAATTGGATTAGTGGAAATGCGCCAAAAGCTGAAAATCTATCAGTAAAACTTAGATATCTGCACCCAGCTGTGGATATAAAGTCTATTGAAAATAAAGAGAATGGCGAGTATAATATAGTATTAAAGGAAAAACAGAGAGCGATTACAGCGGGGCAGTCGGGAGTGGTGTATGGGGGGTGTACACTGCTTGGTGGTGGAATAATAAAATAGAAAATAACCAACGGGTAAATTAAAAAGCTCAAATTAAAAAATCCAAAGGAATGTCAACGAGCAAATTAAAAATTAAAAATGACAAATTAAAAAGGAATATCAAAAGCTAAATTAAAAAAACAATTTGATATTTTCACCCCGCAGGGTGATCAGCCCGCGGGCTGAGATATTTTTTCCGCCCGATACGAATATATTCGTCCGATGCGGATCAGCCTCGGGCTGAAATTCCTTTTTAATTTTTCATTTGGATTTTGAAATTTATTTGCTTTTAATATTTTTGATTATGATAACTTCCAATGAACTTCGTGTAAAATATGTTAATTTTTTCAAAGAAAGGAATCATAAAACCATTCCTTCTTCTTCATTGATTCCGGAGAATGATCCGACTACTCTTTTTATTTCAGCAGGAATGCAACCACTTGTTCCGTATCTTTTGGGGCAAAAGCATTTGGAGGGGAAACGGCTTGTTGATGTTCAAAAATGTATAAGAACAGTAGATATTGAGGGAGTTGGGGATAGCTATCACCATACTTTTTTTGAGATGATAGGAAATTGGTCGCTGGGAGATTATTTTAAGGAAGATGCCATTAAATGGACATTAGAATTTTTTACAGAGTCTTTGGGGATGCCGGTTGAAAGATTGGCCGTCACATGTTTCAAAGGGAATGAAAATGTACCGAAAGATGAAGAGGCAGGGCAGATCTGGGAATCTTTAGGAATGCCAAAAGAAAGAATAGCTTTTTTGGAAGATAACTGGTGGGAAGGCGGAGGAGCTATTGGTCCATGCGGTCCATGCACGGAGATATTTTATTGGAAGTTGAATGATAAAAGCGCTCCTGAAATTTTTGATCCGGAAGATAAAAATTGGGTTGAAATTGGGAATGATGTTTTGATGAGTCATGTGAAAGAAAATGGAAGCTATAGAGAAGCTGATCAGAAAAATGTTGATTTTGGAGGAGGTTTGGAAAGAATTTTAGCTGTTCTAAATAATTTTGATGACAACTATTTAACAGATCTCTGGCAACCGATTATTAAAAAAATTGAAGAAATTTCTGGCAAAAAGTATGATGAGAATAAAAAAGAGATGAGAATTATTGCTGATCATGTGAAGGCGGCAGTGATGATTATTTCGGATGATAAAAAAATTATCCCATCAAGGAATGATGCAGGGTATATCGTAAGACGGTTGATTCGTCGAGCTGTGCGTTATGGAAAGATGTTGGGAGTGGAAAAAAGTTTTATTCCAGACATCGCTGAAACTGTAATTAATATGTACAAAGATATTTATGAAGAAGTTGGGAGTAATAAAGATTTTGTGTTGGCAGAATTGAGGCAAGAAGAAGAAAAGTTTAGTAAAACTTTAGGTAGAGGACTGAAAATTTTTGAGAAATATGTGGAATTTATTTGGGAAGGGCAACAGGAAGATAGCTCGAAAGTGTTGATGGGTGAGGATGCATTTAATTTATACCAGTCATTTGGATTCCCGATAGAGATGATAATTGAGGAAGCGGAAAATCGTGGGATAAAAGTTGATGTAGATGGTTTTGATAGACATGAAAAAGAACACAAAGAATTAAGTAAAACAGCGTCAGCAGGGAAATTCAAGTCTGGGTTGGCGGATCATTCTGATGAGACGACAAAACTACACACTGTTGCCCATCTTTTACAAGCATCTTTAAGAAAAATTTTAGGGGAACATGTTGAACAGCGAGGAAGCAATATCAATCCCGAAAGATTAAGATTTGATTTTTCTCATCCAGATAAAATGACAAATGAGCAAATTGTAGAAGTGGAAAATATGGTCAATGAAATTATAGAAAAAGATTTTGATGTTGTCAGAGAAGAGATGTCTTCAGAAGAGGCGAAAACAAGTGGTGCGTTGGGATTGTTCGATTCCAAATATGGAAACACTGTGAGCGTTTACACCATCAAGGATGGCAACCGAATTATTTCCAAAGAGATTTGCACAGGTCCGCATGTTTCTAAAACTGGAGAAATTGGGAAATTCAAAATCAAGAAAGAACAGTCTTCCTCACAGGGAGTTAGAAGAATCAAGGCGGTCGTGGTTTAATATTATTAGACAAAGAAAGCAATAATTGTGTTTAGACGTTTTAGGAAATCACAAGAAACCAAGGATTTTCTCGCGCTTGATATAGGGACAGAGTATGTGAAAGCTCTCGTCTTTTCTGTTTGCGATGGGGAAGTTTTGGCGATTAAAGCTGTGCATAAAGAAAGACAGGATCTACGAAACATGGCTGGCGGGATGGTTGCAGACATTGAAGGGGTTGCGAACACGTGCAGGAGGGTGATAGATAAATTGGAAAACGAAACTGGGATAAGACTTTCTAAAGCGATTGTAGGAGTGGCAGGGGAATCTATTCGGGGAGGAGTGATGACAGTCCATTACGAGCGCGCAAGACCAGAAGTTAAAATCACCCCATCAGAATTAAGGAATGTAATCCAGAGAGTGCAATGGAGAACCTTTGACAGATTTAGAAACGATTTTCTTGAGGATACGGGACAGTCGTGCGTTGATGTGAGGATTGTTGATGCACAGATTTTGAAAATAAAAATTGACGCTTACGAGGTTGTTAATCCAGTAGATTTTCATGGGAAAGATATCGCCTTTGAAATTTTTAATTCCATCGCCCCGATGATTCATTTAGAATCCATAAAAAGTGTCATGCAAAAACTGGGACTTGAAATAGAAAACATCGTGGCAGAACCGTGTGCGATTGCAAACCTGCTCTGTTCTACCGGAGTAAACCATCCGCGCTCACTACTGATTGACATCGGAGGTGGAACTACGGATATGGCCATCATCAAAGACGGGATGGTTGATGGGGTAAGGATGTTTTCTCTGGGAGGGCGTGCGTATTCTAATCGTCTTTCTGAGGTGTTAGGAGTAGGAGCGGTAGAGGCAGAGGATATTAAAGTAAAATATTCTGCGGGGGAGTTGAGTAAAAATGCCTCATATTCCATAAGGACAATTTTCAAAAAGGATTCCAAAGTTTGGGTAAGAGGAATTCAGATTGCTCTTGAAAAATTTTTTAGAATTAATTTTTATCCTTCTACGATTTATTTGTGCGGAGGAGGATGTATGGTTCCAGAAATCAAAGAATCAATTGAGAGTGCATTTACAAGAGAAGGTGTTGCCCTGAATGTGGAGTTCCTTTATCCGGAAGTTTTTTCCAATAGAATACAGGATCATAATAAGTTGTTAACAGACACAAGCGATATCGCCAGTATTGGTTTAGCGAATGTCACTTTGTTAAAAAGAGGAGGAGTTGTAGAGGAGTCGTTAAGTCGGGCGGTGCGGATGATGCAAACTTGAAAGTAAAACGGATTTACACGGATTAGAAACAGATATTCACGGAGCACGGATTATGTCGGCGGGGAGGTTTGTTTGATTGGTTTTTTGTGGTAAAATGGGAGAGAATCAATAATCCAAAATATAACAACCACATGAAGGATTTATCTAAAACAATTTATATATCTCAAGACAATGAAATTACATCTGTCTTGGACAAAGTCTTACAGAGTAGTGCCTCAAAGGTCTTTTTAGTCGTGCCGGTAGGATCATTAATTTTGAAAAGCATCATCAACCTGAGAATCCTAAAAGAAGAATCTGAACGTGGGGATATAAACTTAATAATCGTCACAACAGACCCAACGGGATTAGCTTTTGCCAGAAAAGTAAAATTAAACTATTCGGAAAATCTTTTCGGTAGTCTTCCAAGCGAAAATGAAAAAGAAATCATCGGTCCGCAAAGACCTAAAATTTCCATCTCTCTATCAGAATTTCATATTATAGACATAGTAAGAAAAAAAATTGTTTATGGAGTATTCGCTTTATTTGTTGCCATCATGCTAATTTTTTCAGTTTCATTCCTCCCATCGGCAACAGTGTTCGTTTTGGCAACACCAAATACTATTACTGAACAGATCAATCTGCAAGTAGATACTAATATAGACGGGTATCTTTTTGCAGAAAATAAAATATCCGGAAGGTTGATAAAAATTGATGAGGATTTTTCTAAAATGATCCCATCAACTGGAGAAAAAGATATAAAAGAATATGCAAGCGGTCAGATCACATTACTCAACGAATGGGATTCTAATGAACAAACGATTATTGCAGGCACTCAATTGCAACACGAAAGTGGTAAGAGCTTTAAGATAGAATCCACTGTGGTAATCCCAGGGTTTGCCCGTTCAGGTGGGGATGACATCGCTGGAAAAGTTCCCGCTTCTGTAATCGCTTTGGAGCCCGGTCCGCAGTTTAATGTATCTGCTGGAAAGTTTCATATTACCGCGCTTTCAACAACTGATAAATACGAGAAGATTTATGGAACATCTAAAGAAGCGATGAAAGGAGGAAGAGTTGGCAAAGAAACATTTATTACAAAAGATGACATAGAAACAGCCAACGCTTTTGTGAAAGATCAGATGAGTTCCATACATGAAAATGAGAACGATTTCAAAAAAGGTAGTGATGAAATTATTATAGAAAATTCTGTCAGTAATTCTATTAGCCACATAGAGCTTAATGCAAAGCAGGGAGATCAGCAGAAAGAATTTTCCATAAAGGCAACCATAAGTAAGGAGTGTGTTTTGGCTAAAAAATCTGTTATTGAAGAGTTCGTTAAAGAATGGTTAAGAGAGTATGATATAAGTGTTCCAGATGTTAATTTTGAAGAAAACATTTCCATCCTTCCAGTTGATGTAAACATGGCAAAAAATGAGTTCTCAATTGAAATTACAAGAGAGTCAGGTAGTGCCGTTTCTTTGGGTGAAATCAAGGAAATGATTTTAGGAAAAGGGGAAATAGAAGCGAAACAGATCATGGGCGGGATAGGGACAGTGGAGAATTGCGAAGTTAAATTATGGCCGTTTTGGGTAAGCAAAATTCCCAAGCAACCAGAAAAGGTTAATATTTTTCTTGACAGAAATTATTATTTCAGTATAATGAATTAGTCTATGGATCAATCAAATTCTGATAATTTATCTAAGGAAGTTGTGAAAGTAGAAGGGGTGGTTTTAGAAAATCTTCCTAGTACAACTTTTAAGGTAAAATTGGACAGTGGACAGGAAATTTTAGCACATATCTCTGGACGGATGAGAATGTACTATATTAAAATTCTACCCGGGGATAGAGTGACTGTTGAAATGAGTCCATATGATTTAACAAGAGGAAGAATAGTAAAAAGGTTATAGCATGAAAGTAAGAGCATCTGTTAAAAAAATCTGCAATAATTGCAAAACAGTGAGACGCAAAGGGCGCCTCTATGTTATTTGCTCAAACCCAAAGCACAAGCAACGACAAGGCTAAACTCAATTATCAATGATCAATGACGGACGAATAATCAATGACGACGGTGTCGTGCGAATAAATTAGGGGCTGTGAATTAGTAATTATAGAGATAACGATTTCTTAATTCTTAATTCTTAATTCTTAATTCATCGTTTATGGCTAGATTACTTGGGATAGAAATCCCGAATGACAAAAGAATAGAAATTGCTTTGACTTACATCTATGGTATGGGTCCTGCAAAGAGTGCTAAAATTCTTGAAGAGACAAAAATTGATCCAAGTAAGAAGGCACGGAGTTTAACCATTGATGAAATAGATGCTATCAAAAAAGCAATTGAAAAAAATGGGATTATAGTAGAAGGTGATTTACGGAGATTTATAGGAGCTAACATCAAGAGACTGAAAGACATCGGTTGCTATAAAGGAATTCGCCATCAGAAAAATCTTCCAGTAAGAGGACAACGAACGAAGACAAACTCTAGGACAAGAAGAGGAAATGTTAGAGTAAGCGCTGGAAGCGGAAGAAAAGCAGCTAACCAGAAAACATAAACGCGAATCAACACGAAACAGAACGAATGTTCACTAATCACGAATCCGTTATTAGTGATTTGTGAACATTCGTTCTACATAAGTGATAATTAGTGAAACTACATGGGAAAGAAAACTGTAAAAAGTGTAAGTCAGGATCCGGGCAAGTTAAAAACTGCCGTTGCTGGTTCTATTAAAAAGTCAAGGAAAAAAGTGACTTCTGGACAGGCGCATATTCAATCAACATATAATAACACTATGGTTTGTTTATCAGATTCCAAAGGTGAAATTATTAGTTGGGCTTCTGCTGGATCAATTGGATTTAAGGGTGCAAAGAAAGCTACTCCGTATGCAGCTGGTTTGGTGGCAAAAAATGCAGTAGAGAAATCAAGAAAATCAGGGATTAAAGAAGTAGAAGTTTTCATTAAAGGAGTCGGACCTGGAAGAGAATCTGCAGCAAGAGCTTTAATCGCCAATGGACTTATTATAAATTCTATTAAAGACGTGACGCCAATTCCTCATAATGGATGCCGTCCACCTAAAGTAAGGAGAGTTTAATCATATGATGATAGATGCAAAATGCAAACAATGTAGGAGAGAAAAAGAAAAACTTTTTTTGAAAGGTGATCGTTGTTTTACTCCTAAATGTGCGATGGTGAAAAAACCATACGCTCCGGGAATGCATGGAAAAAAATTCAAAAGAAATAGCTCTGAATACGGGACACAGTTGAGAGAGAAGCAGAAAGTAAAAAGAACTTATGGTATTGCCGAAAGACAATTTAGGAAGTATTATGAAACTGCAAGTCGCAGAAAAGGAGTGATTGGAGAAGCTATATTATTTGCTATTGAAAAAAGACTTGATAATGTGATATACAGAATGGGATTAGCGAAATCTCGTGGATTGGCAAGACAGATTGTATCACATGGACATATATTAGTTGATAGAAAAGGCAAGAAGAGAAAAGTAGATATTCCATCATTTGTAGTGAATGTTGGAGATAAAATTTACTTGAAAGAAAGCAGTCAGCCAAAAGGAATATTTAAGGATGTAGCGACAGTATTGAAAGGTTATGAATTTCCTGCATGGTTAAAGTTTAATAGCGAAACATTAGTTGGAGAGGTTTTGAATGAACCAACTATGGATGATGTAAACATTAATGCAAATATGCAGCTTATTGTTGAGCTGTATGCAAGATAATAATTTAGGGAGAGGAATTTTTTATGGAAAACATAATTTTACCAAAAAGTCCCGTAGTATTAAAGAAGGACGGTAATACAACTTTTTTTGAAATTAAACCATGCCATCCTGGATATGGTTTGACGTTAGGAAATGCTCTGAAAAGAGTGTTAGTCTCTAGTTTACCCGGAGCTGCGATTACAAGTATTTTTATCAAAGAAGCAAGCCATGAATTTTCTACAATCCCGAATGTTTTAGAAGATGTGATGGAAATTATTCTTAATCTGAAACAAGTTAGAGTAAAGATGGAAGGAGAAGAAGAGGCTACTGCAACAATAAAAGTTTCTGGAGAAAAAGAAGTGAAGGCTGGAGACATTGAATTTCCATCTGGAGCAAGTGTTGTAAATAAAGATCAGCACATCGCAACTCTTACAGATAAAAAAGCTACTCTTGAAATGACATTGAAAATCAAAAAAGGCATCGGTTATGTTCCAGCTGAAAATCATGATTCAGATGAAACTATAGGAACTATTCCTATTGATGCTATGTTCTCTCCAATTACAAAAGTAAGTTACAATATTGAAAATATGCGAGTGGGACAAATGACTGATTATAACAAGATAGCATTAGAAATAGAGACTGATGGTTCTGTTGATCCTAAAGATGCGTTAGCTGATGCAGTCCAAATTCTTGTGAAACAGTTTAGCTCAATTGCTGGTGAAGACGTTGAAGATTCTGTAAATGAAATTAACGAAGAGTCTGTTGCAGAAAGTGTTAATGGCATTGATATGTTGAGTTTGTCAAAAAGAACAGTAGGACTTCTGAAAGACAATGATATCGTTTCAACAGATGCTCTTACAAGCAAGACAAAGAATGAGCTTTCTGAATTACAAGGTATGGGAGCAAAAGGTTTAGAAGAAGTTGAAGAAGCTTGCAAAAAAGCAGGATTATCATTAAAGGAATAAAACAGGTATGAAACATCATAAATCAGGAAGAGTATTATCTAGAGAAAAAGACCAGAGAAACGCGCTGTTGAACGGGTTGGTTTCTTCTTTGATTATTCATGAAAAAATCAAGACTACGTGTGCTAAAGCCAAAGAAACCGCTCCAAGGGCGGAAAAGATGATTACAAGGGCTAAGAGGGGCGATTTGAGTGCTATAAAGCGAATGAATCAGACACTAAACAAGGAAGCATCTCTAAAGGTTATGAAAATTGCTGGTGCTAAATTCCAGAACAGAAAAGGTGGATATACGAAAATTACGAAATTAGCTCCAAGGAAAACAGACGGAGCAGAGATGGCAATAATAGAACTAATCAATGAGTAAAATTATTTCAAGAAAATGGCACCTAATAGATGCCGAAAATAAAGTAATAGGTAAAGTGGCTGAACAGGCGGCAGTGCTTTTGCGAGGAAAGAGTAAAATAGATTTCACTTACAATGAAGATAAGGGAGATTATGTTGTGATCACAAATGTTTCCAAAGCATCTTTCTCTGGGCGAAAAATAGAGAACAAGATTCATCGTCATCACTCTGGATACATGGGCGGGCTAAAAGAGATACCGATGACAGATTATTTTGAACGTTTCCCTGATAATGTAATGCGAGAAGCAATCAACGGGATGATGCCTAAAAATAAGTTGAGAACTCCGATGATGAGAAGATTAAAGATTTTCAAAAACGCTAACCATGCTTATAAAGATAAATTTGTAACCAAAGAAGAAGCTAAATAAAATATATGATTACAGAAGATAAAAAAGTGGAAGAGAAAGAAATAGATCTTAGCAAAGCTGGGAAGTATTTTTATGGTTTAGGAAGAAGAAAAACAGCTACTGCTAAAATAAGAATTTATTTTGATTGTCCAAAAGAATTAAAAAATAAAGCTTTAATTAACGGTATGGCGATCAAAGATTATTTTAGTTCATCTGTTGAGTTATTTAATATCTATAAGCCGTTGGAAATTGTTGGGATAAATCAGAAAGATGTTTTTATTTCCATTAAAGCCGAAGGTGGTGGTAAAACAGGTCAATCTGGTGCAGCACGACTTGCATTGTCTAGAGCGCTTATGGAGAAAGATATTGATTGCAGACCACTTTTGAAATCAGTAGGATTTTTAACAAGAGATCCAAGGATGAAAGAAAGAAAGAAACCAGGTTTAAGAAGAGCGAGACGTGCACCGCAGTGGACAAAACGATAGACGAGAATTAAGAATCAAGAATTATGAATCAAAAATACCTCGTAACGGGGTATTTTTTGAAAGAAGAATAAATATAGCTATGGCGTAACTATCCCTAAAGAAATAATAGATGATTATGGATGGCGAGATGGACAGAAAATAGTTGTAGAATCTTATGGTAGGGGTAAAATCCTTATATCAGATTGGAAGTCGGGAAAATAAAATGTAGTTGCCACTATAGAGCCCTCATAGGATATACTATAGAGGCTCTATAATAACAAATTAGTAAAATTTTATGAAAAAAGAAATATCAACAACTACAAAAATTGCAGTTTTTAGGAAAAAAGAAGTCCGTAGAACTATTTATAAAAACGAATGGTGGTTTTCGGTTATTGATGCATGCGAAGCATTGACGGATAGCGTTGACCCAGGCGCTTATTGGAGAAAGCTAAAACAAAGATTAAAAGAAGAGAAAAGTGAAGTCGTGACAATTAGACGATGCTTATCTTTTTGAATCGGATGCGGTTTTTATTGAAATGAGAGAAAACGAAAAGGGGAAAGCTGTCATATTAGATAAAACTATAGAACTGGACAGAAATTTTTAATATCAATGTTCCCACTGGGACAAAAGTAAAAAAGGTTTATCTCTAAACCCTTTTATAATTCCCAATCCATCTTATAAAGCTCCCCATCTTCAATATAATATAACACAGGATACACGCTATTACTATTTTTACTAATCCAAAAATCTTCCATTGTATCTTTGATCGGAAAGATGGTATTTGACAGTCCATCATTATCTAATTCTGCGATGAAAAAATTTCCGTTTTCTAAAAGATACGCAATATGATTATTTGTTATCCATGATAGTTTTTTAATCGGTTCATCAATATAATGTATAAACTGTTGTGTCTCTATTTTCATTTCTGCAGGAGCTACAGCGGACAGGTCTTCTTCTTCCTCTGTTAAAGTTAAGGCGGATATGTTCTCTGCTGTTTCTGATGTAACAGGCACATCTTGCAACTCTAAATCGTAGTCTGATAGTAAATTAATCTCATGTGCTCTGTAAGTAAGAATTTTACCCTGATCGCTAATATCAACTCCATCAATATAATTCCGAATTTTGTTTATAGACTTTTTATTAATGTTAAAAATAGAACCATCATCCCCATGTGCTAAAAATTGATCGTTAGTAATGTTGAAAAAATTGTATTTATTATTTGTTGAAATGGAATTTTCTGTGAACTGTTCTTTTTTTATTTCACTATTTTTTGATGGGACTATCCATGGATCATCAACAACATAAATAAATCCGGAATCCTGTTGAATAAAATAAATCTTGTTATTTTTAGAAAAAAATTGAATCGCTTCTTCAGCGATGATTATTTCTTCTTCAGAAGATAAGTTTTTCTGCGTTATCTGATTTTCATGGGAACATAAAACTATATTATCATTTACACTATGCCAGACAATTTGCAAATCTGAATATAGCCCAAGTATGATTGGTGTAATTTTTTGAGGGTTAGAGGAATCAAAATAATAGAATCCTTTTTGTCCGTTATTTAGTATTGCAAAGAAAGAAACATATTTTTCTTTGGCTGACCATGAGATAGAGTCGGGTTCTATTGATACTATCTTGTAATCATTGTCAATACTTGAAAAAGCAGGCATTTCGTTTATACTTAAGTTAAGGAGGATAGGAGAGAGGGTTTCTTTTTGCATGCCAATTGCAAATAATCTGGAAGGTGCAAAATGTATCCATCGTAAGTCATCTGTAACTTTTCGTGAGAGTGGGTATTTAGGGAAGAGTAAGATATTATCAATAGATGTTAAATGAAAATCTTTAACTTCAATAGTCTCCTTCCATGGCAGATAATTTGTTTTAGAGATCTCAACATCATACAGCCCTGCTGATAGGTTAGGAATCAAAGATGGAGAAACTTTTTCTGACAGTATTCCATTAAGAGAAATAGTTGCATTTTTAGGGAAGCTTTTAATTGAAATTGATCCAGTTGGAACTATTTTTTTACCGTTGATGTCAAAAGCATAGCCTATAGAATAGGCAAGAATAATAGGGCATGAAATCAAAAAGATTACCAAACATGAGAAAAACAAGATTGTTCTAGTTGATCTACGCATATAGTCTACTATACGATGAATTAAGTATAATGTCAAGGATAATATGGCCAAAAAAATTGCTATTGATTTAGGTACAGCGAATATCTTAGTATCCGTTCCAAAGAAGGGAATTGTTATCAATGAACCATCTGTTGTGGCGGTTTCAATGGTGGACGACAGTGTTTTGGCTGTTGGGAAAGAAGCAAAGGAGATGTTGGGGAGAACACCAGAAAACATCAAAGCTCTTTGTCCATTAAAGGATGGGGTGATAGCAGACTACAAGGCGACGGAGGCGATGATTAGATATTTTATCAACAAGACATGCGGGCGTGTGAGATTAACTCGTCCAGAAGTTTTAATTTCAGTTCCTGCTGGTATTACTTCAACTGAAAGGAGAGCCGTTCTTGAGGCGGCAAAACAAAGTGGGGCGAAGGCGGTTTACATTATCAAGGAACCAATTGCTGCGGCGTTGGGAGCGAATATCCCTATTGCGGCTCCGTCTGGGAATCTCATAGTTGACATCGGAGGGGGGACGAGTGAAGTTGCGGTGATCTCTTTGGGAGGGATCGTTGCAAGTGCGTCTGTGCGGGTTGGTGGGAATAAAATAGACAAGTCCATCGCTGACATGATCAAAAAACAACATGGATTAGCGGTGGGGAATAGAACTGCTGAAGAAATCAAAATAGCCATCGGAAGCGCGGTGTTTCAAGAGAACGAAGATATTTTGGAAATTAGAGGGAGAGATTTAATTACAGGATTGCCTAAAACAATTGAGATATCTACAAATTCTGTTGTTGAGGCGATTCAAGATAATTTGCGGGAAATTATAAATGCTGTTAAATCTGTTTTGCGAGATACCCCTCCAGAACTTTCCGCGGATGTTATAGATAAGGGAATGATTGTTTCGGGAGGAGGAGCTCTTTTGCGGAATATAGATGAGCTAATAGCAACCTGCACAGGTGTCCCATGTTACATCGCTAATGATCCGTTGACATGTGTAATTAAAGGGGCAGGAATAATTTTGGATAATTTGGAGAATTATAAAAGAGTTTTGTAGTCAGTTTATCAATAGTAAGTAATATGAGAATAGCAATCGTTCACGATTATTTAGAATATTGGGGTGGAGCAGAAAGAGTTTTGGAGACGCTTCTTGAATTGTTTCCGCAAGCGGAAGTTTTTACTTTGATCTATGACAAAGAAAAAATTGGTAAATTTATAGGGAAGACGAAAGTTCATACATCGTTCATTAATAGATTGCCAAAATTTATTAAAAAGCGGAAACGATATTTACTCCCGATAATCCCATCACTTCCAGAAACATTTGATTTGAGAGATTTTGATGTAGTCATATCTTCAAGTGGAGCATTTGCTAAAGGTGTGATAGTGAGACCAAAAACCGTGCATATTTGTTATTGCCATAGCCCTATGCGTTTTGCGTGGGATTGGTATTGGCAGTATAAAAAAGAGCAGAGAAAGGGTCCGATAACTCGTGCAATGATTTGTTTGCTGACGAATTATTTGCGAGTGTGGGATTTTTCCAGTTCTCAAAGGGTAGATTATTTTATTGCAAATTCACAAAATGTTTCTGATAGAATAAAAAAATATTACAGAAAAGAAAGTAAGGTGATTTGCCCACCAGTTGAAATTCCTTGTGATATAAAAAAATGTGATAGAGAAAATTACTTTTTAATTATTTCTAGATTATCTCCATACAAAAGGATTGATCTTGCTGTGGAGGCATTTAATAAATTAAATTTGCCTCTCATTGTAGTGGGGGATGGAAACGAGAAAAAATATCTTAAAAAGATGGCTCATTCAAACATTGATTTTATGGGGAATGTTTCTGATCAAGAAAAGTGGGGGCTACTTGCTAATTGCAGGGCTTTGATTTTTCCGGGAGATGATGATTTCGGGATTGTGATGGCGGAGGCAATGATGATGGGGAAACCAGTTTTAGCGTTCAGAGGAGGAGGAGCGTTGGAGATTGTTCAAGAAGGGAAAACAGGAGAATTTTTTGATAGTCCATCCGTAGAAATTTTAGCGGAAGGAGTGAAAAGATTACGAGAAAATTTTGCCAAGTATGATGCACATGTTATTAAAAAAGAAGCAGAGAAATTTTCTAAAGAGAGATTCCGTAGAGAGTTTCTGGAATATTTTCGTAGCGTGACTAATCAACTGATTAACTAATTAACTAGGCAACTAAGTAACTAGAGTATAAATATGATAGAGATCTTTGGAAATAAAAAAAATCAAGAATTTTTAAAAAAGAATTTAGAGGATGGTATTTTCCCACATGCCTATCTTTTTCGTGGGGCAAAACATTTGGGAAAGAAAACTTTGGCAAAACAGTTTGCGAAATCAATTCTGTGTTCAGAGGATTTAGAAAGGCACCCGGATAGTATAATTTTAGAGGGTGGGCAGGATGAAATGATTAAGAAAGTGCGAGAAATTAGAAAGAAAATATGTTTATCTCCACAACAGGCTTCTCGTAAAGTGGTAGTGTGCTATAATATAGATAGAATGCGTTTGGATGCGCTCAACACTCTTTTGAAATCATTGGAAGAGCCTTTGGCGGATGTCATTTTCATTTTGACAGCATCTCGTGAAGTTCTTCCAACTGTGGAATCGCGTTGCGTTGTTTTGAAATTCTATCCTTTGTCAAATCATCTTATGAAAGATGTTGCGAAACAGATCGGTGTTCCTGATGATACGATTGATTCAGTCCTATCTTTCAGTATGGGAAGGCCGGGGCTTGTCCATGGTTTTAAGAATAAATTGATTGATAAGAAATTAAGTTTTTTGTTAAATGCTGATGTAGGGGAATTGCTTGATTTTGCGACGGAGATTAGTCCTAAAAAGAAGGCTTCTGCCTTCGCTTCTGCGGAAGCTACGGCGGACAAGTCTGCGGAAGCTACGGCGGACAAGACGGCTGACAAGACCAAAAAAGCCAAAGATAAAAAAGCAGAGAATGTAGATATAGTAGCTAACATCCAGTTCCTGTTGTATAATTGGATTGGAGAGGCGCGGGAGTTAATGCTTTCGGAGAGTTTCTCAGAGAAGGCTAAAGCTATTAATTTATTAAAAGAGCTTTTGCAGGCATACGAATCAATTAGTATGTCTGGAGCTAATGTAAAATTAATTTTAGAGAATTTATTTTTATACTCCTTCGCTAAATAAATCCTATTTTGTATAATACTCCGGAGCTTTTTGTCTGATTGATTTAATGAAGGTCAGCTGTTATAATAGCTACGGAGTATTATATTATTAATAATTATAAATAAAAAAGTAAAGGAGGTATAACAATATAAAAAAATGAATAATGATTTCAATAAGATATTAGAACATTTTCAAAAAGAACTTTTAGCAATCAGAACTGGTCGGGCACATCCATCCTTGGTTGAAAATATAATGGTGGAGTGTTATGACTCCATGATGCCAGTTAAACAGATTGCAAGTGTATCTATTCCAGAATCAAGAACGATAGTGATTTCGCCGTGGGACACAACCGTAAAATCTGCATTAAAAAAAGCTCTTGAGAAAAAGTTAGAATTAAATGTTCAAGAAGATGGTGCTGTAATGCGTATTAATTTATCTTCTCCTACTGAGGAACGAAGACGTGAGTTAGCCAAAACCATTAAAAAGAAACTTGAGGAGGCGAGGGTATCCATGCGTGCAGTGAGGCATAAGATATTAGAATCAAGCGGTGCTTCAGTTGATGAAAATGATGAGTCCATAGCAAAAAAGAAGATGCAGGATGAAGTAGATCAGTTTAATAAAATGGCAGATGAAATTGCTAAAGAAAAAGAAAAGGAAATTATGACTGTATGATGTGGATAGCAGGGATTGTCGCAATTTTAAGTTTAAGTTTTCTAATTCTGGCTCATGAAATAGGTCATTTTTTTGTCGCCCAATGGACGGGAATGAAAGTAGAAGAATTTGGTATTGGTTATCCACCAAGACTTTTTTCATATCGTGCTAAGGAAAGTGGAATTGTTTATTCTATAAATTGGATTCCATTCGGAGGATTTGTAAAAATCAAAGGAGAAGATGGAGAGCGTGGAGAAGGAAGTTTTAAGGAAAAATCTTTTTGGGAAAAATCAGCTGTGATTTTAGCGGGGGTTGCGATGAATTTGCTGATCGCAATTTTACTTTTTGGAGCTGTCCATATTTTGGGATCACCATCTGTTATAGAAGATAGCAATATCACTGCGCTAAATCCATATGTGCAAATTGCCGATGTTGTCCCAGACTCTCCTGCAGATGTTGCAGGTTTGAAAATGGGAGACATCATTAACGGGGTTTCTGTTGAAAATAATATAATAGATATAGAAAAAGTTGAGACTGTCCAGAATACTGTTATGGAATATAAAGGTGAACAGATAAAATTGTTGATTAGCAGAGAGAGTGAACAAATGGAAATTTCTTTAATCCCAAGAGTAGAATATCCTGATGATGAGGGGGCGATGGGAGTAGGGTTAGTGAGAGCAGGACTAGTCAAAGTTGTTTGGTATAAAGCTCCTGTTGAAGCATTGAAATCCACATGGGATTTAACAAAATTAATTTTTGCTTTTTTGGGAGATATGATAGTGAGATTATTTACCAAAGGGCAAATACCTGCTGATGTTGTTGGCCCAGTCGGTATCGTTGCGATGTCTGGGCAGATCGCAAGTATGGGATTTTCTTATGTTCTTTGGGTAATAGCGATGGTGAGTTTAAACTTGTTTCTAATAAATCTTTTTCCTCTCCCAGCATTAGATGGCGGACGATTTATATTTTTAATAATTGAAAAAATAAAAGGTTCTCCTATAAATGAAAAAGTGGAGCAATGGATCCATCTATCTGGGTTTGTGATGTTGATTGTGTTGGCGGTGTTGATTACGGCGAGAGATGTTATTAGACTTTTCTGAACGGATTAACACTGATGTAGAACGAATGCTCACTGATCACGGATACGATGGCGTTCTTTTACCCTGTCATTGCGAGGAGGGACGACGAAGCAAACTTGTAATTATACAGTATTAACGTTCAATAACTGTCTGAACTGTGATTAAATTGATTAAATGATTAACTATGAAACGACGACGTCGTAATCATAGTATTCAATTAAATCATTTATATCATAGTTCAAGACAAAATTTTAGGCTCCATTCTGCTGAATGGAGCCCGTTTTA
>CAZEUY010000004.1:0-21057 GCA_964515525.1 uncultured Candidatus Saccharibacteria bacterium
TTTGTTAAAATATTAACTTGTATAAACGACGACACAGGTTCAAGATACTTGTCCCGATGTATATCTGGGATTGAACCCCTACATAATCAACTTACAATCACGGCATAAAAACTTTAATCCACTTTTTCACTTTTCCGATAGCCGATTTTATCCATGTTGGCACTCCTCTAAATATTGGGCTGTGGCTTGGCGCTTCTTCAGACGCAAAGAAGGCTAATCCAACTGGAACAGCGAAAGAAGGATCATCTGCTTTATCAATTACCCCTTTTAGATCTCGTGGAAAACCTAATTGAGCAGGCAATTTAAGAACATCTTTAGCCAAATCAACCGCCCCAGGGACTTTAGATCCTCCTCCAGTGAGAACTACCCCTGCGGGGAGAAGACGTTGATGTTTGATTTTCTTTAACTCTTTATCTACTAAATAAAATATCTCTTGCATTCTTGCTTCTATGATTTCAGCAACTTTCCTTCGTGGAATTATTCCATTTTCAGATGAATCAATTTTGGAAAGATCTACTTGATCTCTACGATTTATTTCTGACGGTAATGCAGACCCAAATTCAACCTTTATTTTTTCAGCAATATCCACAGATGTCTTCAAACCAATAGCTATATCATTCGTAATGTGAACAGCACCAACTGGCAGAACACTTAGATGGATTGCTTCGCCATCTTCAAAAACCGCTATACTCGTTGTTCCAGCTCCGATGTTTACGATCACCACTCCCAAATCTTTCTGTCTTTTCGTAAGCACAGATTTTGCCGCTGCTAAAGGAGCGGGAATTACACCGCGAATATCCATTCCTGTTTGAAAAATACATTTGGTCAAATTTTTAATAGTTGGAGTAGACCCTGTGATGATCATAGTATCTGCTTCCAATCTCACTCCATTCATTCCCACTGGATCCTTAATATGTTTCTGCCCATCAACAGCGAAACTTCTAGACACGACATAAACAACTTCTCTGTTCACTGGTATAGAAATTGTTTCCGCCGCACTTAATGCGCGCGAAACATCATCTGCACTAATTTCTCCATCAGCTCGAGATACTGCTACTACTCCCTTGCTTTCTGTCACCTTGAGATGTGCTCCTCCTACATCTATAAATGCTTTATCAACAGGAACACCTGCAACACGTTCGGCAAGCTCTAATGCAACAATAATTGATTTCCCTACTTCTTCCAGATCCGCAACGACATCTCGCTTCATGCCTTGAATTGGTGAAGAACTCGCTCCGATAATTCTCAAGTTTTCCCCTGATAAATGTTGCATAACAACAACTTTGATGGTTGTCGTTCCGATGTGAAGCCCTACTATTGTTTCTCCTGCCATTGTTTGATTGCTTAATTATTTATGTTTTTTAGTCGTTTCTCTTCTTCTCTCATTACAGCACGATCTCCCTGTTTTATATGATCATATCCCAGCAAATGCAGAACGGCATGTATCAAAACATCTCTTAAATCATCTTGGAAACATTCTCCACGTTGTTCAACTATTTCTGGAGCTATGATGATCTCTCCTAAGAATCCTTTTTCATCTCCTTCAAACGAAAGAACATCTGTCGCTTTGTCCTGCTTTCTATATTTTTTATTTAGCTCTCTAATGTTCTGTTTTCCTACAAAAGCTATGCTTACATTACTGTCATTAATTTCTTTTTCTTTTAGAACAGAACGCACAATCTTTTTCACAGATGGCTGATCAATTTTCATCTCAGTCTGATTATTTATATCAATCTTGTTCATGCTTTAAGCTAATTTACAGATTTGCTAAAACCTCTCCGTTTTCTAAAATTTGAAATGCGTTCATGAATTTTTCAAAAATATCTTCGTCCACTTTATACGATATTAGAAAATTATATGAATCATCTGCCCCAGTTATTATCGTAAACTGACTCTCTTCTATTTGTCCATTTACAAAATTATCTTCTTCTGCAATTTCTTCACCGACAGAATTATCTATCTCAATCTGATCTCCGTAAAAGTTAATCATGTTTTCAATTAGTTGATCTTCACTCAAACTAGTAATGTTGATTGTCATAACTGGCTCATTATCTTCCTGATCATCATCAAAAACAATTAGAAATTCTGTATCTTGATACTCCGCTTTATTTCCCACTTCTGGATAAAGCAACATCAGGTCACCGCTATCTAATTCTTTCATACCCCAATCTTTAGGAATCTCTCCCTCTATATCGTAAGTAAGATTTTCAAATTTCCTCCATCCAGAATTGATACGAGTAAACTCTGAAATGATATTCATCTCTTCATCATCCTTATTGAGATATTTCATCGTTTCTAAAATTGCTGAGAAACTTTTCGTTGTCCCGCTTGCAACAGTTAGTTCCTCTCCCCATGGAGAATATCCTTCCAGTTGCAAAGATATTTTGTGATTTCCCGGAGATAAATTTTCAATCCGCGATGGAGTCACTTCATCCAACCGCTCATCGTCAAAAAAGATACTCGCTCCAATTGGGTTAGATGATATTAATATCTCTCCGTATTCTTTAGCACTATTATCACTCTGGCTGCCTATTATTGCATTGATACTTTCTACGCTCTTGTTCTTGATGTTGATATCCGCTTGCCAGTCACCTTTTTCACTTGAAAGCCATATTGAGTGTTCACCATCTTTTAGCCCAGTAAGAGAAAATGGAGTAAATCTAGATGTACTTTTCCCATCAAGGATTACTAATGCCTGTCCATTCGCCATACCAATAGTTGAAACCTCTCCCATTGTCACTTGAGTATCTGAAACTTTGTCATTATTAGTATTTTTTACATTATTGTAAATTTTTATCGCAACAACAAATGCTACCACGCCTATGATTATAACCGCAATCATAGCTCCAATAATTTTTAACCATTTTGGATCAATTTCCGGAGAATTATTTGTATCGTTTTTTTCGTCTTTCATATCATCTGGAAGAATCTGCCCAGAAAGACCTACATGTGTATTCATAATTTTTATTTTATTTTATTGTCTTGAGCGATAGCTGTAGCATAAATTTCAAAATCCAAATATCAAATTCCAAGGGAATTTCAGCCCGAGGCTGATCCGCATCGGACGAATATATTCGTATCGGGCGGAAAAAATATCTCAGCCCGCGAGCTGATCATCCTGCGGGGTGAAAATATCAAATACAACGATATATCTTTTTAATTTGAGTTTTGACATTCCTTTTTAATTTGTCATTTTTAATTTTTAATTTACTTGTTAGTTATTGCAACAGACTTTCCACTATCTCTCGTATTCTTCCTCCATCCGCTTTACCTTTCAGCTGTTTAGCAACCGTTCCCATCACTTTTCCGAAATCACCTTTTTCAGCAGACATTTCTTCTATGACAGTTTTAACGACAGTTGTAATTTCTTCGTCCGAAATTTGCGCAGGTAAATATTTTTCTAGAACAACTAATTCCCCTTTTTCTTTTTCTGCAAGTTCTGCTCTTCCACCTTTTTCGTATTCATTAATAGCTTCTTTCCTCTGCTTCGCCTGTTTAGCAATTACTTCAATAATGACTTCATCAGACATTTCTTGCCTGTTCATATCAATCTCTTTATTTTTAATCGCCGATTGAAGCATCCTCAAAGTAGCAACTTTTTCAGTATCCTTACTCTTCATCGCCCCTATTAAATCTTGTTTGATTGTTTGTATAATATCCATAAACATAGAGTTAAAAGTTAAAAAGTTATACAGTCAAAAGTACGGCGTTATTCCGACGGACTTTATAGACTTTCGACTTTAAGGACTCTTAAACTAACTTACCCGTTTTCCGCAAAAAATCACGTTCTTTTTGAATTTCAAGTCTTCTTAAAGCATCTTTTCTAAGTTGAGTTCCATTTTTTTCTGGTTCTCTAAATCGAACTTTTCGTGCTTTAAGTAGAAGTCCGCTTTGCTGAACTTTTCTAGAAAATCTTCTTAATAGCCCTTCCGAGCTTTCTTTTTCTCTTTTTCTTACTTCTACCACTAAAATCACCTCTCTTTCTACCTTATGATTAAGGCATTTTCTTAAGAATACCATTTGGCGGTATAATCCGTCAAATGTTCTTTAACATCTTCTTTACTCTTGTAAAAATCTTTTCTTCTCCAATCATTTCCTGCGCTCCACTAACCATATCTCGCATGATAACAACATTATCAATTGCTTCTTTCTGCCCGATAATTATTGATAGTAATGACCCTTCTTTGTCAGCAGCCTTTAATTGCGATTTCAGACTCCCCTTGGCAAACGATTCTTTAACAAAAATTCCAACGTTGGTTAAACTTTCAAATAATTTCAATCCTTTTTTTCTTCCGATGGTTCCTAACGCTACAAGAAAAACCTTCGCTTTTTTCCTCTCAGGAACTTTAACCCCACGATGTTTCATCAGCATAATCATTCTTTCTATCCCCATCCCAAACCCTGCTGCAGGAATTTCTCCTCCACCCAAATCTTTCACTAAATTATCATAACGTCCGCCTCCTCCAAATTGAACGTGCGAATCTTTAAATTCTTCATCGTCTGAACAAATTTCAAAAACAGTTTTTGTGTAATAATCCAAGCCACGCACAAGCTTTGGGTTTAGAAAATATGGAACATCTAACTCATCTAAAAATTCTAGAACAAGCATCAAGTGATCATGACATTCTTTACAAAGATGATCTACAATTTGCGGAGCATCAGCAATAACTTCTTTACAATCATCATTTTTGCAATCAAGAACTCTTAATGGATTCAAAGCTATTCTCTCTATGCAATCTTTACATAGTCTGGCTTTGCGACTTTTCAAAAAATTCAATAAAGCACTTCTGTATCCTTTTCTACATTCACTACATCCAATACTGTTTACATGTATAGAGATATTTTTAATTCCTAATTTATAGAAAATTTTCCAAGCTAAATAAATTAATTGTGCATCTATCACAGCATCATCACTACCGAAAACTTCAAACCCGAATTGAGAATGTTGTCTTCTTCTCCCTGCTTGAGGTCTTTCGTAACGAAACATTTGACCCTCATAATATAGCTTAACTGGCTGAGATAAATTAGACATCCCGTTCTCTATATATGCTCTTGCTATTCCTGCTGTTCCTTCTGGTCTTAATGCTAATTTCTGTCCACCTTTTGCAGGCAAAATATACATTTCCTTTCGGACAACATCCGATGCAATTCCGCTACTTCTCTCAAAAAGCCCTGCATCTTCCAGAATCGGAGTTTGAATTAAAGAAAATCCAAAAGTACTTGCAAACTTATGGACAGTATTTCTTATATGAGTCCAATAACGATTTTCTCCCGGCAACACATCCTTCATCCCCCTTGGAGCAGAGAATTGTTTGGAAGATTTAGAAGTTTTCTGAACTTCTAGCTCTTTTTTGATAGTATCCATATAATTATAATTAAGTTCACTTTAATCTCACTACTAAATTTGAAATTTTCGTTATCAGTACACAGGTTGATCAATAACCCCCATCGTATCCCATGGCCAGATTCTTGTCCATGCTCTACCGATGATGTATTTCTTGTCAAGTGGTCCCCACTGTCTTGAGTCAGAACTTTCAAATCTCCGATCTCCTAGAACATAGTATTCTTCTCCTCCTAATGTCACATTGATACTCCCCGAGGTCAGAACACTGTCCGCAATATAGCTTTCTGTTAATCTAAAACCTTCTGGAAATTCTTCATTGAAGATCACTATATTCCCATTACTAATTTTAACAGTTTCGTTGGGAAGTCCTATAATTCTTTTGATAAAATACTTGGTTTCATCTTTCGGATATTTGAATATAATGACATCTCCTCTTTCCGGTGGGTGGATGTTGAATTTGTAATCAAATTCGTTTGTTATCAAATAGTCCCCATCCATAAAGCTTGGCTCCATACTTCTTCCTTTGACGAAGAATGGTTGGACAAGGAAATGCCGAACTAGGAATACTATTACCAATGCTCCTATCACGATTTTTATCAGATCAATCGTTAAACTTAAAAAACCACCGCAACAAGACTGGTTTAATTGTGTATTTTGTGTTTGTTTATCCATACTAATGTCATTTTACCATAAATTTTGATACATTTCAACCCTTGACAGATACCTAATACATGTCTTTTATTTACGATTTTCTCAATTAAAATTTTCAGACAACTATTGACAAAAGGAATAATTTAGATTAAGCCCCATTTTTACAGTTATTCCAGTTATTTGAAAATTTTATTAACAGGATTGTTTTGTATTTACATGGTGTAAATACAAAACAATCCACACGATTATGAGGAGATATTATCGTGAAAAAAATTGTTTGTTAGATGTTTTGGATATTTCTCCTAAAATGATAAAAATTACACGAAAAAATCTCTATCGATATTCCACGCATCGAAATATCAATTTTATTTGCAAGGATGCCCTGACCTTCTTGCGAGAGTGTAACCATACTTACGATGCGATTACTTCCGCTTGGACAGTTCATAATTTCAAATGGAAAGATAAAATCAAACTTTTTAAGGCGATTTATCAAAAGTTAAATAAAGAGAATGGGAAACTGTTCTTGTCGGAATGTTCGAACTATTGACAGAGTTGAGCGAAATATTGTTTTGACAGCGTCAAAATAATTAATATAATCAGTAGATCGTTGTATAGGGTTATCCAAGTGGGTAACCCTATTTCATTTGTAAATTTAAAAAACCTCCGAGTTAACTCGGATTTTTTAATAATTGAAATTTAAGACATATTATTTATCCCTTTTTTCAAAAAGTTTTTTAATCTCTTCATCTATTTTTCAGGAGCTTCTTTTTCTCTTTCTTTAGTTCTTTAATATGTTTTTCTGGTGACAAATTTTCAGGAGTAGTCCCACCAATATCCTTAATCGTCCCGAACTTTACCGCCAACCATAAAATGAGTTCTAGACGCTTGATCGTCCCCTTTTATGTTCTCCTTGCTAATTTTTTCATCAGTTTGCGTAATCCTAAATAAATTCGCAGCCAATTCAGTCGTTCCTGCTCGATCCAAAAGTTCGCCTTTTTTAATATCCTTTTTAGCTTCAACTTCTTTTAATGACATACCGTATAAACCACGATAACCAGCATTGTTAAAAGATCCGAATTTAGTAACACCTGCTCGCTTGGCAGTACTAAATAATTTCTTGTTTTCATCTGTTACTTCTCCCCTAATGAAAATCCTTTTATCATTCTCTGCCATTTGAGCAAACATTTCTTGTTTACGTGTTTGGACAGCAAAATATGTTTGTGCCAAAGCAATTTCAGTCTTTTTTGGATCACCATTTTGAGCAATTAGATAACAGGCATATCTATCCAATTTCCAGTCTTTAACTTTTCTTACCGCATTTAAGCCAATTTCTACCATTTTACTGACGTCAGTAAAATGGTTATCCACAGCCTGTCCGCTGTTAATACATGCTCTTGCTGCCCTAGCTATTACCTCCTCTGCATTCTGCCATTTTGAATAACCTAATATTGGCATTAGCTCTCTTGCTTCCCAATATTCTATACCGTCTTCATCTATTTTTTTAATACTCTCAAAATCTTTATTTAACGAATTAACAATTTCATTTGTCATGTTTTTATGTCTCATTATATATTAATTTTGTTCTTTTTATTTTTATTTTAATTATTTACTTTTTTATTATAGCATGAAATACATCTTTTTAGTGATTCACGATATACCCAACGGTAGAGACGTTGTATTGCAACGTCTCTACCGTTATTAATTTAAATTGTGAATTAAATCACAACTAAAAATAAAGAACAGTTACCTTGAGCAACTGTCATTTTCTTGATATAATCAGATATAATCAATTGAAATAATAAAAAACGGTAGACGGTAAATATTCTTACAAACAATATGTTAGACACACTTAAACGAATTGGCGCAATTGCATTTCTCTTTATCGCGGGAATATTAGTTTTCCTATCAGGATTAATTTTATTCAGACCAAAACCAGAAATTACAGCAAATGTTTTATCTACAAATATAGCAGAGATGAATGCTACACAGGAGAATCTTTTGGCAGAAAATCGCCAACATGAAATTGACCTTTCTTGGACAGAAAAATTAAAAAATGATGGGCAGAATAGAATAAACTTTTTACTCTTGGGGAGAGGGGGAGAAAATCATGAATCAGGAGAATTGACTGATACTATTATGGTTGCAAGTTTTAGCCCCCTGCAAAATAAACTTAAACTTATCTCTATCCCCCGCGACTTGTATATAAAGATGCCTGAAAGAAATTATTTCACACGAATAAATGCAATAAAAAACAAAAAAGATTTAGAAGGAAAGTCTGGAATTACCTATTTAGAAGAAACTATTAAACAGATTTCAGGAATTGATATTCATTACTACGCATCCTTTGACTTCTCTGATTTCAAAGATTTGATAGACGAATTAGGAGGGATTGATTTGTTCTTTGAAGAACCAGTGTCAGACACTTCTTTCCCGGCTAACGAAATTGGGGATCATGAATATTTTTACATACCTGCGGGAGAAAACCACATCAATGGAAGCACTGCCTTAAAAATTGTCCGCTCAAGACATTCTTATTGGGGAGATTTTGATCGTATTGATAGACAACAAAAAGTAATTTCCGCAATATGGGAAAAAGTTAGTGCCCCTGCCACAGGGAGAATAGATGGGTTCCTAAAATATTTCAACATGTGGAATTATGCCAGAAAAAATATAGAGACCGATATTGGGACGATGGAGACATTAAAACTTTTAGATACTTTTAAGGCATCTCAAGATCTTGCAATTTCTACTTTTACAATTTCAAGTAAACCTAACGGGGAACTTAAAAATGCACGAATAAAAACAAATAATGGAATTGCCATGGTTCTCTTGCCTAAAGACGCTACATTTGAGACAATAAGAGAGAGAGTAAAAAATTTCTTAGAAGAATAGTATGGATAATAATAAAAAACTTTTTATAGGCATAGGAAATCCTGATGAGCAATATACAGGCACTCGCCATAATGTTGGGACAGATCTTATTCAACAGTTGGCAGATGAGTTAGATATTGAACTACAGATGAAGCCAAAATTTGGAGCATCTATTGGACAAGGTAATTCTGATTTTTGGCTAGCACAAAGTTTATCATATATGAATGATTCGGGATGGCCAGTTAAGACTATTGCGAATTATTACAAAATATCCCCAGAAAATATTTGGATCATTCACGATGATTTTGATGTTCAGTTGGGAATGATTAAAGAAAGTTTTGATTCTAGATCTGCTGGCCATAATGGTGTGGAATCGGTTATTAGAGAACTGGGAACAAAAAAATTTAATAGAATTAGAATGGGGATAAAACCTGACCCACGGTCGCTAACCTCCTTCGCTTCCACCGTCGCTCCTGCGGGAGCTATGGTGGACAAGACGGCGGACAAGACGGCGGTTAAACTTGAAAAGTTCGTTCTATCAAGATTTAACATACAAGAATTGGATAAAATTGAAGACGCTTTTGAAAAAGCAAAAGAAATTATTAAAACAAAAATAAAATAATGCTGTCATGAAACAAAACATTTTCTATAACGCGTTTGGGTTGGTTGAAAAAATTGGACCAGCAAGAATGAAAAAATTGATGAACTTTTTCGGAGATCCTGAAACTGCATGGAAAGCGAGTTGGACAGATTTTAAGCAAGCTGGGTTAGAAAAATCTGCTATTGAATCAATCATTCTCCAACGCGATAGGATTGATCCAGAAACAGAATTTCAAAAATTGGAACAACTTGGAATTCGGATCATTTCAGTTGATGATATAGAATATCCCCCGTTATTGAAAGAAACTTACAATCCTCCTTTTGCTCTCTATATTAAAGGTCGGCTCAAAGTGGAAAATATCAATATAGCAATTGTTGGTTCACGCAAAGTGACATCATATGGGAAACAAGTCGCGCAAACACTCGCCAGAAATTTGACAGAGGCGGGGCTCACCATTGTAAGCGGAATGGCAACAGGAATAGATACCATCGCACACATGGAAAGTTTGAAAGCAGGAAAAGAAACCATCGCAGTTTTGGGGAATGGTTTAGATACGCCGAACATCTACCCGCCAGCAAATAGAAAACTGTCTGAAGAAATTGCACTCTCTGGAGCAGTGATTAGTGAATACCCTATTGGCATTCCTCCACTTCGCCATCATTTTCCTGCAAGAAATAGAATTATAAGCGGAATATCAGTTGGAGTAATCGTCGTAGAAGCCACCGAAGGAAGCGGGGCGCTCATTACTGCTAAACATGCTTTGGAACAAAATAAGGAAATTTTTGCAGTCCCTGGATCAATCTTTTCAGAAAGTTCTGTTGGCACTAACAATTTAATTAAATCTGGAGCACGACTTATCACATCCGCCCGTGAAGTCCTTGAAGAATTAAATTTGAC
This sequence comes from uncultured Candidatus Saccharibacteria bacterium, assembly GCA_964515525.1. Lineage (GTDB taxonomy): Bacteria > Patescibacteriota > Minisyncoccia > CAYZDR01 > CAYZDR01 > CAYZDR01. Next base: position 10,365 of record CAZEUY010000004.1, read on the forward strand.
ATTAGCAACAGATTTTATTAAGAATAGAAAGGTCGTGCCAGAAAGCCCTGAAGAAAAAATTATTCTTGACCATCTTTCAAAAGAACCTATCCACATTGATAAACTCGCAGAGAAAGCCAATTTAAGCACATCTGAAATCACCGCAACATTGACATTAATGGAAATGAAAGGCAAAGTAAGAAATATGGGAGGAATGACCTTCGTAATATCATAATACATAAAATAAAACATGTAACAGAAAATAATATAAAATCTGTTAGCAATAGAGTATTAAGAATAGAGTATTAAGAATTCTGAATAAATAATGTAACGTGATTGGCTTAATTCTTAATTCTTAATTCTTAATTCTCGTCATATGAAGTTAATAATCGTAGAGTCGCCTACTAAAGCGAAAACAATTTCTAAATTTCTTTCAGGGGAATACAAAGTTCTTTCTTCTTTTGGACATGTGCGAGATTTGCCGACAAAAACTCTTGGAGTTGACGTTGAACACGATTTTGAGCCAACATATGAAATTACAGTTAATGGCAAGAAATCTCTGTCTGAAATTAAAAAGTATTTACCAAAAGCAGAATTAGTTATTCTCGCATCTGATGAAGACCGTGAGGGAGCAGCTATTTCATGGCATTTGATGCATGCTCTGAAAATTAAAAAAGATAAATATGTTCGTATTGTTTTTCATGAGATCACAAAAAAAGCGATTGAAAACGCTTTGAAAAATCCACGAGATATTGATATTGATTTGGTCAATGCCCAACAAGCGCGTAGAATATTAGATCGTTTGGTTGGGTATAAGTTGTCTCCATTTTTATGGAAAAAAGTTGCGAAGGGATTATCTGCTGGACGAGTGCAATCTGTTGCAGTTCGACTTATCGTTGAGAGAGAACGTGAACGTGAAGCTTTCAAAGAAGATGAGTATTGGACAATCAATGCGCTATTCAAAGATAACCCAGATTTTGAAGCAAAGTTAGCAAAACAGGACGGAAAATCTCTTGGAAAACTTGCAATCGGTAATAAAAAAGCATCTGATAAAATTGTTGCTGATCTAAAAGGTGCTGATTACAAAGTTGAATCAATTCTTAAAAAAGAAACACAAAAAAGACCACTTCCTCCATTTACGACTAGCACACTCCAACAAGCTGGGAATAATCGTCTGGGATATTCTGCAAAGCAAACTATGATGCTCGCACAACGCCTTTATGAAAGTGGTCACATTACTTACATGAGGACTGACTCTCTGAATCTTGCAGGAGAAGCTGTTGAAAATATGAGAAAGTATATCTCTTCGTCAATCGGAAAAGAGTATCTTCCAGAATCTGCAAATTTTTATAAAACTAAATCCAAAGGAGCACAGGAAGCACATGAAGCTATTAGGCCTACTGACCCATCTAAAACTCCCGGATCAATTAAATCCCTTGATGACAAACAAGCTAGAATTTATGAACTTATCTGGCAACGCGCAATTGCTTGTCAGATGAATCCTGCGCTAATCGATTCTACATCAATTGATATTGTAGCAAAAGATTATACATTCCGCGCGAATGGATCAACGATAAAGTTTGATGGATTTTTGAAAGTTTATCCAACTAAAATGGAAAACGCAATTCTTCCTGCCCTTAAAGAAAAACAAGATTTGAATTTTAAGGAGCTCAAACCAGAACAACATTTTACCCAACCACCAGCTCGTTATTCAGAAGCAGCCTTGGTAAAAATCATGGAAGAATATGGCATCGGTCGCCCATCCACCTATGCTCCTACAATTAACACTATTATCACAAGGAAGTATGTGGAAAAAGATGAGAACAAAAAATTATTCCCTACTGAAATGGGAAAAGTAGTTAATGATGTTTTGGTTGAACATTTTTTTGAAATTGTTGATTACAAATTTACTGCAAAAATGGAAGAGGATCTTGATGATGTTGCAGAAGGAAAGAAGAAATGGGTTCCAATTATTAGAGAATTTTATGAACCATTTGCCGAAAACTTAAAAGTAAAAGATAAGGAAGTTAACAAGAAAGATATTGTTGAAGAATCCACAGATGAAATTTGTGAAAAATGCGGAGCACCGATGGTGATAAAGTTAGGAAGATTTGGAAAGTTTATGGCATGTAGTAATTATCCTGAATGTAAAAATACGAAGCAAATTGGGTCTGATGGGAAACCAGAAAAGCCAGAAGAAACAGACGAAGTTTGCGACAAGTGTGGAGCAAAAATGGTTATTAAAACAGGTCGTTATGGAAAATTTTTAGCATGTTCTGCATATCCAGATTGTAAAAATATTAAGAACATAGATAAAGATGGGACAAAAAAATCTGATCCAGTTCCTGTTGGAGTAAAATGTCCTGATTGCGGAAGCGACATCGTAGAAAAACGTTCCCGCCGAGGAAAAATATTTTACGGATGTGCTGGATACCCGGACTGTAAGTTTGCATTGTGGAATAAACCGACTGGAGATAAATGTCCGAAATGCGGAAGTATGATGGTGACGAAAGTGACAAAGAAAAATGGTGAGGAAATTGTTTGTAGTAATAAGGAGTGTGGTTAATGACAGATTTTCACCTGCCTTCGCTGATAGCTACGGCAAGGCACGGCGGATGTAGGACTGATGCTCACGGATCACGAATACAATACAAAAAAACTTGATGACATTTTAGTATCAAGTTTTTTTGTCGCACTCTCATAAGAAGATCACGCCCCTACCGTAACCTAATATATCAATACACAATATTTTTAGAGACAACTTCTTTATCATCTATATAAAGAGATAATTTTTTAGATTCTGTTGTATCCCATGTAATTACTATCATGTATGCTTTGTTTTTGTCAAAAGCAGAAACATCCGTTTCAATATCGGTTCTTCCTTTACCTAAAATCACATGAAAACATTTTAATTTATTATCACTATCTTTCACGATAAACAAACTACCGTCGCTTTTTATAATATTAACTAATACTACTGCTTCGTTATTATTCCAATTTAATTCATTTTTTTGAACCCAAAAACCTATAGTCCCTATTTTCAAATCTGTTTCTTCGCGACTTAAATTTTTTTTATGCATATTTTTTTAATTAAAGATTATTCTTTGGCAATATTTATATTTATTTCGTTACTGATTTTAACATTTTCGACTGATCCACTATTATTAGGAAAGTTTCCAACACTTTCATTCTGATTAACAAGTAACGTATATGATTTACTGGAAATAATATTAATCTTTTTATAAATTTTCGTCCCACCCCAAGCAATTCCCAAAACACCAACAACGTCAGCGATTAAACCGAGCACATCCCTTACGTTTTCAATTGGAAATCTCCAAAATATATTCTACATATTAATATTATTCTATAGATAAGACAGCTTTATCTCTTTTATTCTACTCCTTTTAGAATTAAACATCAACCAACACAGAGAATATCCAGATGGTATGTTCATGAAAAATCTCCGAGATATCTCGGAGATTTTTATAATAATTTTTTAGACCATTTCTAAAACGACTTTTTTATTTTTATAATTTATTCTTGCTTCATATCCAAACTTTGATAAAAAACTCATCCCAATCATCGGCATTCCTTCTGATATTAATACTTCAATAACACGAGTTTCTTCTTCCATTTTAGCAACAGCCATAGCTGACATAACTTTAATAGATTGACCTCCAGCTACTTTCGCTCGTGCCACCCCTATTGGTTCAAGTTCTAACTGATCTGCTATTGTCGGGGAGACTTGCAAGTCTCCAGTAAATCCAGTATCTAAAATTGCAACTGGTTTTTGGACTGATGTTCCATATCCTACAGTAACTTTTACAAACGGTGTGTTTTCAACAATTTTCCCTAAAACCATGTTTATTTCCCCTCTAGTATACTCTTCGCCATTGTTTCAATAGAATCATATCCTATCTTAACAACATAGAAAACCTTATCAGGATATTTTTGTTTGGCTAATTGCAACGCTTCAGAACTAGAATTTCCCAAAAAAACATCTTGACTATCTATTTCAATAGCTAAAAATTTCCCTTTTTACTTGGGATCATAATCTGATTTTATATTTTCATATATCTTCTCCCCCTCATTTGCTATTTTTTCTATATCAACTTGTTCAAATAATTTATTTTCCATAAAATTCTCTTTATATATTAATCTAAGGTCATTATATCACACTTTACACAAAAACCAAAAAACGATTTTACATCTAAAAAAATCCGAGTATAATAACATCAATGGATAATACACTATCCAAATTGATTGAAAATCGCGATAAACGGGAATCTGCTTTAATTTCTCGCGCTTATGAATTTTCTAAATCCGCTCATTCTGGACAAAAACGAGAAAGTGGGGAAGATTACTTTATTCACCCCTGTATGACAGCAGTTAAATTAGCCAATCTAAGAACTGACGCGGAAACTATCGTTTCCGCGTTGTTGCATGATGTGGTAGATGATACTCCTGTCACTATTGAACAGATACAAAAAGAATTCGGACAAGAGGTCGCCAGACTTGTCGCAGGAGTTTCTAAATTAGGAAAAGCTAAATACCAAGGATTAGAAAGACATGCGGAAAATTTGAAAAAGTTCTTTTTAGCAATGAATAACGATATTCGTGTCGCATTGATTAAACTTGCGGACAGAAGTCACAACATTGAAACAATACACTCTCTCCCCATCGCTAAACAATCACGCATCGCCAAAGAAACCTTGGAAATTTATGCTCCAATAGCAAACCGACTTGGTATGGGACATATTAAGGGAGAATTAGAAAGCAGATCTTTCCCAATAGCGTATCCAGAAGCATGCAAAAAAATTACAGCAATTTACAACAGCAAAAAAGAAGCTCATTTACAATATGTAATGAAAGCATCAAAAGTTATTAAACAACAACTTGCAGGCAACAGTATTAAAATTATAGAATTGCAAGGACGAGTAAAACATATTTATAGTTTTTTCAAAAAGCTCAAAAAATATCATGGAGATGCCAGCTTAATTTATGACATCATCGCAATACGGATCCTTGTTCCAGAAATTAAAGATTGCTACGGTGCCCTAGGAATAATTCATAATATCTGGAAACCTTTGCCTAATAAAATCAAGGATTACATTGCCATGCCAAAAACTAATGGTTATCAATCTTTGCATACTACCGTTTTTGGTCCTGAACAAGTGATCCTAGAAATTCAAATTAGAACGCCCGAGATGCACGATGAAGCCGAATCTGGGATTGCTGCTCACTGGAAATATGATGATAGTAAAAATCATAAACAATACCAGAAAAGAGATGTTTCATGGACTGCTCAACTTGTTAATATGCAAAAAGAGGAATCCGACATTAACGATTTTCTAAAAAATATAAAATTTGATTTTTTCAATGACAGGATCTTTGTTCTTACTCCTCGTGGTGAAGTTATAGATTTACCAGAAGGAGCAACACCGTTAGACTTTGCTTTCAAAATTCATTCTGACGTTGGATGCCATTGCACAGGAGCAGTAATAGATCAAAAAATTGTCCCACTCAATTATCAACTGAAAAGTGGAGAAATAATAAAAATACTTACCAAAGAGAATTCATTCCCTAAAAGAAACTGGCTTGATATTATCCAAACAAATGAGGCAAAGCATAAAATTAGAAGCGCATTGAGAAAGATGGGAGAAGTTTTGCCAACAGCAGATATTAAAAACATCCAAAAATCTATCACTAAAGTTATCAGGAAAAAGAATAAGGAGGGGCAAGTTAATGAACTTCTTGAGAATCCTTCTGGACCAGTTATTACCATCCATGGGCAAACTGGCTTATCTATTAAAATTGCTCGATGTTGTAATCCCAATAATAGTTCTGATAATATTGGCTATGTTTCCAAGTCTGGAAGCATCAACATCCACAAGAAAAACTGCCCCAATTTAAGAGGCAGAGATTCAAGAAAACTTATACAGATAGAGTGGGTGGGGTAGTTGTAAATCAGTTATTGTTGATTTAGAAAACTGTCTGTATTTTTTACAGCATCAATTTAGCTGACGACATCGGCAATAATCTGATATATTCCCTACATCAGATTGTATCAGTAAGTATCAGAAAAGATAGATCTGCATCATTTCTTCGCTGGTATTTTATTTTCTTCTAGTCCTTAAATGCTTTTTCTGGATCAACCATTTCTTGCATTCTTTCATACCCTACTTTAACAAGCCATAATTTGAATGGTTCTGCTTTTGGACTAGGGACTGATTGAATGAGACGTAATAGTGTTTCTACATCTGCTACATCGGTTTTGTAAAATTTACCATCAGCAGATTGTAATCTCAGTTGGTCACAATTTATGACCAACTGACTTCCTTCATTTTTTAAGCGGTTTTTAAGTGTTGTCCAATATGTTTTTGCTTTTTTAAAATCATTTTGGTCAGTTAAAACTGCAATAATATCAATTACAGAAAAATACCAAAGTTCTTTTTCTTCATTCCAAATCCGACGAATTTTTTGACCTTCAAAAATTGTGATTTGTTTATTGCTTTTTTTATTGGACATATTATTCTTTTTACCTATTAAATTAATCCTCAAGTCGCTTCAACAACTTCTCCAATTCATCTTTACTAAAAAACATTAATGTCATACTCCCCTTATCAACTGACCCGGATAATTTAACTTTTGTACTCAAACTATTTGTCAATTGATCCTCTATTTTTACCAACTCCTGATCTATATTTCTAGATCTGCCTCTATTATCTCTGATATTTTTCTTTGGAAACTTAGTCGCTATAATTGCTTCCGTTTCAGGTATTGTAAGTTTTTCATCTATAATTTTTTTTGCCAATAAAATCATTTTCTCAACATCCCCAAGTTTGAGAATTAAAATTCCGTGATTTCTGGAAATTGTGCGATCGGCAATCAACTTTTGAACTTCCGCAGGAAGTTCTAACATCTTCATTGCCACAGAAACATACTCTGGGCTCTTCCCTACATTGTCAGAAATCTCTGGAAGAGATAAATCAAAGTCATCTCGCAAATTCAAATATACTTTCGCTTCTTCTATAATGTTCAGATTTTCTCTCTGAACATTTTCAATTAAGGCAACTTCCACCTTTCTTTCTTCTGAATATGCTTTCACTATCGCTGGAATTTTTTTAAGACCCGCTAATTTTGCTCCTCGCAAACGTCTTTCTCCAGCGACTAATTCGTACTGTTTACCTGCCGAAGCTTCAGCGTAGGCAGACCCCTTTATCGTAACAAGTATCGGTTGCAACACTCCCTGCTCTTTAATTGAATCTGCAAGTTCTTGCAATGCCACTTGCTCAAATCTAACTCTTGGCTGATGTGGGTTTGGAACAATTTTTGAAACATCAATTTCCAAAACTGGCTCCTTAAAATCTTTGGAAGTATTTTCTCCTCCAATTGAATTTTCTTCTAATTTTACTTTTCGCTTTGGGATAAGAGAGTTAAGCCCTGCCCCCAGCCCAGATTTTATTTTTGGCATAATTTTTTAAATACTAAATTCTAAAAACGAAATACTAAACACAATATACGAAACGCTAAAAACGAAATACGTGATTTCTTAAATACTAAACTTTTGTTTTTCGAAATCAATTATTTCCTGCGCTAATGATCTGTATGCTTTTGCACCCTTTGAACGATGATTAAATTCTAAAATCGTTTGTCTAAAACTTGGCGCTTCCGCCAAATTGACACAGCGCGGGATCATGCTTGAAAAAACTCTTCCCGGAAAATTTCTATTCAATTCTTTTGCCACCTCTCTACAAAGTTTGTTTCGCTTGTCGTATAAAGTGACGACTGCCCCCATTATATCCAAGGATGGATTGATTCCTTCTTTCACTAATTCCATCGTTTCCAAAAGCTGCCCCAGCCCTTCTAAGGCATAATATTCTGACTGTACAGGAATAATAACACTGTCTGAAACTGCTAAACCATTTACTGTTAAAATATCTAAACTCGGTGGACAATCAATAATTACATAATCATACAATGTCCTCACATCCGCTAATATGTTTTTTAGAACATACTCTCTATCATCAACATCTAATAATTCAACTCTTGCTCCAGCCAACGCAGATGATGATGGAATAATATCATACCCTGTCATATTAGTTCTCTGGATAGTATCCTTAGGATTTATTTTTTCTGATAAAATTTGATAAAGACCATTTGCTGTATTTGGATTTATTCCCATCCCACTTGTCGCATTAGCCTGCGGATCTAAATCTAAAAGCAAAACAAATTTTCCTAAATCTGCAAGGAATGCCCCAAGATTAACTGCGGTAGTTGTTTTGCCAACCCCACCCTTTTGATTTACTAATGATATGATGTGTGCCATATGTTATATTATACAACATTTAGCATTCAATTGACAATCAGCAGTGTTATAGGATAAATTAAAGAAGATACACCGGGCGAGTGGTGGAATGGTAGACACGCATGACTCAAACTCATGTGGGAGCAATCCCGTGGAGGTTCGAATCCTCTTTCGCCCACCAAATTAGTGCAGATGCACTTTCTTTGTTTTTATTCTGTTATATTCGTAATTTCAGAATCACCAGGAATAAAAAGTTGTCTTTCAGAGGAAAATTGAGAACAACATTTCTTTAATACAAATTGTAACAGTTTATCTGCATTTCCAGATTTGTAACCTAAACATTTTATTTGTCTTGATAAAAAAATATCATCATCGTATATATTGATAGGTTTGATCTTAGTAGTCTCTTGTTTGTTATAATATTTATTAATTAATTTGCCAGATACAATGCTTAATTGAAATTCTATTGGACCCACATACTGATAAGTGTCTAGTACCACATCCGATTTTTTCATATCTCTTATTGGCAATTTTTTATAATTTTTAACTTTTTCTATAACAATATCTTGATAACCAATTGATTTAATTTTTTGTCTTGATTCAACATTAAAATATTTTTTATCTATCATTTTTGTATGTGTGCGACCATTTTCATGCCAGGCGATATGATCAATCATTTCACCTCGACAATTATTCAAATCATCAATAATTTTTTGCTGAGATGGAGTATAATAAAAATCACCTTTGAATAGTTCTATTGTCACATGACCAATCTTAAAAAATTGTTTGTCAGTTTTGATTAAAATTCTATAATCCACCTTCTTTTTACTCATATCAATCTTCTTCTCACCACCTTTAATTATTATCAATTGGTCACGTTTTGTGACTAATTGATTTTTTATTTTGAATATATCATAGTATGTTCATTATAAATTAATTACATAAACAAATCTACTGAATTATTTCGATCCGATCCCCATTTTGAAGGGTTATTAACAATATATTGCCTAATTCTATATAATTCGCCTTCATCTCTAATAATGTGATCATGAAAACGAGGTTGCCATACAAATTCTAAATTATTTTTATTACAATACCTTTTTGTGTTTCCCTTAAAATGATTAACGACAGATGATAATGAATTTTTAATCAATGGTTGTATTCCCAACGTAGAAACGCGCCACGGCGCGTTCCTACGTTGGTCGGCATTGATGATAATAATTCCATGAACATGATTTGGCATTACAATATATTCATCTATTTTCATAACCGGAAAACGATCTGGGATTTCTTGCCAAAATTTATCTGCAATCAATCCAATTTCCGACAATTTCATTTTACCGTTTACAATTTTTCCAAAAAAACATTCTCTATTATTTGTACAAATGGTTATAAAATAAAATCCACCTTGTGAATAATCGTATCCTTTTAATCTATATTGTTTTTTGTCTTTATATTTTTTCATTATTTATAGAACGTGCCGTGGCGTAGAACGTGCCGTGGCACGTTCTACAATATAATTACCCCGACAATCAAAATCCCCACCGCCACCCGATACCATGCGAATGGTTTGTAACTACCCTTCTCCAAATGTTTAATTAAAAATCTAACAGCAAGGAAACCAAAAATTGCCGATGATATAAAACCTAAGAATAAAGATGTACTCAATCCACCCGACCCTATAAGGGTCGGTATTTCTTTCACACCTGCTCCAAAGATAATTGGAGTTGCAAGCAGAAATGAAAATTCTGCTGCGGTTTTTCTATCCAACCCACTAAACAATCCGGTCGTCATTGTAATTCCAGACCGCGAAACCCCCGGTATCAATGCCAATGCCTGTGAAAATCCAATCACCACACTGCGCCACCATCTGATCTTCTTGAAACTCATAACTTGAAACTCATAACTCACGAAACGATCGCCGATATACAATAATATACCAAACGCAATCATTGTTATTCCCACGACCATTGGAGATCGCAATCTGGATTCAATAAAATTATTAAAGAAAAAACCAGCTAAACCTGCTGGGATAGTTGCAACAATAATCATCCAAAACAATTTACGATTAAATTTTATTTCTTGATCAGATTTCCTATAAAAAACTGCTTTGAATATATTAATCCATCTTGGAAAGAAAAACCAAACCACGCCGATCAATGTTCCAAAATGCAAAACAACATCAAATGCAATCCCCGGATCTTGCCAATAAAAAAGCCACCTCACAATAATCAGATGAGCAGATGATGATATGGGCAAAAATTCAGTAATCCCCTGAACAGCCCCTAGAAAAATTGATTGAAAAAAATTCATAAACGACTCATAACTTATAACCTAAAACTTATAACCTACAGCACATTTATCGTTCGTTGTAAGTTTTGGGTTATAAGTTTTGGGTTATGAGTT
>CAZEUY010000004.1:21157-22388 GCA_964515525.1 uncultured Candidatus Saccharibacteria bacterium
AGTTTTGGGTTATGAGTTACAGGTTACACGTTATGTGTTGTAATAAACTGCAAACTCAAATACATCAATCCCACCACTCCTGTCACACTGAATAAAATAAACCAGCTTTGTGTAAATGATAATAATAGCACTAAAAACAGTGCAAATATAGTTTTTCCAATTGCTAAATTCATTTCAAAAAATAAAGCGTTTTTAATATATCCACGTTGAGATCCTTTACGATTGACTTCCGCAGATGTGGGAACCCAGATTGAATTGTATGTATTACGCGATATTGCATCCATCGTAAAAATTCCCACTAAAGATGTTAGAAAAGATTTAGCAAACCAAGCTAAGGTGTTAATAATAACAGCAAATCTATAAAATGGTTGACTCGTTTCTCTATAGTTAGATAATTTTCCTACATAGAGGGTAATTATCGCAGATAACAATAGCGATACAGTTGTTAGTGCTCCCAAGGTAGTAAAATTACCGATAGTAAAAAATATGAACATCGGCCAAAGTACCATTACAGAAAATTCTTCGGCCCTTCCCAAATATGCTATCTGATCTTTCCTTGTATAAGAAGCATACGGTTTGAAAATTCTCCTAAATGTTTTCCAATATGACAAGTGTCTTGGCTCAAATTTTTCAATGGTTGTGAAGAGAGGAATAATTGAGCAGAAAAACAAAATTGCTACTATGACAAAAAGAACTTTAAAACCAAAAGAGGCAATGATAAATCCTCCGAGTAATGGTCCTACGATCCCCACAACACATCCAATCGCTGTAATCGCTGAAACCTCCCCACCTCTGTTTGATCCTTCTCCATAATGTGCAAGATTGGTATAATATGCTGGCCAAAAAAGTGATTTATATGCTGCCAAAATTATTGCTGCTGAATAAAAAAGCAGGTATGGGAAATACGCCATATTAAACAACAAAATAAAATATACAATTATAATTGGCACACTGTATGCAATTGCATGTTCAAAGCCATATCTACTAGCAATTTTTCCTCCGAGGGGAAGAAAAAAGATATAAAAAAGATAGACAATGGCATAATAAAGAACTACTGTCCTCAGAGATTTAAATATTGAATAAATAAAAATTGGTTCAAAGATAGCGATCATTGAAACCGCCAATCTCCTAATCGCCATTGAAGCACACAATTCAGAAAGCTCCCTCTTCTGCGACCCGCCAAAAATTTTATTTAATATCTTTTTCATTTTTATTTTTTTTAAAACGCTGA
>CAZEUY010000004.1:22488-23679 GCA_964515525.1 uncultured Candidatus Saccharibacteria bacterium
CCACTTCTGAACTTTATCAGATTTTAGTGCTTCTGCTTTTATACCCTCTTCGCTCATATCTACATCCACTTCTATTATATCACGAATCTTGCCATTTACCTGAATTGGCAAATTTATTTTATCATCTTTAACAAGCTCTGGATTATATTTTGGCCATGCCTCATGAAAAATAGATTTCCCATTATCAGAGGATTTATCTTCCGAAGCTACCCGCAAAGTAGCGTAGGAAGACCATAATTCCTCTGCCATATGTGGAGCAAACGGCGCAAGCATAATGAGAAGTTTTTCATAATCATTTTTATCAATTTCTTTTTCTCTTTCCATCGCATTAACTAAAATCATCATTGAACTAATTGCTGTATTAAACTTAAAGTTTTCTATATCCTCCGTCACTTTCTTAATTGTTTTATGTAACAATTTCTGCAATTTGTCTATCGTCGTATGTTCCATGTTATGAGTTATGAGTTTCAAGTTATGAATTTTATCCAAGAATCTTTTCAACCCGATAATTCCCTTACTACTCCATGGTTTCATCTCATCAAATGGTCCCATAAACATAACATGTATTCTTAAAACATCTGTCCCGAATTCGTCTATTATTATATTGGGATCAACAACATTGCCCAAAGATTTAGACATTTTGTTTCCATCTTCTCCAAGAATAATTCCTTGATGACGCAATTTAGTAAACGGCTCATTAAAATTCACATGACCAAATTTTTGCAGAACTTTAGTAAAAAATCTAGCATACAAAAGATGCAACACTGCGTGTTCTGCTCCTCCTATATATGTATCCACTGGCAACCATTTATCAATTTTTTCTTTTGAGGAAAATTCTTTTTCATTTTTCGGATCAATAAAACGAAGAAAATACCAAGAAGAGCATACAAAAGTATCCATCGTATCTGATTCTCTTCTTGCTGGTTTCCCACATTTTGGACATTTCACATCATGGAAACTTTTTGATCGCACCAACGGAGATTCGCCTGTCGGCTTAAAATCAACATCTGTCGGCAATTTTACCGGAAGCTGATCTTCTGGAACTGGAACTTCTCCGCAATTTTCGCAATAAATTATCGGTATCGGCGCTCCCCAATAACGTTGTCTACTTACCAACCAGTCTCTTAATCTATAATTTGTTTTCCTCTCCCCACAATTATTTTCTTCCAGCCATTCTATCATTTTTTCTTT
>CAZEUY010000004.1:23779-26699 GCA_964515525.1 uncultured Candidatus Saccharibacteria bacterium
GGTATATTGTATTTCTTCGCAAATTCATAATCTCTTTCATCATGCGCAGGAACGGCCATAATTGCTCCAGTGCCATAACCAGACAAGACATAATCTGCAACATAAATTGGAATCTCTTCGCCATTCACAGGATTGATCGCCTTAATCCCCTTCAACTCAACCCCAGTCTTTTCCTTAGAAATATCCGTCCTCTCTATCTCACTTTTCTTTTTTGAGTTCTCCACGTACTGTTGTACGTCTTCATAATTCTTAATTCCTAATTCTTGATTCTTAATAATTTCATGTTCCGACGACACAACCATATAAGTACACCCGAAAAGCGTATCCGGCCTCGTCGTAAAAACTTCTAATTCGTTCACCTTGTCCGTCCGTAGCTTCAGCGAAGGTGGATCGGACTTTATGGACTTTTGACTTTTGACTTTGAACTTAACTATTGCTCCTTCGGATCGTCCAATCCAATTTTTCTGTGCAATTTTTGTTGACTCTGGCCAATCAATATCATCAAGCCCATTTATTAATCCTTTTATTCCGTTTTGGTCTTCTACAAAATCTGTAATCTTAAAAAACCACTGATCCAAATCTTTTTGGATTACTGAATTTTTACATCTCTCACACTTTCCACCCTCTGCCTGTTCATTCGCAAGAACGGTCTGACATGAATTACACCAATTTACTTTTGCCTTTTTTTTATACGCCAATCCATTTTTATACATTTGCAGAAACATCCACTGTGTCCACTTGTAATATTCAGGGCTTGATGTGTCAATTTCTTTTGACCAATCATAAGCAATACCTAATTGCTTAAGCTGTCTCGTGAAATTTTTAATATTATCATGCGTGTTTTTATCTGGATGGATCCCAGTTTTGATAGCATTATTCTCTGCTGGTAAACCAAAAGCATCCCAACCAATCGGCTGAAATACATTGAATCCCCGCATCTTTTGAAAACGGGAATAAATATCCGCTCCAACATAATTTTCCACATGTCCTAAATGGATTCCCGCCCCTGATGGATATGGGAACATTGAAAGACAATAAAATTTTTCTTTATCTGATGTATCGTCAGCATTAAAAATCCCGCTTTTCTCCCACGCTTTCTGCCATTTTTGCTCAACAGACTTTGGTTCGTAATTTTGATTATCCATGTATATACTGTAATCTAAAATTCAGTTTTTTTCAAGAGACATACAATAACCAATCACCAAGATACAAAAAATAACCAAATTCCAATAATCAAATACGACGACGTTTTGGGTATTGGTTATTGGAATTTATTTGGTTATTGTATCTTGTTTCTTGTATCTTATTACATTATTTTAAATAATTTTTCCGCATTCCCATCTGTCACCCTCTCCACTTCATCAATACTCACCCCTTTCACATTTGCTATTTTTTCTGCAACATATTTTACAAACATCGGCTCATTTCTTTTACCACGATGTGGCGTGGGAGATAAGAATGGACAATCAGTTTCTATCATAACACGCTCTAGCGGAATTTCACGGACAACTTGCAAAAGTTCCGCATCATCTTTTTTGAAATACGTAATATTACCTGTAAATGAAATATGGAATCCCATTTCCAAAAGCTGTTTCGCATGTTCACGTGTCCCACAGAAACAATGAATGACGCCTTTTATCCCAGTCATTCGACGGGACAAGTCTTTTTTGTTATTATTTTGCAAAATAGATAATAAATCATCATAGGCATCGCGACAATGAATTACTACTGGTAAATTTAATTCCTGTGCCAGTTTTAATTGTGCAATAAATAATTTATACTGAACAGATTTTACATTATTATCTTCCACACGAAAATAATCCAACCCAATTTCACCGATTGCAACAACTTTTGTATGTTTCGCTAATGTTCTTATTTCTTCAATTTTTTCTGCAATGCAGGTACCGTGCACCGTGTCCACACAATTATCTGTATTACAGTTGTCGGGGTGAAAACCAATTGCTACATAAATATTTTCATATTTTTCTGCCAACGCGATTGCTTCTTTAATTTCTTGTAAATCACATCCTACTGTAATAATTTTTTTTATTCCATTTTCAAGTGCCCGTTTAATAACCTCATCTCTGTCAGGGTTAAATAATTCATGATCCAAATGTGCATGTGTGTCGGTCATGGTAAGTCCATAAAGTCTAAAAGTTTATAAAGTCAACCCGTCTCGAATCGGCGATCAAGCCGAGGCGGAAAGTCCGACAATTTTATTATTCATTCTTCAGCTTCGCCAGTCTCTTAATTCAACTTTTCCGCGTCCTTTGTCCTCTATCGTCATTTTCTGTTTTCTTTGGTCCGCCGTAGTTCTTTAGCAAAAGAACAAAGGAGACTCTCTCCATCCATATTTTTCTACGATTTCTTTGGGAACAATAACAAAATAACTATGACTAGATGTTTTTGTAAGTTTATGTGTATATTTTTTCATATTTTATTTTTCGTATATACGCACGTATATACGTGCGTATATACGTAGTTTAGTTAATTATAATGTAGGGGCGCGCCCTTGTGGCCGCCCTTGTTCTATAACATCTAATTTTTGATTTTCTGATAAACCATTGTTTACAGTAATTATTCCGTGAAAATGATTCGGCATGATAATAAATTCATCTAGTTTTACATTCGAGTATCTGTTTGGAATCGCTAACCATTGTTCTTTTACGAGACAGCCCAAATCTGATAATATCAAATCTTCTTCCATGAAATTATCTCTCATGAACATCGCTAAACAATTTATTCTATCTGCAACACATATTGTAATGAAATACGATCCTGAAATACTATAATCGTATTTTTTTAATCGCATTGATTTACGATGATGAATTTCTGGATTATATGACATTTTTTATTTTTTGTTTTGTTGAATGGCATTCGTGAAATTGTACGAGGGCGGCCGCAAGGCCACGCCCCTACA
>CAZEUY010000005.1:0-3557 GCA_964515525.1 uncultured Candidatus Saccharibacteria bacterium
TAAGATTATACAAAGGATTACAAGAAAGAGTAACTTACAAGATGAGTTACTCTTTTTGATTAAACAGCATAACTAAGCCTGCTGAGTGTGTATTTGACAATAATATACTGCGTGGTATAATACTGATAGGTATATTAAGTTAAACATGAAGAAATTTTATAACCGTAAAAATGAGTTAAAAACGTTAGAAGATCACTATAAAATCGCAAGTGATAATTTAGTCGTGGAAGTTATTATAGGTAGGAGAAGAATTGGCAAGACAGAACTTGTTAAAAAATTTATAGAAAAGAAGAAAGCCTTTTATTTCTATGTTACTAAAAAGAGTTCGCAGATTTTATTAGATGATTTTACAGCTATTTTAAGGAGTCAATCGGGAATTATTATAAGCAAACTTACCAATTGGGAGGACTTTTTTGATATAATTTTTGATTTGAGCAATAGGGAAAAATTAGTTGTGATTTTTGATGAGTTTCAAAATTTTTATCATGTTGATTCATCTGTTTACTCTATCTTACAGAAAAAGATTGATGAAAATAAAAATAAAGCGAAAATGAATCTGTTTTTTATTGGAAGCGTTCAATCAATGATGGAAAAAATCTTTATGCAAAAGGAACCGCTTTTTGGGAGAGTTGATAATTTTATTAACTTAAAAACTTTTGAATTTAATGATGTCGTGAAAATTTGCGAAGATCATAAAGTTAAGAAACTTGAAGATATTTTTGAATTATTTTCCATATTCAACGGAGTTGCAAAGTACTATGACATTTTAGAAAAATTTAAATTATTCAATGTTTCAACAAAAGAACTTTTAGAAAAAACCGTTTTATCTAAAGACTCACCTCTCTATAAAGAAGGGGAAAATCTGCTAATTGAGGAATTTGGGACAGATTATGAGAGATATTTTGATATTCTTTTCTGTCTTAGCATTGGTAAAACAAAATTAAACGAAATTTCGGATGTTATGCAACTTCCAAACACTACAGTAAGCAAATATCTATCAGTTTTGATTAAAAAATATAAATTAACGGAAAAAAGAACATCAAAGGGCAAGAAAAATAGTCGTGATAGCAGGTATTATCTAAAAGATTTATTTTTACAATTCTGGTTTAGATATGTATATAAGAATTTTACTCAAATTGAATTAGGGGAAACAGAGGATGTTTTCAATGATTTTGAAAGCACATTTGCTATTTATCAAGGGATTATTTTTGAAAAATTGGCAAGACGATTACTATTAAAGAATATTTTATCATCAAGGCTAATTGCATATAAACCAAAAGCAATTGAAAATTATTGGGATAAATCGTGCGAATTTGATATTTATAGTGAAGATAAACAAAATTTGTTGATTGGAGAGGTTAAATTAAGTCCAACTGCAGTTGATAGTCGGCTAATTGAGAAAATTAATAATTTTTGTGAGTCAAAAAAAGATAAAAAAATCTTTAAAGTAATTATTACGTTCAAAAAAATTCGTAATGCGAAGTTAATTAAACTTTTACAAGAGAATAGTTTTCATTGGTTTGATATAGAGAAACTAATGACAAATAGGTAATATACTATGATATGTCCATAGTGTAATTATGCTATTTCAAAACAGTCCATGTAAACGGGCTGTTTTTGCTTGCTTTTTGGGGTAGAATGTTGTATAAGAATCTATAGGGCAATTTACGAATTGTCCGTTTCAGATATAGAAAGTTTCTTTGAAAATTTAATTATTGTGTAATTACGGGGGTAATTACATGTGAAATTACATGAACAGAAAGCTACCCTGCGGGGTGGCGAAAAAACGAAGGAGGAAATGTAAAAATGATAAAAAGATATACACCGAAAAAAATGGGGAAAGTGTGGAGTTTAGGAACAAAGTATCGCTCTTGGCTAGACACTGAATTGGCTGTAATTGAGGCTAAAAGCAACTTGAATCTTATTTCCAAAGAAATCAAGAATCAAATTTTTTTTGCACTTAGTTGTGTCGATTTTGGTGGAGACAACAACCCTGTTGTGAAAGCAATTGAAGATCTGGATAAAATTTTGGAGCATGATTTACTTGCATTTATTGAAAAAATGCGATTATATCTTCCCAATATGCTAAAAAAGTATTTTCATGAGAATATGACCTCGTATGACACGGAAGTTCCTGCTCTTGCTTTACAGTTTAGAAAAGCAGGAGAAATACTTATTGAAGATTTGGATAAATTAATTATTGCGATTCGTGCTAAAGCATCTGAACACGCTTGGACATTTTGCATGGGAATGACACATTGCAAAGACGCCAAGCCGACGACTTTCGGATATCGCCTATGTGGGTATCTGGAAATGTTGGAAAATGCAAAGCAAAATCTGCAAAATGTTTTGGATCAAATAATGTTAGTAAAGTGTTCGGGGGCAGTGGGAAATTATATGACCATTAGCCCAGAACTGGAAGCCGAAGTCTGTAAAATACTAGGATTGGGAGTGCGAAAGGTATCAACTCAGATTGTTGGGCGAGATGTGTTTTCAAGATTTTTATCCGAGTGTGCTACACTTGGCGGGGTTATTGAAAAAATTGCAACTGACTTGCGACTTCTTGCGCATTCTCGTGTTGGCGAAGTGATGGAGTCACGAAAGCCGAAACAAAAAGGATCATCAGCTATGCCACACAAGAGAAATCCTGTTATTTTGGAACGAATGTGCGGGATGGCAATTATTCTTCGTGGTTATGCCACGATGGGGCAAGAATTGATCAGGACTTGGTTGGAACGCGATATTGCTCATTCGTCTGTTGAGCGAGTTGCATTCCCAGATGCAACATGTATTTTAGATTATATGTTGCAGAAAACGGAATGGGTAATTAACGGTTTAGTAGTTAATCGCGAGCAAATGGTCAAAAACATCAATGCTTCTGGTGGCGTTTGGGCATCGGAAGAGATCAAGACAGTTTTATGTAATAAAGGAATAGATCCAGACGAAGTCTATGAGATATTACAGAAAGCTTCGTTTGAAGCGATGGATAGGGGAAAAAGTTTTGGAAGTGCTTTAGATTATGAGGTTATTTCCTCAAAGAAATGTTTTATAAAAGACGTTTTGATTGAGGAAGATTTGATAAAAATCTTTGATTTCAAAAGGAAGTTAATGTCTGTTCTTCCTGAAGTTTACGAAAGGATGGGAATTCAGATAGATAAAGCTATGAATTCAAATGTAGAGGAAATTTTAGGAAATGGAGTGGCGATTTATAGCGATAAGTTGCATTAGAACGAAATTTTGAATACTGTCGTAGAGGCGTAATCAATTTTCAATTATCAATAACGATTTGATAAAAAATTATGATGTCGCAAATTGTTCATTACACGTTGATTATTAGATTTAGGGGTTTCTATAGGGGTTTCGACGAACCCCTTGTAAGGATTGTTGTTGACGCCGAATACCGAAAGTGGTATTTTTAAGTAAGATGTGGTATGGAATCATGTCAAAGTTCTTTGAGAGATGACTAAAGATGGCGAGGGAGGTGAAAAAAGATGTATGCCGGTAAAATTATAGGGACTATCCTTATTATTGCTGTTATTATTTTAGCTTTTTGGGGC
>CAZEUY010000005.1:3657-24177 GCA_964515525.1 uncultured Candidatus Saccharibacteria bacterium
CTTGCCTTTTTTAGGCATTCGTGATAGTATGAAAACATGATTAAGAAAGAAATAAAAGAGAAAATTATTAAGCAGAACGCTCAGCATGCTAAAGATACTGGCTCTGTTGAGGTGCAAACAGCGATTTTAACTAAACAAATCACTGAACTTAGCGACCACTTAAAAACCCATAAAAAGGACAATCATTCACGACGAGGACTCCTAAAAATGGTTTCAAAACGAAGAAAACTTTTGTCTTATCTTTCAAAAGACGATGAGCCACGATACAAAAAATTAATTAAAAAATTAGGGCTGAAAAAGTAAAACTCATAACTCATAACCTGTAACGAACGATAAATACGTCATACGTTTTGGGTTATACGTTCTAGGTTATAAGTTTCAGGAAATTATGCTAAAAAGTGCTTCAAAATATAGTGATCAGAGAGTTGGCGTATTTATAGATGTTCAGAATATTTATCATTCTGCAAGAAATCTTTATCAAAAAAAGGCAAATTTCAAAGAAATTCTTAAAACTGCAATTGCTGGAAGAATTCCAATTAGGGCGATAGCCTACGGTATTAAAACAGAAAGCGGTGATGAGACTGCTTTTTTTGATGCTTTAGAGAGAATGGGAATAGAAGTAAAAATGAAAGATTTGCAGATTTTCCCGGGTGGAATGAAAAAGGCTGATTGGGATGTAGGATTGGCGGTAGATGTAATAAAGTTGAGTGCCAGTTTGGATGTTGTGGTAGTCGTTAGTGGAGATGGTGACTATGTTCCATTGATTGAATACATCAGAGCAACGAGTGGATGTAGAGCGGAGGTAGTTGCTTTTGGAGAAAGCACATCAGGAAAATTGAGAAATGCTGTTGATGATTTTACAGATTTGAGTTTAGATAAACGGAAATATCTTATTTAGTCTAAAAGTTTATAAAGTTCATAAAGTTAAAAGTACGACGAATTTTGTTAGAAAAATAATTAATAAATTAGAGAGTTAGACGGTCTAAAGGTCCAAAGTCCATGGAGTTATAAAAATTGACTTTATAGACTTTCGACTTTATAGACTTTATAGACTCTCCGAAAGGACATGTATGTCAGAAAAAACGAAATCGTTTAGTTTAAACCTTGCGGGCAAGGAAATTGTCGTTGAGGTTAATCGTTTCCAGACACAGGCAGACGGATCTGTTGTCGTTAAAATGGGGGACACAGTTGTGATGGCGAACGCAACGATGGGGAGAAAAGCGGATTTAAGTAGAGATTATTTCCCATTGAATGTTGATTACGAAGAAAACTTTTACGCGGCGGGGAAAATTAAGGGAAGTAGGTTTGTAAAAAGAAAGGGTCGTCCATCGGACGATGCTATTTTAATTGCGCGACTTATTGATAGAAGTTTGCGTCCACTTTTTCCAAAGGGAATGAGAAATCCCGTGCAAGTTGTTTCTACTGCACTTTCTTTTGACAAAGAAAATGATGCAGACATCCTTTCTGCTATTGCTGGAAGTGTTGCTTTGGCAATTTCGGGGATCCCATTTGATGGTCCTGTTGGAGTTGTTAAAATTGGATTAAATGGAAGCAACTTTGTCGTTAATCCGACAATAGCTGAACAAGAAACATCATCCCTTGATTTAGTTGTTTCAACTGCCAATAACAAAGTGGTGATGGTTGAAGCAGGAGCAAATGAAATTACCGAAGATCAAATGAACAGTGCGATTGATTTGGGAAAAAAGATGGGGCAGGAAATTGCTGATTTTATTGGAAGAATAGTGAAAGAAATCAACCCAGAAACATTGGAAGTTGTAGTTGCGGAAGAATATTCAGGAGAATTAGCACAGAAAATTGCCGATGATCTTGAAAATGAAATTACAGATGCTCTTCAAGCGAATGGTTTCAAAGCAGAAATAAAGAAGGCATTAGATATAGTTCTAGAAGAAAAAATATATGCTAATTTGCCTGAAGAGAATGATGAAAAAATTAAAGAAGAGCAAAAATTAGAAGCGGAGAAAGCGTTTGATGGAGCTATAAAAAAGATTATTAGAAAAAATGTTCTTGAAAAAGATTTGCGAATTGGTGGGAGAGGAATAGACGATATCAGAGAACTTTCTGCAGAGGTTGGCGCGCTTCCAAGAACTCATGGTTCTGGATATTTCCAAAGAGGGGAAACAAGAGCACTGACGATTGCGACATTGGGTTCGCCATCCGAGGGCATTATTATTGATGGAATGAAAGAAGAAGTGACGAAGAAATTCATACATTATTACAGTTTCCCTCCATACAGTGTTGGTGAAACATCTCCATTGCGAAGTCCTGGGCGAAGAGAAATTGGGCACGGAGCTTTGGCAGAAAAGGCGTTAGCTCCTGTAATCCCATCAAAAGAGCAATTTCCATACACAATTCTTTTGCAGACAGAGATTATTTCTTCAAGTGGCTCAACATCAATGGGAAGCACTTGCGGAAGCACATTGGCATTGATGGATGCAGGAGTTCCAATTAAGAGACCAGTAGCAGGAATTGCGATGGGGCTTATGACAAATCCTGAGAACATTGATGAATTTAAGGTTCTAACAGATATTAGAGACATGGAAGACTTCGGCGGAGACATGGATTTCAAAGTGACTGGGACAGAAGAGGGCATCACAGCTCTTCAGATGGATACAAAATTACATGGATTGCCAGATGGATGTGTAGAAGAAACATTAAAGAAAGCCAAAATTGCCAGAATGAAAATTCTTGAAGTTATCAAACAAGCGATTGTTGCTCCGCGACAAGAACTTTCTCAATTTGCTCCAAGAATTGAAATTATAAAAATCAATCCAGAAAAAATAGGTGAGCTTATTGGGCCTGGAGGGAAAAATATAAATGGTATTATAGACAAAACTGGAGCGAAAATTGACATAGAAGATGATGGTTCAGTGTTTATCTCATCAGATGAAGCTAAAAATGTTGAGATGGCAGTCAAATTAGTCAAAGATTGTACAAGAGTTATTGCTCCGGGGGAACTTTATGAAGGAAAAGTCGCCAAGATAATGGATTTTGGAGCATTTGTAGAAATTGGTGCAAAATCTGGTCTTGTCCACATCTCTGAAATTTCAACAAACCGTGTAGACCGTGTTGAAGATGTTTTGAAAGTAGGAGATATTGTGAAAGTGAAAGTGAAAAACATAGACAATATGGGACGAATTAATTTGACGATGAAAATATAACAAAACGGATCAACACGGATTAGAAACGGATTAACACTGATCACGGATCCGTGATCAGTGAGTATCCGTTCTGTATCCGTGAAAATCTGTTCTACATATTTATCCACATGTTTTCCACATGGAGCTGTTTGTGATAAAATAAAGATATAAAATAAACAGAAAAATTATATGGGTTTTTTCTCTAAAGGGAAACAAGAAAATCCAGAAGAAAAAAGAGCAGTACAAGAAGTTGCAATGAGAACCATGCAACAAGATTTAGGTGTAGCTAAAAAAGGTGAATTAGCTGGACAAACGAAAATGGAATCGGTTGAGAGACATAAGGGGTTAAGACAGGAAAAAACAATTGCAAAAGTTGCTCCTCCAATAGCTCCTGTTGCGTTGCCACATTTAGCGGAAATGGAACACAGAAAAGAGAAAAGTAGTTCTTCGGATGTCCCTGAAATAAAGGCAATTCCGATTGTTTCAGCTACTCCAACGAATTTGCCATCAGATATTCCAAAAATTCCAGAACTGATTAAGCAGGTTCCATCTCCAAATATGGGGTCTGATCAGATAGTAAGAC
This sequence comes from uncultured Candidatus Saccharibacteria bacterium, assembly GCA_964515525.1. Taxonomy (GTDB): domain Bacteria; phylum Patescibacteriota; class Minisyncoccia; order CAYZDR01; family CAYZDR01; genus CAYZDR01. Next base: position 7,399 of record CAZEUY010000005.1, read on the forward strand.
CTGCTGAAATTTCAAAGTCTAATGAATTTTCTAATGAATCTATGGAAAATATAGGTTCTTCGGGTTTGAGGCTTTCGGTTCCTATTCCCCCCCCTTCGCTGAAGCTACGGGGGGTAGCGCTCTCTTCACCAAGCATTCAAGAGAAAGATCGCTCTTCCTCAAGCCTCAATGGGACAGTTCCTCCTTTGTCAGATTCTCAAAAGATAAAAACACAGGAATTAACAGCTAAAAATGATGACGAAAATAAAAAAGATGAAAAGATAACAGAAGCATCGAAGCCAAAAAAATCTATTGGATCTTTACTAAGTCAGAAAAAGGTTGTATGGGGGCTTGTTGGAGGAATAGTTGTTGTAGCGATTGCAATAGGAAGTTATTTCGTTATTCCAATGTTCCTAACTTCTGAACCATCTACTGTTGTTAATGAAACCCCAGAAGTTACCGAAGAACCAATAGCAGTTGTAGAATTGCCAGAGATTCCTCAACTTCCTGAGTTTGTTGAAAATGATTTCAAACTGATGAATTTTGACATGGAATATGATATTGATGTAGATCAAGATGAATTTATTAATTATTATCAAAATAACATTGCTTTAATCGTTGCGAGCGAATTAGATGTTCAAGATCTGACTCTTGCTCAAGATTTTGTAGATGTCCAATTTTCTATTGATAAAGAATTCCCACCAGCAGAAGTGATAATCAACGGTATTGTAAATACTTTCCCTCAAGATATTTCAGACAGGATGACTTCTATGTATAGTTTAGTGGCATATTCGGGAGGGGAGAGTGCGAGATTAGGATTGATTTTGGGAATCAATGATGTGCAAGCAGTGCGAGAGATATTATTAGATTGGGAGCAGACGATGGCAGATGATCTAAAGACCTTGTATCTTGATAATTCGTTAGATTTTGAGAGTGCATCTTCTGAAAATTTTATAGAAAATATCTATTCAGGCGTCGTTATAAGATATAAGAATTTCCCAACACCAGATATGGCGATGGAGTATGCGATAAGTGGTAACAAACTGATATTGGCTACCTCAAAAGATAGCATGTTTGCTTTGATAGATCATATTGCTGGCGATAACTCAGATACTCTGACAGAAGATCCTTTAATGAGCGAAGAGTAAAATTATGTCTGATAAGATAAACCTAAATATACATAATGGAAATGTTGTCACGGATTCTGATAGACAAGAGATGCAACAATACCAGTCAAAGCGTGAAGATAATAATGTAGGAGTGGAAACAGAGAATAAAAAAACGGGGTTATGGATTTTTATTGTTATTTTACTGATAGTCGCAACGAATGTTGCGATGTTTTTGTTTATGAATAATAAAAGCAAGATCCCAAGTATGAAATTTATCCCAGAATCTGCAATAATGAGTGCTACGATGTCGACTGAAAATATAGAATTCATCTTAACGTCCAACAAAACATCTCTTATTTTTCCAAACGCTATATCTGCAATAAAAGAGCAATTAGCAGAATTAAGCGTGGATTATTCAGATATTCTTTCTTGTATAAAACACGATATTTTTATAGTTTTCATAAAAGGTGAAAATACTGTAAAAGCAGAAAACATCATAATCGCTCAATTGCCAGAAGAAAGCCTTTTTAGGAAGGAAATTGAGGACAAAATCAAGAGGAATTTTAATGTAAATTACTCCACTTATAGAGGAGAAAACCTTGTTAATGTTAGTTCATTGAATTTTGGAACAGAAAGTATTAGTTTTTCATACGCAATTGTGGAAGATGTGCTAATAATTTCAAACAGTGAAAGCAATGTCAGGGAGGTGATAGACGCTGGCAGGTAAGTCAGAAAGTCAAAAGTTTATAAAGTCAACCCGTCTCGAATCGGCGATCAAGCCGAGGCGGAAAGTCCGTCGTGAAAACATTAATTCATAGAACTCAATTGAAAAATTATATCAATGGTAAATAAATAGGTATAGCGAACGACGAACGAACTTTATAAACTTTTGACTTTCTGACTTTGTTTCTTGACTTTTTGTAAAATAGGTGATATAATAAGAATGTAAGGTCAATGGGGGATGGAATGAAGTAAATTAACAACAAAAGACGGCGAAAAAACTTTGGAAGCATGATCAAAAAATAAAATAATTTCAAGTTTTTAAAGTTTTTCTTCTGTCTAATTATTTTACCCCGCCAACTGGGGTTTCAAAACAAATATAAAAGTCTCCGAAAGTCGGAGAACAAAATAAAAATAGACAAAAATAGAAATCAAAACCTCATAGTGAGGATTAGATGGAAGAAGAAAAAAATCAGGTTCAAGAGCCCTTTTAGGGTTTTAAGCAGTTGGTCTTGAGCATAAAGGTTCTTTGAAAAAAATGTGTTTTTTCTGTTCCTAAAAAAATATAATTATTTGGAACGAAAAAAACCGAAAAAGAACCCATTAGTGAGCGCTCAGCTCAAATTTATTTGCAGAGCGTCGAGCGCTCACTTATACTTAAATAATTTATTATGATCAGCCTCTATTAAGGGGATTTTTTTATTGCCAAATGTGGAGCGTTGTATTATAATTAAGTAGGAACGAATTAATACGAATCACGAATTCGTGATTCGTGAACATCTGTTCCACATTAGTGTTAATTAGTTTTAAAAAATATGGATACTGAACAATTAAAAACGAAATTACAAGCGGAAAAAGAGGAAATCAAGGCGACTTTAAACAATATTGCAGTGAAAGATCCGGATATTGAAGGTAATTATGATGCGAAACATCAGAACTTGGGGGACGAAGAGGGAGACAACATTCAAGAAAGAGCTCAGTATGAAGAGAACATCGCCAGCGAGCAACAGTTAGAGGTTGATTTAATGCGAGTTGAGAACGCTTTGAAAAGGATTGAGAATGGAACGTATGGAAAATGCTTAAAATGCGGAGGAGATATCTCTGAAGAGCGTCTGATGGTTTTCCCATCAGCCGAAAATTGTATTGAATGCGAAAAGTAAACTGATGCCTTAAAATATGGCAATTAAAAAAGATGTGCTGAGGAGCAGAGTAAAAACTGTATTATTTCTGGGGATATTGCTGGTCGGGATTATTGACCAGATAATCAAAAATTTTTTTCCAGAATCATTGATTTATAGAAATAGCCAAACGATGTTTGGCTATTTTGGTGGTAATATAGCTGTAAAAATTATTATCCCAGCTTTAATAATCGCAATTGTTGGTGTTTTCGTTATAAAAAGTAAAAACTTTTGGATAAAGCTGTCTCTGTTCGCTGTGTTAATTGGTGGAATAAGTAATTTGATTGATCGTGCTGTATATCATTCAGCGATTGATTATTTGCCATTCTTCGGATTCGCCAGATGGAATGTTGCTGATTTGTTGATTTATGTGGGGGCGATAATACTCATAACTCATAACATGGAACACATAACATGGAACACATAACATAAAGGTGACGATAGGTGATGTTAATGTAGGGGTGCCCCTTGTGGATACCCGACAGGCAGGATAAAATGATAACAGCTATCCCAATTATTCGAGGGGTCACAATATGGAATTGCAACCAGGGCAACCACGAGGGTGTGCCCCTACAAATAAATTATGACATAATTAATAAAAAAGGAAATAAACTTATGAAAATTGAATATGACAAAAAGGCAGACGTTCTATATTTGCAGATCCAGGAGAAATATGTTGCAAAAAGTAAAGAAGTAGATGGTGGAGCTGTCGTTGATTTAGATAGAAAAGGCAATGTTGTTGGATTTGAAGTTTTAGATGTGTCAAAGAAATACAAACTTTCTGATGTCTGTAAATTTTCTGTGAAAAATTTATCTAAAGATAAAGCAAAATAAAAACCAAATAAGATTAAACAGGATTCGTCAGTCCCGTTTAGGGGGCTTTACCAATTAGCCTATCCTCTTTTAGGGATAGGCGAACGTTAAGACAACTGGTAATATTACAATTTAGGTATTGAATTATATTTTAAGATAATTGCACGTCCGCATAAGCCTAAAACGATGCGGGTTCAAGATGTTGAACCCCTACACGACGAACCCTCATGAATGAGGCTTCACGAATAGTGGTGCAAGTAAAAAAGGAACTGTCTGGCAGTTCCTTTCAACATTGCCAGCTCAAGCTCAGAAAACTTTTGTCCCCACAGTTCGCTTAGTTGTTTAAATAAATCTGATTTTCTCTGCGTTTTACTATCGTATAATGAAAATCTGATTCTCATTTATCTCTCCTTAATAAAGGGTTTATATAAAGTTGTAAAAGTTCAATTTATTTTATGTCCACAGTATACCAGAAATTCCAGAAATGTCAAGTATCTTGTTATTCTTATTTTATCAACATCAAATAATAGCTTAAAATAGCCATTTATCCACATAAAAACATTGACAATTTTATCGTCACTTGTTAGACTGTATAGAACGAATGGACACGAATGCAGAACTAATATATACGAATCACGAATTCGTGATTCGTGAGCATCTGTTCTACATTAGTGTTAATTTGTTTTACAACATGCAACTACAACAAACGCTTAAAAAAATCGGACTAGAAGAAAAAGAAGCTAAGGTTTATTTGGCTGCTTTGGAGTTGGGACCTACAAGTATTCAAAATTTGGCGAAAAAATCGGCAGTTAAGCGAAGCACGGTGTATGAAATGATTAAAAATCTTAAAGAAATGGGGTTGATGTCAGAAACTACTAAAGGCAAAAGAAAATTGATGGTTGCATCAGAACCTGAAAATATCAAAAAAAGTATTGCCGAAAAAGGAAAAATGTTGATGCAAATTTTGCCACAATTGAAATCTATTAGCAATATGGGTTTTACTAAACCGAAAATAATGTTTTTTGAAGGGAAAGAAGGCTTGAAAGAAATTTATTGGGATACATTGAAAACCAAAAGCAAAATAGCATTATGGATCTCTCCAATTCAAGATATAGTAGAAACTGTGGGCGAGGATTTTTTGATTCAATATATAGACGAAAGAGTCAAACATGACATTTGGATAAAATCTTTACATGTTTCAAGTAAAAAAGTTTCAACATACAAATATCTTGACCCTAAAACATACGAAAAAACATTAAGACAGGTGCGATTTACATCAGAAGACATTGATATTCCAAATACAATTGCGATTTACGACAACAAAGTGGCGGTCATGTCATCAAAGAAAGAAGGCTTCGGATTCATTATTGAAAGTGAAGATTATACACAAACGATGAAGACGCTGTACAGTGTAATCTGGAGTACAAGCAGAGAAACGTTTGAGCCAAAAGTCGAAAGTCCATAAAGTCAAAAGTACGACAGTAATGTGGCGTTGCGGACTTTAAGGACTTTTGACTTTATAATCTTTAAGACTAATCCATGCATGCAAAAGTAATTTCGGCGGCGATTATTGGATTGGATTGTATTCCAATTGATGTGGAGGTGGATGTTTCCATTGGAAAATTTAGTTTTGTTTTGGTTGGACTTCCAGACACCGTTGTTCAAGAATCCAAATCCAGAGTTCAGTCTGCTGTAAAAAATAGTGGAGCAAGTCCGCCAAGATTTAATCATAGAGTGACGGTAAGCTTGGCTCCGGCGGATGTTCGCAAAGAGGGTCCAGTTTTTGATTTGCCCATAGCGATGGCATTTTTGTTGGCGACCAACCAACTTCAATTCAATCCTGACAAAAAACTTTTTGTCGGTGAATTAGGGTTGGATGGGCGACTTAGGCGAATCAAAGGGGCGCTTTCAATTGCTTTGATGGCGAAAGAAAAGGGATTTGAAACAATCTTTTTGCCTGAAGCGAATGCTCAAGAAGCTGCATTGGTATCTGGCATTGAGATTATTCCAATTCAAAGTCTGTCTCATCTTCTTTTACATTTAGAAAACACTAAAGTCATAGAACCAGTAATGAGCATAAATATCAATGAATTCTATAAGCAACAAGAATATATTTTAGATTTCGCGTATGTAAAAGGTCAGGAGCACGCCAAGCGGGCGATGGAAATAGCTGCGAGCGGGGGACATAATATTTTATTACAGGGACCGCCGGGGAGCGGAAAAACATTACTTGCGAGATCTTTGCCATCGATTTTGCCTCCACTTGTTATTGATGAAGCGTTGGAAGTGACAAAAATTTACAGCGTGTCTGGGCTTTTGTCACATGATAAACCTCTTGTGACGAAACGTCCGTTTCGTTCTCCACATCACACCGCTTCAGGAGCTGCATTAGTGGGTGGAGGAACATGGCCGAAGCCCGGGGAAATTAGTTTGGCGCATAGAGGGGTACTTTTTTTAGATGAGTTTCCAGAATTTTCCCATCATGTTTTAGAAAGTTTACGTCAGCCATTAGAAGATCAAGTGATTACTGTCTCTCGGGCGCAGGGGACAATTTCATTCCCCGCCAAATTTACACTCGTGGCAGCGATGAATCCATGCCCATGTGGGTATGCTACTGATCCAGAAAAGCAGTGTATTTGTAGTCCAACAGCGATTTCAAGATATCAAAAAAGAATTTCTGGTCCATTGCTTGATCGGATAGATATTCATATTGAGGTTCCCAGAATTAAACATGATGAGATAGAAAATGGTAAAGATGGTGAATCATCGAGCGAAGTGCGCAAGCGGGTTGCTGATGCTAGAAAAATACAGCAAAAGAGGTTTGAGGGGTCTTCTCTGATAACAAATAGCGAGATGACATCAAGAGACATTCAAAATTTCTGCAAAATGGAAGATTCTGCTAAAGATTTGTTGAAAAATGCAATAGAACAGTTGAGATTTTCTGTGAGGGCATATCATAAAATTATTAAACTTGGCAGAACAATTGCAGATTTAGATGGTTCAGATGAGATAAAAAATATCCATATCGCAGAGGCGATTCAGTATAGACCGAAGATAGATGTTTGATGAAATGATTATTTTTGATATAATGATTTAGTAGAGTTAATTAAAAATTGAAAGGAGCAAAAAATGAAAGTAGTAATTAGTTCAACGGGCGAAAAATTAGAAAGTAAAACCTCTGATGTTTTTGGCAGATGTCCTTATTTTATCATTGCGGAAATTAAAGATGGTAAAATAGAAAAAACCGAATCGGTAAAAAATGAAAGTATGGATCAGACAACTGGAGCGGGCGTTTCAGCGGCACAATTGGTAGTGGAGAAAGGTGCTAATGTTGCGATAACAGAAAATGTAGGCCCAAGAGCCAAGGATGTTTTGAAACAATTTAATGTTGAAATTTATTCGGGCGAAGGAATTGTGGAAGATGTTTTACAGAAATTTATAGACGGAAAACTTGAAAAAATAAATTAATATGAAAATAGTTATTCCAACAAATAATAAAAATGGTTTAGATGATATGGTGGCCGATCATTTTGGTAGGTGTTTGACCTATACTTTTCTGAACGAGAAGGGGGAATTAGTTGAAATAATAAATAATATGAGTGAACATAATGGCGGGAAGGGGTTGCCTCCAGAATTGATGAAAGAATATGGTGCAGATGTTTTATTGTGTAAAGACATTGGTCCAAGAGCAATTAATTTATGCAAAGAATTAAATATCGATGTGTACGTCTATAAGTCGGAAACAGTTCAAGATATCTTTAATTTATGGCAAAATAATAAACTTAAAAAAGCAGGGGTAGAAGACTCCTGTGAACAACATAAACTATGAAAATTGCAATTACTGGCGGAAAAGGTGGGACAGGGAAATCGTTAGTGGCGACTTCTTTAGCGGTTGAATTTGCTAGAGAAAATAAAACAGCTCTTTTGGATGTTGATGTAGAATGTCCAAATGATCATCTTCTACTTTCTGCTAAAAGAAAAGAATTCACTAAAATTTATCAGATTATACCTAAATGGGATTTTGATAAATGTACGAAATGTGGAAAATGTGCTTCCATTTGCAAGCAAAATGCGATTGTTTTTGTTAAAAATAGGTATCCAGCATTTATAAAAGAAATGTGTATTGGGTGTAAAGCTTGTATGATTTCTTGTCCAAGTAATGCCATTTCTGAAACAGAAAAAGAAATAGGTACGGTTTTCATTGGTGAGAATTACGATGTAAATTTAATTTCAGGAGAACTTAAATTAGGAGAGTTGGCTTCCGGAGAAGTTGTAGCTGAAGTTAGAAAATATTCTGAAAAAATTAATAAAGATTTTGGAGCTGAAATTGTTTTGATTGATTCTGCGGCTGGGATAGGTTGTCCTGTGATTGCTTCATTGGTCGGAACTGATTATATAGTAGCGGTAACTGAACCAACTCCATCTGCATTGCATGACCTAAAAAGAGTTTTATATATTGCTAATCATTTTCAGATTAAGCATGGAATAGTGATTAATAAATGTGATTTATCGGAAAATTTTTGTTTGGAGATAGAAAAATTTGCTAAAGATAGTAATATTGATATTATTGGGAAAATTCCATATAACAAAGATTTTATTAGTTCAACAATAAACATGAAACCAGTAACCGAAATAAAGGCAGATTACAAGAAATTATTTCAAGATATTATCAAGGAAATAGATATAGCAACAAGATGAAAGAAAAAATAGCAAAAATTTCAATATTAGCCAATTTGGTTTTGGCCACGGGAAAGATTATCGTTGGTCTTTTTTCTCATTCAGGTGCAATACTAGCTGGAGGTATAGATTCTCTTTCAGATATTTTTTCTTCTTTCATTAGTTATATAGGGATTAAAATGTCTGACAAACCGGCCGATAAAGAACATCCATATGGTCATTACAAATTTGAAGTTTTTGGAGGAGTTATTGTCGCCATAATTATCGCAGTAACAGGTGTTGGGATTGTATTCAATGCTTTCGGAGATTTTTTTAATCCGACGAATATTACGATTAGTCATTTGGCAATTGAAGTAATGGTTTTTTCTGCCATAGTGAATGAAATAATGGCTAGATTGAAAACTTACTATGGCAAAAAGGAAAATTCTATAGGGTTACTTTCGGATGGAGCACATTCAAAAATTGATGTATATACCTCAATAGCCATTCTTGCCAGTTTGTTCCTAACTAAATATTGGATTTATGCAGATGCAGTTATAGCTTTGCTAATGGGTATTTATATTGTTAGAGAAGCCTTTTTGATTGGGAGAGAGGCATTAGGTTCTCTCCTTGATGTTTCGGCAGGAGAGGAAATAGATAATGAAATAAAATCAATTGTTAAAAAAAATAATATTGAACTCAATTCTCTAAAAACGCAGAAAAAAGGTTCTGCTATAACCGCTAACTTAGAGATAAAGCTATCAAGTGATTTGCATATAGAAGAAGCAACTAAGATATCTAATAGTTTAAGAGAAAAGCTAACGGAAGAAGTAAATAATTTAGAATATATTGCTATTCAAATTATAAGCCATAAAATGCAGACAAATTTTTTCAAACCTGAATTTGGTCGTGGGTTTAGCTGGCAAAAGGGGGGAAGGTTTCAAGACAAAATAAAAGATGCAACGGGTAAAGGACCCGATGGTTATTGCATTTGTGAAGAGTGTGGGTTTAAAAGACCACATCATAGAGGGACACCTTGTTCTATCTTAGATTGTCCCAAATGTAAAATAGCTCTAAAGAGAGAATAATAAATAATTTATAAATATATGAAAACATTACAAGGAACGCAAACGGAGAAAAATTTATTAAAGTCTTTTGCTGGGGAATCTCAAGCAAGGATGCGTTATGATTATTTTTCCAAACAAGCCAAGAAAGATGGGCTTGAACAAATTTCTGCAATTTTTGCAGAGACAGCTCTTAATGAGAAAGAGCATGCCAAAAGATTCTTTAAATTTTTAGAAGGTGGAGCAGTTGAAATTACTGCTATTTATCCTGCTGGGAAAATAGGGACAACTTTGGAGAATCTGAAAGCTGCGGCTGATGGTGAAAATGAAGAATGGTCAGAAATTTATCCGGAATTTGCTAAAATAGCGGACGAAGAGGGTTTTGATGAAATTACAGATGCTTTTAGGAATATCGCGAAAGTTGAAAAAGCACATGAGGATAGATACAGGAAACTGCACGATAATCTTGAATCTGGGAAAGTTTTCAAAAGAGAAGACGTGATTATCTGGAAGTGTAGAAACTGTGGTTATTTGCACGAAGGGAGTTCTGCCCCAGAGAAATGTCCTGCCTGTCTACATCCACAAGCGTATTTTGAGGTTAAAGAAGAGGATTGTTATTAAAATTTTTATGGAAATATCACTTGATAAGTTTAATAGAGATTTTTTTGAGAAACTTGATGGAAAGGAAGAAATCTTTTTTAATGAAAGTGGTTTTTATTACACGATTCTATGTGATAATAAAGAAGCTGGCATTGTTGGGTATCTTCCAGTAAAATTTTCAGAGAATACAGGTTTTGTTCAGGTCATTACTACTCCTGCGTTTCAAAGAAAGGGGATAGTCAAAATCGCAGAAGATTTACTTGTGCAAAAACACAATCTTAAAATTCTTTACGCTACAATTGATAAGGAAAACATTGCCTCTATCGGTGCACATCAAAAAGCTGGTTTTCAAATAATTGATAATAAAAAATTAAGTAAATAAGAAAAACAGGTTTTCTTAAGGAAAACGAAACAAGACTAAAAAAAATATACAATCAATGAGTTTATTCGTCAGCCTCATGAATAATGGTTTTAGTTTTGTAGGGGTTTAATCCCAGATATACATCGGGACAAGTATCTTGAACCCGCGTCGTGCATTTGTTTATTACAATCGACGAGGGCGGCCGCAAGGGCGCGCCCCTACATAATCAATCTTCAATTATCAATAACAGACGGTAAATGACAACGTGGGCGAATACATGGATTCGCCCCTACAACGGAACACAAAATAAAAATACACATTTAATGCGTATTTTTATTTGAAATAGATTATCGTCGTAATTGATCATTGATAATTGCACATTGTTAATTGATTACGAACTCCCCCACCAAATGTCCCACACCAAACGGCCCTTCATAACTTAATTCTTTGAATTTATATTTTGTCCCATCAACCATCCCAAGCAACATAATAATAGATCTCAGTCCGCATTCTTTTGCTCCGCTGATCAAATCCTTGTCCATGTTTAATATCTCATCAACATCTCCTTTATTAAGGAGATTTATTAATTGTTGATCAAATTCTTTTCCAATCGGGGAAAATCCTTTGGGTGCGTTTACTGTAAGACGATGAGACAAATCGGCGCTGGCGATGAGGGCAATTTTTTTAGGACTTTTGGCGCAGATTTTCCCGATCAGTTTGCCATAATTCAAATGACTTCTGTAATTCAACGAAGAGAATGATAAATGGACGATTTTGATTTTTTTAATTTCTTGAGCCAAGTAAAAAAGGGGGACCAATGCTCCATGATCAATGGAATTGTCAAAAAATCGCACGGCGACATTTTTTCGGACTCCTTCACGACTGATCTCTTTGGCAAGTTCAATATCATTTTCAAAACTGAATTCCATATCAAGATTGAAATTGAAAAAATTACCTTCAATAGGGTTGCTGGAATTTATTAAGAAAGAGTTATAATCTGTCGGCGCGTGTGGGGAAACAACAAGAATGGTGTCTGGATGAACATCTTTTAGCTCCACTTTAAGTTTTTTGATCGCCGCAATTGTCCTCTGCGCCTTCCATAAATCATCTTTTCGTCCGATGCCGGGAATGATGATGGGAGGATGAGGAACAATGGCTGAGAAGGTAATCATGAGCTATACGTTATATATTATAAGTGCGGTATGAATTAGTATAAATTTCAAATGACAAATTTCAAATTTCAAAGCAATTAAAAATATCAAATACTAAATATCTTTTTTAATTTAGTTTTGACATTCCCTTGAAATTTTTAATTTTTAATTTGAAATTAATTACCCTGTTTTGCATAGATATTATTATAAATGCCTATCCATTGTTTGATAGTAAGATTCTCTGCCCTAACCTTCTCATGTAATCCAGTTTTTAAAAATATTTTTTTCAAATCATCTTTGCTAATATCTAATTTTTCGGAGAGATTGTTTATTAGAAACTTTCTTTTAGATGAAAATCCGGACTTTACTATTTTGATAAATTTTTGAATATCAGATTTAGTTGCATTATCAAAAAATTCAGTATTTCTTGTAATTTGCAGGACACTTGAATCAACTCGAGGTTGAGGATAGAAACATGATCTAGGAATGTTGAAAAGAATTTTAGGATCTCCAAATGTTTGGATTAGGACAGAAAATAAAAGCATATTTCCAGATGTTGCTATTGCTTTTTGGGCGACCTCTTTTTGGACAACAAAAACAATTTTATTGACATCATGGAATTTTGATAGAAGATCAATAATCAATCGTGAGGCAATGTCATATGGAGGGTTGGAGATAACGATGCCACGGTGTGGTGGGATAATGTCATGGTAATTAAATTTTAACGCATCTGTATGGATTAGGTCAATGTTCCTAACTTGTTTTTCTTGAATTTCTTTCCCAAGTAAATTAAATAAACCTCTGTCTTTCTCTATTGCAATAACTTTTTTAGCTATTTTTGCTAACTCAAAGGTTAAAATTCCTTTTCCCGGTCCAATTTCTATGACGGTATCTGATATATCAACTTCGGTACGAGTAATGATTTTATTGATGATGTTTTTGTCTGTAAGAAAGTTTTGCCCCAGCGATCGCAAAGGGATTAAATTATTGCTCATATAGTTTCTTTCATTTCTTTTGGAATTTCTCCCAAAAATCTTGATGGTTGTAAAAACAGGGTATTTCCGTAAACAGTGCGGAGCTGGGCATGAATCATAAAAAGTCTTTCTTTCGCTCTGGTCATGCCGACATAACAAAGTCTTCTTTCTTCCTCTAAATCTTTCGGTTCTCCACGCGTGGTCAAAGAGTGTGGGAAAATTCCTTCATCCATTCCTGCTATAAAAACTGTGTTAAATTCTAATCCTTTTGATGAGTGAATCGTCATTAGGTTCACAGTATTTTGCTTTGTATCTATTTCGTCAGAATCAGACAATAGAGAGACTTCCTCCAGAAAACTTTTTAGAGCTGTTTCGCAATCTGTATCTTTAAACTTTTCAATAACAGAAAATAGTTCCTGAATATTCTCCCATCTATCTTCTTTATCCTTATCTTTTTGAATATAGTCGGTGTATCCGCTGGCAGTCAATGTAAAATCCAAAAGCTGAGAGAGGGAAGATGTTGCCATCTGTGCACGAATTTTATCCATAGTGTCCAAAAATTGTGTAATTGCTTTTTCTTTGGAAGACTGGATTCCTTCAAATTTTTGATCACTTTCCAAATTTTTGAAAAACTTATCTAATGTAATCTTCCCAATTCCGCGTGGAGGTACATTTACTACTCTAGTAATGCTGATTTTATCTGCGGGATTGAGAATGAGTCGTAGGTATGCCAAGATGTCTTTAATTTCTTTTCTTGAGTAGAATTTTAATCCGCCAACAATTTTGTATGGGATACTATTAGATAAAAATGTTTCTTCCAAAGCTCTGGACTGTGCGTTTGTTCTGTAAAGGACAGCGAAGTCATTGAAAGTTAATGGGTTCTCCGTAAATCTTGTTTCCTCAATAATTTGTTGAATTTGATTGATGATAAATAGCCCCTCATCTGTTGATCCTGCAACTTCTGCAACAATTGGCTTAGATCCATTTTTTTTATTGCTCCAAAGTTGCTTATCTTTTTTATTAACATTTTTTGAGATAATTCCATAAGATGCATCTAAAATCTCTTGAGATGAGCGATAATTTTGTTCTAATAAAACTATTTTTGCTTGAGGATAATCTTTTTCAAATTTTAAGATGTTGCCAATATCTGCTCCGCGCCATCCATAGATGCTCTGCCAATCATCTCCCACTACGCAAAGGTTGTTGTGCTTTTTCGCAAGCAAATTGGTTAAAGTGTATTGAGAAAAATTAGTATCTTGATACTCGTCTATCATGACAAATTTGAAGATGCTCTGATATTTTTCAAGAATAGATGGCATATTCTGTAACATCAAAACTGTTTGCATAATCAAATCATCAAAATCTAGTGCATTTGCTTCTCGTAATTTTTTTTGATAAACATGATAAGCCTTGGCTGCTATTTCTTCAAAATATCCAGATGCTCTTTCAGAAAAGATAGTGGATGTTTCTAATCCATTTTTTGCAGATGATATTGTTGATAGGATAGATGAAGGATTAAACTGATCAAGTGAGACAGCAATTTCTTTAAGAGATTCTTTCATTAGAGATAATTGATCACTAGAATCATAAATAAGGAAATTTTTACTAATTCCAATTTGTTCCGCTTCTTTTCTTAAAATTCTAGCACAAATAGAATGGAATGTTCCAATAATTGGCATACTGCTTTCTCCGTTGAGGAGAGCTCTTACTCTTTCCCGCATCTCTTTAGCTGCTTTGTTTGTAAAAGTTACAGCCAGAATGTTCAGAGGATGGTTTTTGTTCTCTTGAATAAGATAGGCAATTCTATGCGTTAAAGTTTTTGTCTTTCCTGATCCAGCTCCAGCAATAATTAAAACAGCACCATCAGTAGTCTGAACGGCTTCCTGCTGTTGCTTATTAAGATCTTTTAATATATCCATGGTGTTATTATAGCACGATAAGTTAAAAACGCCCTCACCCCCAACCCCTCTCCCTACTTGCTGAACAATTTATACTTAATAAAATACTATTCTTATTTCTTATAATCTTATCCTAATACTCGTCTGGGCGAGGGGAGGCGACGTCGTCGTTATCTCCCCTCGCCCAGACTATTAAAACCACTAATTTAATTAATCATAGTTAATAAAAAATAATCACCCAAGTTTGTTATATGAGTAGGGAGAGGGGCGCGGGGGTGAGGGCGTTACCGTACCCTGTGGATAAAGATGGGTCGTTTTTATCTATTTTAAGCCTAACGTTGGGGTTTTGGTCATTTTTTTGATTGACTTTTGCTCTGTGTATGATACAGTATGTTGTCTATAAAATAACTCTGATTTGACTCTTGCGTAGGCTATTAGATGGATGATTTTTTACGAGAGAACACGAGGCGAGAAGAATCAGAAATAAGGCGAAAAAATTCGTAAATCTATATATAAATTGCAAGATTTCTCAAAACGAGTTAGTAGAGAAATGGTAAAATTATATAAGGAATATCTATCTTCCACAGTGAAGCAGATTTTGAAGCCCACAGCACTTCCTATTGCGGTGGTTGTTTTATTTACTGTGTTTGCTTGTGGAAGGAACATCTCTTTGGCGGGCAAAAAACAAGAGGGGAGTATTGCTTTTGGTTCTGTTGGAAAGTTTTTTGGAGGAGGGGAGGATGTTATTGAAGATGGAATAGACCCTTCAATTATGACAGCCATGGCGGAAGGAGGATCGTCTAATTTTGAAATTGCCTCAGTATCGCAAACATCTTTTGATAATTCTTCAATTAGAACAGACAATGAAGATATTGATATTTCTGAAAATTCTGTTGTTGTCGGAGCAAATAGTCCAGAATTAAGTAGAACAGGGACGCATTATGATGGTATAGTGAAATATGTAGTTTCGGCAGGGGATACTATTAGTGGTATAGCAAAGGAATTTGGTATTACTGTGAATTCTGTTTTATGGGCAAACAATCTTTACTCAACAAGTATTATCAAGTCAGGAGATGTTTTAGAAATTTTGCCTATTTCGGGAGTGAAACATACTGTAAAATCGGGAGATACATTAAGTGAAGTTGCTAAATTGTATAAAGCAGATGCTGAAGAAATCGCTTTTTATAATAACATTGAAGATGGAAAGCTTAAGGCGACCGCTACGATTATTGTCCCGGGAGGAGTTTTACCAAATTCCATGCTACCTCAACCAGTTTTGGCTAAAACTATTCTAAAGAAAGCACCTGCATATACCAAGGCTGGACAGGGAAGTGGGTATTTCATATATCCTGCCGCTGGACATAATTGGGGGAGAATCCATGCGAACAACGGAGTGGATATCAGTAATCCTAAAGGAGGATCAATTTATGCAGCAGCTGCGGGAACAGTTATTTTGGCAGATGGATCAGGATATAACGGTGGATATGGACAATATATAAAAATACAACACCCAAATGGTGTTGTTACTCTTTACGCTCATTTGAGCAAGATATTAGTAAAAACAGGTCAGGATGTTAGCCAAGGAGCAGTGATTGGGATGATGGGGAATACAGGAAGATCAACAGGAACACACCTTCACTTTGAAGTACGGGGGGCGAAGAATCCGTTGGCGAGGTATTAGAACAAATTGACACGTTAGTGTGTATTCGTTCCTATCTTTTCCACCTCTCAACGTCCCCATCTGTCGGTATTCCTTCTCTAACTAGTTGCCCATTTATTACAAATGCAGGCATTTTTTTTATGTTAAATTGTTCTGCACGTGCGGAATCTTGCAGAATATGATCCATATATTTTTTGTTTTCCATGCAGTAATCATATAGATCCATATCTAAATTGATTGAATTAGCGTAGTTTTCAACAACTTCAATATCTCTTTTTATTTCGTTCTGATTCTGTAAAAGCATTTCTGACATCTGCCAGAATTTTCCTTGTTCTCCAGCGCATGTAGCCGATAATGCTAATATCTGTGAGCTTTCATTGAGAACAGGAAAATTTCTAAAATATAGTTTTATATTTCCTCCTTTCAAGAGGTCTTTTTTTGTATGGAGAGGAAAATCGTCAAAAAATACTTTTGTATATGGGCAGGCAAAGTCAAAAAAGCCCTCAATTTCAACTGGTGCATCTTCTTCTCCCAGAAAAGGAGCTTCATATGCGGGCATTTTCAATAATTCTTTCTGTCTATTCTTCATCTGTTTGCTTAATTCTATTTTTGAATT
>CAZEUY010000006.1:0-2317 GCA_964515525.1 uncultured Candidatus Saccharibacteria bacterium
AATCTTTGTGATGATGTCCGTAAAGTTCCCCATCAGTAGCTGTAATAACAATTTGATCATCGTGTTTGTCAGATTTTAACATTTCCTCAATACTTACAGGAACATAAGTATTTGAAATCTCCCTATCCCTAAAAATAACCTGCAACCCAATATCCTTAATAAAATATTTTACATCGTCCTTAATACTTAATTCTTTATTCTTAATTCTAGATGGGGATGAAATTTCATCAAGAATGATCCACTTAAATCCAGAATCGCGAATAACTTTAGCAACAGCATCCGAGTATGCCATTTCTGGTAAGAAAAATCCACTTGGATTATAGAGATCTCCAAAAGCTTCTTTATTAATTTTGTTGTTTAATTCTATCTGCCTAACAATTTCTTTTTCAGGAATAAGGGGGAGAATAGGATGGAATTTCGCTGACCCAACTAATTCAATCTGTTCATTTTGAATAAGCTTTTTAATTCTTTCTAAAATTTCAGACAGCCCATTGCCTAATAATTGTTCTGTAAGACATCCTGTAATGTTTAATGTAATTTTTGCATCTGGATTTTTCTCTAATACCGTGAGAATATATTCATAGCTTTCTTTTGCAACCCACTTCAAAACTTCCTTATCTTGATAAGGCGGTTGATAGATGTGTAAGAAATTAATCCAAATCATACGAGTATTAGGAATTAAGTATTAAGAATTAAGCACGCCGAAGTTCAAAGGTCGGAATTTGTATTATTTGCCATTGTCATACTTTATAGAAAAATTTTTGCAAACGTCGTCATTCCTAATTCTTAATTCATAATTCCTAATACTTTTCTCTATTTTCCATTCCCGAATATCTCTCTCCTACGCTTAATCGCTTTATTATAGATTTTTGTATAATTTTCTGCTGGGATTTCCCATGAGAACGTTTCTTTCATCCCTCTTTTAGCAGTAGCTATCCATTCATCTTTGAATTTGTAGCAGGAGATAGCCTTAATAATTGCTGCAAATAAGTCCATCTTATCATATCGTGTGAAAGTAAATCCATTTCCAGTTTTCTCTTTAATATTAATTTCCTTGATAGTATCAGTTAATCCACCTGTCTTTCTTACAATTGGAACTGAGCCATAGCGAAGGCTAATCAACTGTCCCAACCCACATGGTTCAAAACGAGAAGGCATGAGGAACATGTCTGATCCAGCATAAATTCTACTTGCAACTTCTGTACTAAATTCCAAATGGATTCCAAATTTTTCAGGATATTTTTTTTGCGCTTGGCGGAAATATTTATAATACTTTTTGTTTCCCTCTCCAACAAGAACAATCTGTAAATTTTGGCGAGCAAGAGTGTCTAATAGAGGATAGAGTAGGTCAAAACCTTTTTGTTCAGTTATTCTTGTGGCAATTCCAATGATTGGAATATCTGGATTTTGAGTCAGCCCAAACTCTTTTTGAAGAGCCTTTTTATTAAGAGCCTTTTTATCCCATGAACGGGCATCATAATTTGCATAAATACTTTCATCAAGAGCGGGGTTGAAAATTTTGTAGTCAACACCGTTTAATACCCCAATAAGTTTGTGTTTTTTGTCTTTAAGTAGTCTATGTAGCCCTGCCCCGTGGCCTTTAGTGAGGATTTCTTTTGCATAATTTTCACTTACTGTGTTTATCATTTCAGAATGAATTATTCCCTTTTTCATAAAATTGATTGATGCCATTCCCTTTTCGTCTGAAAATTCTGGTAGTTTTGAACTTCCATGATGATACGGTGAATTATAGTTGAATAATGGTGATGGTCCATATTGGAAAGCCAAATTATGGATACTGTAAACAGATGCAGTTTTTTTGAACATAGGGTGATGAAGAAACTTTGTTCGTAAAAGATATGGGACAAGACCTGTTTCCCAGTCATTACAATGAATAACATCTGGTTTCCAATCCAGTAGTTCAATAATCCTAAAAATAGCAAAATTAAAGAACATAAATCTTTTATTATCATCATCATAGCCATAAACTTTTTTACGACCACCAAAATAACTGTATTTATCAATGAAATAGATAGGCAATCCTTCCATTAATTCTGTTTTTTTAACGCCAAACCTTGCTGTTTGTCCATCAACTGGTGTTTCTATATTTTCCCATGCCACTTTAAGCTTATGCTTTTTTTCATCCGTACATCCATGTTTGGGTGTTATAACTTTCACATCATGTCCCATTTTCTTCAATGCTTTAGGTAATGCTCCAGCAACGTCAGCAATTCCACCTGCTTTTGCAAATGGAGCTACTTCTGCTGATAAGAATAGTATTTTTAGTGACTTCATATTGTTTTTTTAAATTTATATC
>CAZEUY010000006.1:2417-4750 GCA_964515525.1 uncultured Candidatus Saccharibacteria bacterium
ATGACCATAACGATGAATTAAGAATTAAGAATTAAGAATTAAGCAGACAAAACCCCTGTTTTTAATCATCGTCAATAATATTCTTAATTCTTCATTCTTAATACTTCCTAAAATTTGCCACCTTACAATCAGTAAACTTTAAGTAAACGATTGCTAACTGTTTGTAAAGATCTCCACCACGTCATCACAATCATCCAACGCTTCTAATATTTTTTCTAATTTTTCTTGATCTTTTTTATCTAATTCAACCGTTTGCTTTGGGATGAGTTCAATTTCAGGGGAGGATGTTTGAATTCCATGTTTTTCTAATGAAGTTTGGACTGTCTGTGTAGTATTTGGTTCGCTATAAATTAGGATTTCATCATCTTCTTTTTTAATATCATCTGCACCAGATTCGATAATTGCAAGTTCAAGATCATTATCTGAAATTTTCAAATCGGATTGATTAAGGATTTTTATTCGTGATTTAGTTGTAAACATCCATACAACACTGCCATTCTCTGCCATTCTGCCACCATGCTTTGTGACGGTTCTTCGCACATCTCCTACTGCGCGATTTTTGTTGTCAGTAAGTCCTTGAATAATCATTGCAACACCTCCCGGACCAAATGCTTCATAAGAGACTGCTTCTATGTTCGCTCCGGAATCTTTGATAGAGGCCTTCTGGATTGCTCTTTCTATATTTGCTTTGGGCATATTAACCGTTTTAGCTTTTTCTATTGCAAGCCGTAAAGTAGGATTCATATCTGGATCTAGTCCACCTTGTTTAGCAGAGACAGTAATTAACCTCGCGGCCTTTGTAAAGATCTTGCCACGTTTAGCATCTGTGAGCTCCTTCTTATGTTTTATTCCTGACCAATGACTATGTCCTGACATAAACGAAGTTTGAAAGTTAAAAAGTCAACCCGTCTCGAATCGGCGATCAAGCCGAGGCGGAAAGTTCATAAAGTTAAAAAGTACAACGCAAAACCCTATAAACTCCCAGACCTTTTAATTTTATAACTTATTAGAGGGGTAGTCAATGAAAAATTTAGCGTCGTTCTTTTATTTACAAAATAGATACATTAACTGTGACAGTATTGCTTCGTTCATAAAACGATTAAGATACAATTCTGTTTTGTGAATAAAACAGTATAAACAGAAAATTAGACAAGTACTGACCAAATTATGTATAATACAGTCAGTATGTTGACTGTATTTTGCTAAATACGGTCAGTTGGAGAAAATAAATTGATAAAATAAAAAGATATGGATGATTTTTCTATCGCTTCGCAACAACAAGTTGAGGACACGGAATTAGATGTCACTTTACGTCCGCAGAGTTTGAGTGAATTTGTGGGACAAGAGCAGATTAAAGAGAATCTGTCTGTTTTTATTGAAGCGGCACAGAAGCGTAAAGAGCCGATTGACCATATCTTACTACATGGGCCAGCGGGATTGGGGAAGACATCACTTGCTCATATCATTGCCAAAGAGATGGGTGCAAATATACGCGTTACATCAGGACCAGCTATTGAGCGGGCGGGAGACTTGGGATCCATCCTTACTAATATGGAAGAGGGAAGCATTCTTTTTATTGATGAAATTCACAGAATGAACAAATTAGTGGAAGAAGTTTTGTATCCAGCGATGGAAGATTATTGTTTGGATTTAATTGTTGGGAAAGGACCTGGGGCAAGAACGCTACGTTTAGATCTCCCGAAATTCACATTGATAGGTGCAACAACACGTGTTGGACTTATCTCATCTCCGATGAGAAGTAGATTTGGAATAATACATAATTTGGAATTTTATACAGATAAGAACATTGAAAACATCATTCACAGGTCAAGTAAGATCCTTAATATCAGTTCCGATGAAAGCGGAATAAGAAGACTTGCACAGAGTGCAAGATTTACTCCAAGGGTTGCAAACAGAATTTTGAAACGGGTGAGAGATTTTGCTGAAGTGCGAGCAGATGGAATTATTACAGAAAATGTAGCAGAAGAATCTCTGAAAATGTTATGTATAGATAAATTGGGCTTGGATCCAGCAGATAGAAAGATATTAAGATGTATCATTGAAAAATTTAATGGTGGACCAGTAGGATCACAGACATTAGCAGCAGCAACAGCTGAAGAAATTGATACGCTGGAAGATATATATGAGCCATTTTTAATGCAGATCGGATTTTTACAAAGAACACCGAGGGGGAGGATTGTGACGAAAGCAGGGTATGAACATTTGGGGATAGTATATCCGGAGAATGGATTATTTTAGGTGGAGATAAAAGAGATGAAATTAAAAATTAAAAATGAAAAATTAAAAAGGAATGTCAAAAACCAAATTAAAAA
>CAZEUY010000006.1:4850-19119 GCA_964515525.1 uncultured Candidatus Saccharibacteria bacterium
TAAAAAGCTTTTTATTTTATTGTTATTGATTCCAAATGTTGTTATTGCTAATAGTGCTCCTGTGGTCATCACAAAAATAGCGGCGTTTGAGAAGTCGGGGTATAGATGGATAGAAATTTGTAATAGATCTGGAAGTGCGGTTGATACGAATGGATGGAAATTTATTGATAAGGATGCAATAAAGAGGGGTCATGGATGGGATTTAGCACAAGGAGAAGATTTAATTTTGGCATCAGGAGAATGTGCTTTTATTGTTCAAGACAAAGATAGGTTTTTAAAAAACCATGAAAACTGGACTGGAACAATTATTGATAGCACATATGTACTAAACCAAAAGGGGGAAGAAATCGGAATTAGAAATACAGACGGTGAAACTATAGAATCATTTACATACATAGCTTGCCCAGATAATGTACTAGAAAGAGTGGATATTAATTTAGATGATTATACTGTATCAAATTGGGTAGAAGCAGGACAAATTGACACTAATGTTGAACAGATTAACACTAATCACGAATCGACGGGTGAAACTGGAAATGATAGTGTAAATGAGCAAAAGCAGGATGACCCATTCGTGATTCGTGAGGATTCGTCCTACATTAGTGAATATTCGTTCAACAGGCCGCCTGTAGCCGTAGCGGGGAGTGATTTAGAAATTAATGCTGGGGATACGGTATTTTTTGATGGGTCGGATAGCTTTGACGAAGATGGAGATGTTCTAGAATACTCGTGGGATTTTGGAGATGGGAGTGAGGGGGAAGGAATAAAAATTGAACATACATATTTGCATTCGGGAAAGATGTCAGTAATTTTGAGGGTTTATGATGGCGAATGGACATCTTCAAATGCTATTTGGATTAACGCTATTGCCGTCAAATATGCCGAAAACATTTTTATCAACGCTTTCTTGCCAAATCCAATTGGTCCAGACACTCAAGATGAATGGATAGAAGTTTGTAATGATGGATCTCAAATTGCAGATTTATCTAATTGGAGATTGGATGATATTGCGGATGGTGGAAGTAAAGAATTTTTAATTAAGAATATTGAAATAGACCCTGAAAAATGTTTTCGTTTTATGCGATCAGATACAAAAATAGCCATCAATAATAATGGCGATGACGTGAGATTAACAAATCCAGCGGGTGATGTTGTTGATCAAATTAGTTTTGACACGACGGCTAGTAGCGGTGAAATATTTTATAGGGACCCACAACTCATAACTCATCCCAAGTCATTCGACGGGACAAGTAACTTGGAACTCATAACGGACGACGAAGTAGGTACGCAGGTTTTAAGGGAAGAAGAGTTAGAAAGTGAAAAGTTTATAAAGTTAGAAAGGACGACGGGAGATGTAATAAATAGTGAAGTTGATTATACTGGAATGACGGATAACGGGGTCCCTCGACTTCGCTCCACCTTCGCTTCTGCGGAAGCTACGGCGGACAAGTCCGCTCCGCTCGGGATGACAGGTGATGACCCAGCCTTCGCTTCCTCCTCCGCCAAGGCTACGGCGGACAAGTCTGCGGAAGCTACGGCGGGCAAGGCGTCATTAGTTTACGATGCGGTAGATGAAATTGAGTTACCGATGGCGGTTAGGACGGGGGATATTTTTGGGGAAACTTTGAATGGTGAAATTGTAAAAATTTCAGGGAATGTTGTAGATAAATCTGGGAATGTTCTTTTTGTTGATGATGGAAGTGGAGAAATAAGAATCCAAATTTTACCTAAGGCGAAAATCAAATATGATGATATAGTTGTTGGAGATAGAATAACTATAGATGGAGAGGTTTCTAAAACTCAAGTTGGGTATAGGGTGATTCCAAATATAATTGAATAAAATTAAACACCGCTTCGTGTCTAATTTTATTCTCTGTAGATATAATCGATTTACTGCGGGGGGCACAAATAAATCAAAGAGAGAATAAGATATTAACGAAGCGGTGGAGCTCGTATTCTTCTAGAAAATAAAGCCACATCAAGTGTAGTATAAATACTAATAAAGTCAATAGGTTGACAAAATTATATTTATAGGATAGTATAGGAACAGTATTTGAGGGAGTTTTTTAAAAATCTATTTTGTCGTTTTAGATTGAAACGAGATGAAAGGGAGATCATGGAAGAAAAAGAAAGAAAGATAATCACAATAGCAATAACGATTTTTATTGAGGTTGCTTTAGTTTTATTAATATGTTTGATTTCAAAGGAGGGGTAGATTTGATAAAAAAACTGATAGTTTTTGCAATAACTATAGTTTTTATTAGCGGGTGTTCGGTTTCTGGGCTTCTTAAGGATCCATATAAGCTAGAGCCGAGCGACTATCTGAAAAGTGGGGAATATAAGAGGCGTTATTCTTCTTTTCAGAGCCATTATCATAGACACAATCGTCGTTACATCCGTGGCGATTGTAGCAACTGTCATACTTATTATCATAATAAGTATGATAAAAAGCATCGTGATCAGGGCAAAAAAATAATTATTGTTCCGTCTAATAAAGACACGACGGTAATTATTAAAAATGACGGCTGGTAGGTCGTCATGGGAAAAGAAAATTAGGGGCTGTTCGTGCTAGATGCGAAGGCCTCTTTTTAAATGAATGACGGGACGACAAACGACGACGAGGGCGGCCACCACAGTTATCCAACGTGGCACAGCAAGGGCGCGCCCCTACACGACAATGTAAATGTTTCATGTTTATATGTTTATATGTTAAAATGAATATATGGAATACATCACAAATTCGGCGGAAGAGACGCAGGAATTGGCTAAAAATATGGCAGAAACCCTGAAGGGTGGGGAAATCTTTATATTGACAGGAGACTTAGGGGCGGGAAAAACAACATTTATTCAGGGATTAGCGAAGGGGCTTGGTGTAAAAGAAAGATTGACCAGTCCAACATTTGTCTTGATGAAAAGATATAAAACGGGGGTGCGGCACGATGTGTCTGGGCAAAACGTGAATTCCATGTCCTTATTGTATTTAGTGCACATAGATTGTTATCGCATAGAATCATCCGTAGCGTTGAGCGATCTGGGGTTAGATGAAATTTTTGAAGACAAAAGAAATGTTGTTGTGATAGAGTGGGGAGAGAGAATAGAAAATATAATACCAAATTATTACAGGAAAATTAAATTTGGGTATTTAGATGAAAGTAAGAGGAGAATAGTTATATTAAGGACGAATTAGCATTAAAAAAAATAAAGTAAAGTTAGGTGGGATATCATGGTGGGAATATTAGAAAAAGAATTATCATATAAAATACAAGGATGTGTATATAATGTAGTAAATAAATACGGCAGAGGATTAAAAGAAAAGATTTATCAGAAAATTTTAGCAGAAGAATTAAAAAATGCAAATATACTTTTTGAACAACAAAAAAGAATTAATATCTATTCATTTGATACAGGGGAAAAATTAGGAACATACATTCCAGACTTCTTGGTTAATAATAAAATAATTATTGAAATAAAGGCATCAAATTTTACTACAAGACAGGATATAGAACAACAAAGATCATATCTTAGAATAAGCGCTTATGAAATTGCTTATCTGATTAATTTCTGTACAGATAAGCTATATATTAAAAGATCAATATATACAAACGATAAAAAACCATTTGTATCAATGATAACAAAATAAAATAATTAAAATAGAATATGAGATTCGTGATTTGTGCAAATTCGTTCTATTTCGTGTCAATTCGTTTTAATATTGGGTGAAAGATGAATAAAACATTATGGGAAAAGGACAAACAATGGATAATAGTAAGCTCATTATTCTGGATAGCAATGCGATTGTCCATCGGGCTTATCATGCGTTGCCACCATTCACTTCCCCACAAGGGCAGATTGTTAATGCTGTTTATGGATTCTTTACAATACTGTTAAAAACAATTAAAGAATTGAAGCCGACACATATTGTGGCGACTTTTGATTTGGGTGGTGAGACTTTTCGCCATAAAGAGTTTAAAGAATATAAGGGTCAAAGAGCGGAAACTGATCAAGAGTTGTATCAACAGATTCCGATTATTCAGGATGTTTTGAAAACGATGGGAATTTCTGTTTTTGCGATCAGAGGAGTTGAGGCGGATGATATTATTGGATCCATAAGTAAAAATGTTCATGTCTCAAATATCATTGTCACTGGAGATTTAGATATGTTGCAATTGGTTGATGATAATACAATTGTATACATGATGAAAAGGGGGATGTCAGATGCTGTGATCTATGACGAAGAAAAAATTCAGGAAAGGTTTGGGTTTGGGGCAGATTTCATTACTGATTTTAAGGGGCTGAAAGGAGATCCTTCTGATAATATTCCGGGAGTTCCGGGGGTGGGAGATAAAACCGCTATGACGTTAATTCAACAATTTGGGAACATGGAAAAAATTTATGAGGCTGTAAAAACTGTAAATCCTGTAAATCCTGTAAAACTGGATATTACAAAGTCTGTCCTTAAAAAACTGACAGAAAATGAAGAGCAGGCATTTTTTAGTAAAAAGTTAGCGACAATAAAAACGGATATCAAGATGGATTTCAAATTGGAAGATTGTAAATTTGAAGAGATTGATATTGAAAAAGCAGAAAGTAAATTTTTAGATTTGGGGATGAAGAGTATCGCCAATCGTCTTCGTGCAAATTCTGCAAAGACGAAAGTGATACAACAAGATGAAAATGGAAAAAATCTTTTCAAGGATGTTTCCGATGAAGAAGAAAGCCATCACTTTGCGAATGACTTCGGCGTGTCAAACATGATTGAGAAAAATTTCAAAGATGGAATTTTTTCAGAACAGATTAGAGATTTGGAAATTTCTGTTATTCAGGTAATAAGTGAAATGGAAAAAAATGGAATAAAAGTTGATTTAAAAAAACTTAAAGTGTTATCAAAAGATGTGACTGAAAGAATTGGAGAAATAGAAAAAAAGATTCATGATTTTGCAGGATCAGATTTTAATGTCAATTCATCTCAACAATTATCAGAAATACTTTTTGAAAAATTAAAAATTTCAGCACAAGGAATTAAAAAAACTCCCAAAGGAGTTCTCTCAACCGCTGCTCCAGAATTGGAAAAAATCAAAGACAGAAGTCCGATCATTATTTTCATTTTGAGATATAGGGAATTGGAAAAGTTGAGAAACACATACATTGATGCTTTGCCAAAATTAGTTGATGAAGATGGGCGAATTCACACGAAATTTGACCAGTTGGGGACTGTGACGGGGAGAATCTCTTCTTCTGATCCAAATTTGCAAAATATTCCAATTAGATCTGAGGAAGGGGAGGAAATTAGGAAAGCGTTTGTTCCTGAGGAAAAATTTAATTTATTTTCTTTTGATTATTCTCAAATTGATTTAAGAGCCATGGCACACATTTCAGGAGACAAAACGATGGTGCAGGCTTTTCAAGATGGTGAAGATATTCATAACAAAACAGCAATGGAAATTTTTGGAGTCAAGGAGAAAGATGTTGATGTGAGGATGAGAAGGATGGCAAAGACAATCAATTTTGGAGTCATTTATGGGATGTCATCTTTTGGGTTATCAGAACGTGCGGGGGTTTCAAGAACTGAAGCTAAAGATTTTATAGAAAGATATTTCAAAAGATTTTCTGGGGTTGCTGAATACATTGAGATGTCCAAAAAAAATGCGATCAAGAAAGGATATGTAGAAACAATTTTTGGGAGAAAAAGATATATTCAAGAATTGCAGTCGCGAAATTGGCAGATCAAAGCATCGGGAGAACGGATGGCAATCAATATGCCGATCCAAGGGACATCAGCCGATATTGTAAAAATGGCGATGCGCGATGTGTGGGAATGGTTGAAGAAGGAAAAATTAACAGGGGATATAAAAATGTTATTGCAGGTTCATGATGAATTATTATTTGAAATAAAGAAAGATGTGGATGATAAAAAAATTGAAAAAATAAAAGAAATTATGGAGAGCGTGACAGAACTAAAGGTGCCGTTGATTGTTGGGGTAAAAAGTGGAGATAATTGGAATTTATAAAACGGATTAACATTGCGAACACTTAACGGTTACGTCGATGTCGCAACTGAAAACTGTTAACTGATAACTTATAACTGACTCAAATGCCGGAGTTACCTGAAGTACAAACTATTGTGGATGGATTAAACCAGCAGGTGGCGGGAGCAACTGTTGTCGGTGTTTCTTGTGATTGGAAAAAGATGATAAGCGTGGAAACTGAAAATGTGTCACCCAACGGGGCGATCACTTTGAGGAGTGAAAAGACATGGAAGAAATTTGAAAGTATGGTTGTAGGAAAGAAGATAAAAAATGTTGAGCGAAAAGGAAAATTTATAGTGTTTAATTTATCAGAAAATGTACATATAAATGCACATTTAATTGTACATTTAAGAATGACCGGACATTTTTTAATTATCACTCCAGAAAAGAGAAAAGATACAAAAAATGCTATACACGAGAAAGTAAATCAATATATTCATTTCCAAATGGAATTGTCTGATGGAAGGATAATCGCACTTTCAGATCTGAGAAAATTCGCAAAGATCGCGACTGCCAAAGAATTAGATATAGATAGAATAATAGTTGTGGGGCAAGATCCTTTGAATAAAGAATTTACATTGGAGAAATTTAGAAAAATATTTAAGGATAAGAGAGGCAATGTCAAGCAGATTTTGATGGATCAATCTTTGATTGCGGGAATTGGAAACATCTACTCCTCCGAGATATTGTGGGAGGCGAAAATCAGTCCATTAGCAAAAATAGAAAATTTGGACGATAAAGAAATGAAAAGTATATTTAACGCAATGAAAAAAGTACTAAAGCTGGCAATCAAAATGCGAGGAAGTAGTGAATCGGATTACAGAGATGTTGATGGAAACGAGGGAGGATATCAAAAAATTCACAAAGTTTATAAGAGAGAGGGAAAAGAATGTTTCAGAAAAGATGGGGGGATAATTAAGAGGATTAAAATTGGACAGAGGAGTACTTTTTATTGTTGTAAATGCCAAATATAAGAACGAATAAACACTAAATAGAACGAATCAACACTAATCACTAATTAACACGAATAATATGACGGAAATATTAGAAAAAGAATTATCGTATAAAATACAGGGATGTGTTTACAATGTGGCAAATAAATATGGCAGAGGATTGAAAGAAAAGATTTATCAGAAAGTTTTAGCAGAAGAACTCAAGAATGCAGATATAAAATTTGAAGAACAAAAAAGAATTAATATTTATTCATTTGAATCAGGAGAAAAAATAGGAACATATATTCCAGACTTTTTGGTTGATAGCAAAATAATTATTGAAATTAAAGCGTCAAACTTTACAACAAGGCAGGACATTGAACAGCAAAGGTCGTATTTAAGAATAAGTGCTTATGAAATTGCTTATCTGATTAATTTCTGTATGGATAATCTGTATATTAAACGGTCAATATATACAAACGACAAAAAACCATTCATCTCAAAAATAACAAGATAAAATATGAAATTTGTGATTCGTAAAAATTCGTTCTACATTAGTGTGTATTCGTTCTTATTGATAGTTACAGGTGGTTTTTTAGGCTGGAAAATTTATGCAAAAAACGCAATGACAGAAAATAATAATATTGAAGTTACAGAATTAAAAGGGATTCCAAATGGCGAGAAAAAAGAAAAAGAAGTTCTTCTTCCGATGTCTTCAATATCTGGAATAAAATCGGAGAATGGGAATAGAAGACCGTTTGCAGTCATGCTTGCGGGGGATGAAAATGTGAGACCATTATCGGGAATTGGACAGGCGGATCTGGTAATTGAAATGCCGGTGATTGAAAATGGGATCAACAGAATGATGGCAGTTTATGTTTCAGAAGATCCGAAAGACATCGGAAGTGTGCGAAGTGCTAGACATGATTTTATACCATTAGCCAAAGGGTTGAATGCAATTTTTGTTCACTGGGGAGGATCACATTTTGCGTTGGATATTTTGGATAAAAAAGTCATTGATAATTTAGATGCATTGATAAATTTACATAATACATTTTATAGAAAAAGTGGGATCGCGATGCCAAATAATGGTTTTACGACAATGAGTAGAATGATCAATGCTTCTGAAAAATTAAAGTATGATCTAACAATTGATGAGAGTAAAAGTGGAATAAGTAATATAATATCAGAAGAAGATTGGGACCCATCGGACGATGGATGGGGGTATTTAGGAACCGATGTAAAAATAAATTATCCCGGAAAATTTGGGGTAGAATGGAGATATAATACAATCAATAAATTGTATTATCGCTTTAGAGGGGGAACGGCTGAGATAGACAAGAACACTGGCAAACAGGTGACAGCAATGGTGGTCGCAGTTCTGAAAGCAGAATCAAGACATCTGGAAGAGCAGTATAATGATGTTGATATTGAAGGAATAGGTGATGTGACAATTTATCAGCAAGGGTATATTTTAGAAGGGAAATGGAATAAAAATAAAAATAATCAAAGCTCTCCAATGATGTTTTTAGATTCCAATGGGGACGAGATTCAGGTATTGGCGGGGCAGAGATGGTGGCAAATTGTAAAAACGAATTGACACGAAAAAGAACGAATATATACGAATCACGAATTCGTGATTAGTGAAAATTCGTTCTACATCAGTGTCAATTCGTTTTTTTTATTTTATTGATTGCTTTTGCTAGTCTGGATTTTTTTCGGGAGGCGGTGTTCTTGTTGAGAACATTTTTCTTTGCCGCTTTGTCAATTTTTTTCATCGCTGTTTTCAACATCTCTTGAGCTTTTTCTTTATTTCCTTCATCAATAAATTTGGCAGTTTCTTTAACTACTTTCTTGTAAGAATTTTTAGTTCTAATGTTTGCAATATTTTTTCTCTTACTTTGTCTAAGAGCCTTTATTGCTGATTTAGTATTAGGCATACGTGTTTAATTTAATGTATTAAGCTGTAAATAGAATGATAACACAGGTTGACGTAAAATGCAACTGGGGACGAAGAATTAGGAATTAAGAATAGAGAATTAAGGGACGACGGTTTTGTGCGTATTCTTAATTCTTAATACTCTATTCTTGATTCTTTTTAGCTATGTCTGATAATTGCAAAGTATCCTCTATCCTAAAATCCCCAATTCTCGTTCGTACCAATTCCTCAACGTATCCTCCACATCCAAGGTCTTCCCCTATATCATAAGCAAGTGAGCGGATGTATGTTCCGCTGGAGCAAATAATGCGGATATCCAATATCGGATAAGCATAGGATAATATCTCTATTAAGCGGATTTCTATAGTTCGTGATCCTCTGTTAATCTCAATTCCTTTTCGTGCCAATTCGTATAATTTTTTCCCTCTAATCTTTATTGCGGAGAACATCGGGGGCACTTGTTGGATGGTTCCAATGAATTTCTTGATCGTGTCTTCAATAGCTGTTTTATCTGGAATGGTAGCATCCCCTGTAGCCGTTATGATACCCGTTTTATCGTATGTATCCGATACTGCTCCAAGCTTAATTTTAGCAATATATTCCTTTTCTTGGTGCATAATCTCGTCCGACTTCTTCGTGTCTTTCTCGGTCAGAATTATAAGCACTCCTTCTGCAAAAGGATCAAGCGTTCCTGCATGTCCGACTTTGCGGGTATTCAAAATCCTCCTAACACGACTGACGATGTCGTGTGAAGTTGGACCAGCCTGTTTGTAAATATTTAAAATCATGATAATATAAAAACGGATGAACACAGATTAGAAACGGATGCTCACGAATCACGAATATGACGAAGTATTAAGAATTAAGAATTAAGTATTAAGTATTAAGCACGTCGAACGCCCTTAATTCTTAATTCTTAATACTTAATTCTTAAATCAGCCGTGTTTTACTCCCTAACCGGTAAAATTCAAAAGAAGCTTCCCAATGCTGTCGTACTTGAGGTCGGTGGCGTTGGATTTTTAGTATATACAATTATTCCTATTTTGGCTAAAATTAATGTTGGGGAAAGCATTAAAGTATTTACATATTTTCATGTGAGAGAAGACCATTTAGATTTAGTTGGGTTTGTTGATGAGGCATCTTTAGATGTTTTCAAAAAAATTGTTTCGGTTTCTGGAATTGGAATCAAAGGAGCGTTGGCAGTGTTAAGTGCAAATAGTTGTGATGAAATAATTAAAGCGATTGAAAAAAGTGATAGCTCATTGTTTCAAAAAATATCTGGTATAGGAAAAAAGACAGCACAAAAAATCATTTTGGAACTTAAAGGCAAAGTTGATTTTGATCAAGAAGATAAAACATCAGTTGTTGATCAAGAAGCGGAGGATGCTTTGATGAGGTTAGGATTTACAAAAAAAGAAGCACGTCAGGCACTCGGTAAAATTGATTCTAAAATTACAAAGCTTGAAGATAAAATTAAAGAAGTTTTAAAAAATACATAATGAACATAATAAATGTGACGGATGAAAAATATAAGGATGTTTGGGATAGTTTTTTAATCGCCAGTGGAAGATCATCGTATCTTCAATCATGGCAATGGGGATCTGTTATGCAGAAAAGTGGAAAGGAAGTTTTTCGTATTGCCACTGTTGATAATGATGAAAATGGGAATGCTCGATTGCGTGCCATAATGACTGTTTGGATAAAAAAAATATCTTTGGGAAAAGAAATTATCGTAATCCCACAAGGACCTATTTTAGACTTTATGAATCAAGATGCCTATTCTATAATAGTTGCGATGTTTGATCGTTTGGAAGAAATTGCTAAAGAAAGAAAGACGATATTTTTGAGAGTGAGTGCTCCTATTTTAAGTTCAGAAGTCACTTACTTGGGCTCATATTTCGCATCGTTAAAGGGGAATGTTAAAGCAACAAAAAAACATCTAATTGGAGAAAAGTTTTATAAATTAAACATCAAATCTGATCAAAATGTTGTTTCTGAAAAGTTTAATTTTAATTTGAAAAATGCACAGGATAGATTTGAAATTGCTTCCACAAATGATCACGGAGAAATAAAATTTTTACTTAATTCTATTGGTGGAAAGGGGAATAAAGATCAAAATAATTTCTGGCCATTGGTAGCTGAAAATATGAATCAAACACCTGCGGTTATTCCTCTCCAACAAAAAGAGACAAAAATAATTCTGCCTCTAAAGTTATTCTATGCTACAAGAAAAGGGACTTGCGTTGCGGGAGTGATTGTAATATATTTTGGTTCATCTGCCAGAGTTGTTTATGAGATAACACAGACGACTAAAGATGTGGCAGCGTTATATTTAATCCATCACAGAGCGATACAAGATGCTCGTGAAAATAATTTATCACAATATGTCGTGGAAAATGACAAAAGCATTATTGCCACACAATTTGGTGGAGCAGAGGAAACGATGTCGGATACATGTGATGTGATTTACAAAAAATTCTGGTATAAACTATTGGGGTAGAATTGTGTATTTTTTTGGACACTAAAGTGTCCAAAACCTGAGTTGAAACTCGGTAGAAATTCGGTCTTGGTAGGAATAGGAATCTATATTTTTAGTACAAAATCGTAAAGAACTTCGGCGGGATTTTTTCCGCTTTTTATTTTTGTTTCTGCTTCCAAAATTTTCCTAAAAGCGCTTGTTAAATCTTCCATAGAAAACTTGGATAATTGTCTCAAAGATTTCTGAAGTGTGTAGGGGTGTAAACCTGTTTTTTTTGCTAAAGCATTGATGGGAATATTGTGGTTCATAGCAGACTTTATTTTGATCAAAGTTCTAAATTGAAAAGCGATCATTGAAAATATGTATATCGGACTAATCTGTTTTTCTATATGGTCAGAAACAAGTTTTAATGCAAGGGAAGTGTTGCTATTTGCAATTGCTTCAACTGTGTTGAATATGTTATCCTCCTTCGCTCCTGCGGGAGCTACGGAGGACAGGTCCTCCTGTCCCAATGTCGCAGAGTTCTGAAAAGCCATCCATGAGATTAATTTTTCTATCTCTCCATCCAATTTCCATAAATCATTTCCGACTTCCTGAATTAAGATTTTTATCTGTTGCGGAGTTGCTTGAATTTGATTATTTTGAAACTTTTCTGTAGCCCATTTCTCTATCTGAAAGAGGGAAGTTTTTATACTTTTTGTTTCAGAAGAAATTGATTTAATCTTTTTGTAGAACACATTTTTTGAGACATCTTTTGACTCAAAAAAGATCACATGAGAGGATTGATTTTTGCCCAGATTATTGTCCATCAAAAAACTAAATAGTGCATCCTTGAGTTTGCTGTCAGCTGAAAAAAAATCTTTCAAAATTGTCAATTTTACTTTGGATGAAAAAAGTGAAGATCCATGAAAAGATGAAAATATTTTTTCCAAATCGCATTCTTCTGAACAATCAAAAATAGACAAATTGTAACCATCGGGGTTTTTAATTAGGAACCTCTTTTTTGTATCGGATAGTTGTTGATGAGAGAAGAATGATTCCTCTCCATGGATTAAAAATATCATGTGGATAGTATAGCATACGGAGTTAAAAGTCCATAAAGTTAAAAGTCCATAAAGTTAAAAAGTACGCCGTTAAAACTTTGATTTATGAAACTAAATTAAGAAATTATATAAAGCGTGGATAAGTAAATATAACGAACGACGAATGGACTTTATGAACTTTTGACTTTCAACTTTTGACTTCGCTGTGGATAAGTTGTAAGTTAAAATTTTTTATCCAATATCGGATAGATAATAATTTTCATGTTTTGGCTAATCTATCAACAAAAGTAGAACTTTTACATTTGGTCAAGAATGTTCCATTATCAACACTTGACATAAGATATTTGCCTGTTCAAAAAAAGTGTTTTTTAAGGTATAATATAAATATCGGGTGGAGTATCGGTTAATGGGAGATTAAGACTATTAACAAGGTAAAAAATAAAACAGACTTTTGAGTAAAAATAAAAACAAAAATAGGGAATACATTTCATTAGCCAAGGCGTCAGAACTCTGTGAATATTCACAGGACTATTTGAGCTTGAGAGCAAGGAGTAAAAAATTACAGGCAAAGAAATTAGGAAGAAATTGGTTTACGAAGGTAGAATGGTTGGAGGAGTATTTGACGGGGAATGGGAAAGAGTTTCTTGCATGTGCGAACATAGATAATGCTGTCGTGGAATCAGAGTCCCAGCTCAAGGCTGATCCGCTTCGGGCGGACATAAAGTCGAAAGTCCATAAAGTTGACCCGTCTCGAATCGGCGATCAAGCCGAGGCGGAAAGGACGGATGATGTAATTTTGGTGGGGGAAAAGAAAGTATCGGATGGGGACGAAGTTGAAATGTCCATAAAGTCAGAAAGTACGACGAGTGATGACGAGGTGGCGAACACTGGGAGGGTTGATAATGAGATCCCTCGACTACGTTCCACTTTCGTTGAAACTACGGCGGACAAGTCCGTTGCGAACTCCGCTCCGCTCGGGATGACAAGGTCAGAATTTTTGAAGAAAATTAAAGCGCCGTTTTTAATGAAGCTGGCAACAGGAATGTTGGCTATTTTAATTGTGTGCAATGTGGGACTTATGGCTACTGGGAAAACAGATTATATGATTGATGGCATAATTAATAGTTCAAAATCTGTAGTTACAAATACTGCTGGTTTCATAACTCATAACGCGAAACTCATAACTCATAACTTGGAACTTGTAACTCACGACGCACGAAATGCAGTTGCAAATTCTGTAAGTTCTGTGAAAGATGATTTAGGAGACTTTGCGTTTGTTGTTAAAGATGGAATGACATCGTTTACGGAAACATACAAACAAAGTCAAAAAGTCAAAAGTCAAAAGTCAAAAGTTGAAAGTCAAAATTTATTTGCGAATGCTATAAATTCTGTGAAAGATGATTTGGGGGAAATCGCATTTGTAATTTCTGATGGGATGACATCGTTTAAGAATGTTTCGGATGATGTAGTACATAATACGGAACTAATAACTCATAACTTGGAACTCATAACTCACGACATACGAAATGCAGTTGCAAATTCTGTAAGTTCTGTGAAAGATAGTTTAGGAGACTTTGCGTTTGTTGTTAAAGATGGAATTGCATCGTTTAAGGATGGGGTTGATACAACAAAGTTTTCAATTTCAAATTTCAAATTTCAAATTTCAAAACAATTTCAAATTTCAAAATCCAAAATATCAAATACGACGGATGCTGTAAAAAATAATTTAAGAGGAATAGCATTTACTGTTTCTGATGGAATTGCATCGTTTAAGAATGTTCCGAATGATTTTGCGCGGAACGCGAAACTCATAACTCATAACTTGGAACTTGTAACTCACGATGCACGAA
>CAZEUY010000006.1:19219-23198 GCA_964515525.1 uncultured Candidatus Saccharibacteria bacterium
AATATAGAAGGACTGCTGACTGGGCAGGATTTAGTGTTATTGGGGTTTGCAAACATTACTGGGGATGTAAATGTTAGTGGCGGGCTTACAGTGGCGGGTCCGACTTCTTTGTCTACACTTTCTGTTGCAAGTGCATCAATTTTTGAGGGGAACATCAATGCAACAGGTGGATTGACCGCAGGAAGTTTAAGTATAGACTCCGGTGGAAATCTTATGACGCAACGTATATATAGTAATAATGTTCCATTGCGTATAAATGCTGTTGGTGCGAGTGGAGATATAATTTTAGGAGCAGGGAGAGGGATATTTCTATCTGCTCAACAGACAGTAGTGGATAATAATTTAGATGTTCTAAAAGGATTAGATATTTCAGGGAATGATTTAACGGTATCTGAAGATTTAGTAATATCATCAGAAGGAACACCAGATAAAATTACTCAGAACGACAGCTCCGTTACAGCATATATAGAAGGAGAAGTTGAAATTGATGGCACACTATACGCTGATAGTGATGTGTATGTTGCTGGAGACTCATACCTTACAGACAATATAAAAGTTGGGGATGGAACTCCGGGGAGTGCTACGCTTTCAACTGGATCTAAGAGCGGATATATAACTGGAGACTTTGAAGTTGATGGGACATTTTACGCTGCGACAGTCTCTACTCCATATACAAATACAATCACAGTCGCGCAAGCAGGCGGAGATTACACTGCGATTCAATCTGCAATAGATGCTTGCTACGGGACAGACGGGACAGACGGGACTTGCGGGACATTAAGTGCTACTAACCCAGCGCTTGTTCGCGTTATGCCCGGAGTATATGATGAAGCGGTGACGATGCAAAGTTGGATTGATGTTGTATCAGTCGGTGGATATCAGAACGCTACAATCACTCAGGCTGATAGTGCAAGCGCAGTTGTGACAACAGCGGACAATTCAAGATTAGAAGGATTTACAATTTCTGCGACAGGAACTCCAACATCGGCGACTGTTTCTTCTTTGGCAACATCTCCAAACATTTTTAATAACAAAATTACAACAGCCGCGACTGACACATACTATGCAATAGACATCACAAACGGTTCTCCTCACATTGAAGGGAACTTTATCGGAGATGGAACAGGATCAAGAGGAGTAAGAGTTTCGGGGACTGGATCACCACATGTTTCATATAACAATTTCTATAACACAACTTACGATTTAGCGAACACAGGAACTGGGACATTGCATTCATCGTATAACATATTTAGAGAGTCCGCTTCTACCAATATATATGTAGCAAGTAGTGCGATAATTGAAACAGACAATGATAATTACAAGACAGCTTCTAACGCTGGAAGTTTGGTTGTTCTAACTGGGGCAAAAGAATACACAACATCTGGGACAGACGAAGCGGTTGGAGAATTTGTTTACATCTCAGCTGCGGACACAGTTGATGAAGCAAAAGCGGATGTTGTTGGAACCATGCCAGCTATTGGAATCATAGCGAAGAAAATTTCAGCCACTCGTGCGCTCGTTCAATCATCAGGAATTTACTATAACTCCTCCGCTCCATACTCTGCCGGATCAGCCTACTATATAGATGATGCTACCGCAGGAGCAATCTCAACAACGATGCCAGCACAAAATGCTCAAGTTGTTGCTTATGCAAAATCAACATCAGAGTTGGTTTTAGTAGATTCAAGCTATGATCCGGGATCAAGCAGTGGATCAATGGATTACCATAATGTACTTACGGTTGCAAAAGCATCAAGTCCATACACATCAATTAACGATGCAATCGTTGCTTGCTACGGAACAGATGGAACAGACGGAGACTGCGGAACATTAAGCACGACGAATACTGCTCTCATCCGTGTTATGCCTGGAACATATACAGAAGCAGTGACAATGAGAGACTGGGTTGATGTGATCGCAGCCGCTGGTCCAACCGCTACTGTTATAAAGCAAACAACAGATGCAACAGTTGTGACGACAGCAAGCAATGCAAGATTAGAAGGATTTACAGTAAGCAAGACGAACGACGGGGCTAATGCAATCATAGCAGTGACGACGACATCGCCGACATTGTATGACCTGATAATTACAGGAGCAGGAACTGTTAGTCAGGTGGGAATAAATATTACTACTGGTAGCCCGACGATTCATAACTTGGAACTTGGAACTTGTAACACAGCGATACAGGCGACGACGGGATCTCCTGAAATTACTAATTCTAAAATCACAGGATGCACAACTGGATTTTATCAGAATGGAGACAATAGCGGGACGGGAACGAGAATTAGCTATTCATATATAGTGACAACAGGAGATGACATCATTACTGGCGCATCTGCTTCCACCGTGTTTACAGATCACAACACATTAAAGGGAACTGGTGACAACTTCCATGTTGCCGCAGGAACAACAGTCGAAGCTAATAACGACGAAAGAAAGACAACTAATGTAAATGCAACTGGAACATTTGTTGATATGACAGGGACACAAAGCTATACAGAAGCCGCAGAATCAGTAGCAGTTGGAGATGTTGTATATATAGATGGATCATCTCAAGTGGCGGAAGCAAAAGCAGATGCTGAAAGCACGATGCAGGCAATTGGAATTGTTGTCAAAGAAGTTGACGCAACAGTCTTCGTTAAATCATCTGGAATATATTACGATGCAGGAGCTTACGGAGATTTCACAATCGGATCTCAATACTATGTTTCAGCGGGAACAGCAGGATCAATCACGGCAACAAAACCTGCAGGAGAAATTTCACAATCAATCGGGCGTGCTCAAGCTGCTAATGAAATAATTATAATAATTGATAACATCCAAACATCAAGTTTTGACAATGTGATCACAGTAGCGAAAAAGGGAGGAGATTATACTTCAATTCAATCCGCGATAGAGGCTTGCTATGGAACAGATGGGACAGATGGAACATGCGGGACATTATCTGCGACCAACGGAGCAGTTATCCAAGTCATGCCGGGCAATTATTCTGAAGCGATAACAATGCGAGCATATATAGATGTCATTTCAACAGGTGGGTCTGATTCAACAATTATTACTCAAACAACAGCAACAATAATTACAGGAGCATCTAACTGTAGATTAGAAGGATTTACGTTAAATAAGACAACAGATGATGCGACGACGATAATATCTGTCGGGGCAACTTCAGGAACATACAAAGATTTAGTTGTAGCAGGAGCAGGAGTATCCAATCAAGTTGCATTTACTATCACAACAGGATCACCTGCTATTACAGATGTTAAAATTGACAATGTCAGCACTGCAATCACAACAGCGACAGGATCTCCAACAATTCTCAATGCAAATATTTTCCCAACTGTGACTGGAGCGGTAGGAATAAATCATACGGGTGGATCTGGGACAACGACTGTCCGTGACTCAAGAATCGCTGGAACAGTTGACATTTATGCATCGGGGGATGGTTCAACAATCAATTCTCATTCAAACATGTTAGCGGGAACAACTAATTTTAACTCTGCTACTGGAGCTACGATCAATTCAGACAAAGATAGCTACACAACAGTTACCCAAGTTGGGACATTCAATCAGAAAGATTATGTCATCAGTTCAACAATCGCAGCTCTTACTGTCCAACAAGATTCAACTGGAAACATCGTTGATTTCAAAGATGGATCAAACAGTGTTTTTGCAATAACAGATGGAGGGACGATGACTGCAACTCAAACCGCGGACTTAACTACTGGAGAAAAGGCATTCTATTTCAAGGGTTCAGGAACATCGTCTGATGATGGGACATTATTTTATCTTGAAAATGAAGATGCGGATGTAACGCCATTACAAATAATCGCTCAAAGCGGCAACGAGATATTCTCAATTTCAAATGCAGGGACACTTACAATTACAAAAGAAGCCAGTGCGAGAACCTCAGCAATAGATTTGGCTATAAACAACATCTCTGGCGACATCTTCAATATGGATTGGGACGGAGCGACTA
>CAZEUY010000007.1:0-7027 GCA_964515525.1 uncultured Candidatus Saccharibacteria bacterium
GATGGAGAAAAATGTTTCAATGGGGAGGAAATGCCAAGTTTAGATATGAAATACAAAGTTAATGAATATGAGAAAGAACATTGGTGTATTACTAGAGAGATGAATAAATGTGCTTATACTCCATGGTTTAAGATGTCAAAACTAGAATGGACTGGTATAGAAACATATCAAGAATGCTATATAGATCCAGATGGTCCTGGTCAGATTTGTTCTTCAAAAACAAGAGAAAAAAAGAAGAGTGAAGACATCATATCGTTAGATATTGCAGAAGAGCATTTTGTTAGTAACTTTAATATGATTGAAGGGGCTATATATATAGATAATACAAAATGTGAGTATATAGGTGAAATTACTGACAGAAAGTCATGTTTAGATTGTCCACCTAGTAATAATTTTTATTACTGTGATATAAACACGAATGGGGAGGAGCAGGAAGATGGAACAAATGTATGGGGATGGGTAGATTGGTGGGGAAATGCAGAGAATAGTGAAGGAGTTCAAATTTGGGATAAGATTGGTGGAGAATGGGATAATGTTTTCAATATCAGTGTTGCTCCTGAAGATATGCAAGCAATTTTTGATCAGTTAGATGCATTATAAAAACGGATGAACACGGATGTAAAACAGATACTCACAGATCACGGATCCGTGATCTGTGTTAATCCGTTTGGCATCTGTGAAAATCAGTTTTTGGTTTAATATGACAAAAAATAAAATAATAAAATATATCTTATTTGGAACAGCATTTCTGTGTTTGTTGTTTGTTCTTTCTCATTTAAGCATTTCTTTTAAGGGTGGATTAAGCATTCATGGGAGTATTGCTCGGGCAACAATTGAAGGAGAGGGGCCAGGGGATATTTTAGGATGGATAGTTGGAGTTCTCCTAAACTTTGGATTCGGGATTTTTAATAATTTATTAGTAGTGGCAGGTAAATTAATGAACTGGGTGTTCAGTATAGAGACTTATTCAAACATCCCTGCTATCAATACAAGTTGGGGAGTATTGCGAGATTTAAGCAATATGTTTTTTATTCCAGTACTAATGGTTGCAGCAGTGGCTACAATTTTGAGATATGACAAGTATAGTTTTAAGAACATGCTTAAGCCACTTTTAATATCCATCGTTTTTATAAATTTCAGTAGGACAATTGCTAATATCGTAATTGATTTTACACAAGTTCTTACAAGATCATTTTTATCTTTCTCATCATCTGGAGGGATTTCTGAAGGTATTGTTAACACAATGGGATTAACGGGGATATTTCAAGATACACAAGTTTTTGAGAAGGGGGGAACAAAATTCATAGGAACATGGGGGATGGCACTGAATACATTTTTGGCATTATTAGTTGTTGCAATTGCTGCAATAGTGATAGGAGTTGCAGTTGTTATGCTTTTTACAAGAATGATTGCACTTTGGATTTTAATTGCGATTTCCCCAATTGTTTGGGGACTTTATGCAATCCCAGATACTCAAAAATATTTAGGTCAGTGGTGGGGAAAGTTCAAACAGTATGCTTTTTTTGCTCCAGTGTTTGCATTTTTTATATGGTTTGCAATTCTGGTGGTGAGGGCGGGGGGGTATAATACTGGGGTTAAGGCATTGCCAGATTCAATGCTATCTGGGACCAGTAAGTTTTTTGCAGATCCAAAGTCTATTATAAATTACATGTTTTCAATAGGTATCCTAATTTTTGGTCTCAAATATGCACAGAAAGATGCTGGAGATTTACCGTTCGTTAAGTCTCTTGCAGGTAAAGCAGAGGGATATATTAAGGGAGCTGGGAAGAGTGTTGGAGTAGGAACGCTGAAAGCTGTTACTCCATATAGGACAGTAAATGCTTTGAGAGCAGAACATAAAGAGCGTTCGGAACTCAAAGAAAAACTTAAGGCAAAAGATGCTGGAATTACTGCAGGAAGTCTATATAAAGCGAAAGATATTGTTTCAAAAAAATTAGAACCACATATTACTGGAACAGAAACTTTGAGAAAAGTTGGTAGAATAGTAACAACAAAACTTCCATTAGGGGAAAATCTTATTAGAGAAGAAGCTTATGGTAAGAGTGTTCGTGAAAAACGAATGAAAGATGAAACCGAAAAGACGAGATTGGAGAAGTTGAAAGCGTATAAAGATGCTCCACCGGATGCAGAAGATGTACAGAAGAAGCTTGTTGCCAAAGGAACCAGTGAGGGAGAGCGCAAAGCGCTTGCTCAATACCTTGCTGAAAATACAGGTAATTTTAGTAAAGAGATGGAGAAATCAACAAAAGAATTTACAGCAGCTCTTACGGCACTTGGTGGAGAAAAGACTGCTTTGGGACAAGCCTTCATGAGTAAAGTTAAGAAATCTAGATTGGATTTGGTCGTTCAACATAAAGTTGATGCAAATAATGCAATTGATGGAAATGAAAAATTAAATTTCAATGAGGAAATAGCAAGTGCGGTAAAGAAAGGAATGACGGCTAAAGATATTGCTGGGCAAAGAATAGAGGTATTTGGTGATACAGCTTTTGTTGATGCCGTGAATGGATTGCCACCGAAAATAATGGCAGGTCTTGCTAAATCTAATGATATGAATGGAGAAAAATGGGCGAAACTTGGAGGGAAAAAAGATTCAGAAGAAGAAAAGAAAAAGAAAGAGTCAGAAGCGTTTAAGAGTAAAATAATGGCAAAATAAAATTATATGACTACAGAACAATACAATAAACCAAACAAATCAAAAATCGCCTCTTGTGAGACGACCTTTGAAGTGGACCTGACGGGAATCGAACCCGTACCCCTACCTGTCAAGAGCAGTATGCTACCATTAACACTACAGGCCCAGGTCCACAAATTTATTGTACAGCAAAAAGAACCCTTTTTCAAGGATTCAGTTTGTTGACAGATAGTAATACCTATAATGTTATTAGGCACACTGCTCTTATTTCTTAGTATAGCAGATTTCGCAAAAATGTCAAATCTGTGGAAAACATAAATTATTAAAACTATGACAACAGAACAATATCATATAGCGAATCCATTTTGGTCAGCTTTGTATAATCTGGATTTTGAGGACTTTAAATCTTTGTATGAAGATTTTAATTCGGCGCCAGAAAATGTTAAAGACATCATTGCAGCAGTTGAAACTGCGGAGGTGATTTGGAATATGGGGATAAAATATAAATTAGGAGAAGATCGCGTAGTTAATCTTGCTCTAACAACTTTTTATTTCCTATTAGGAAGAATTTCTATCAAAAATTATATCAACTCAGTTGAAAAAAATCTCAATATAGATAATAATACAGCTAGGAACATCGCACAGGAAGAAAACATTAAGATCTTTTCCAAAGCATCGTTGCAAATCAAAAAAATGCAAGCAAGAATCTATCCAGAAACTCGAGAGGATAAGAACATTCCACAGAACGTTCCGAAGAATGTTCCAAGAAATGTTCACAGGCCAGAAGATAGAGTAGTGAATCTGCAGAAGCAGGCTGATAGTGGAGTAGCATCTAAAAGGATTGATCCTAATCCGGAGATAGCGGGGAATGTTGTTAATTTAAGACAGAATTAAGTATTAAGAATTAGGAATTAAGAATGTCAAAAATAAAGTCATTCTCTGATTTAGCGGCGTGGAGAGAAAGTCATAGATTAGCCGTTATGATTTATAGAGTTACGAAAGAATTTCCTGTTGAAGAAAGATTCGGATTATCAAATCAAATAAGAAGAGCAGTCGTTTCTATTCCATCGAATATTGCAGAAGGATTTAGTAGAAGATCTGTAAAAGAAAAAATACAGTTTTATACTATATCAAGAGGATCGCTAATCGAAGTTCAAAGCCAGCTATTAATTGCTCGAGATGTTGGATATTTAGAAGAAAATAGTTTTAGTAAATTAGCGAATCAAACAATTCAAGTTAGTAAGTTAATAAATGGTTTAATTAAAAATGTTCCACCCCTTAATTCCTAATTCCTAATTCTTAATACTTTGTATGCGTTACAACATTCCACAATTTATAGACACAGAAGATAAAGTTATCGGGCCTTTTACGATAAAGCAGTTTTTATGGTTGCTTGGTGGAGGTGGATTACTTTTTCTGATCTGGACATTCGCTGGGAGCATGTTTGTGTTTTTTATTCTTTCTGCTCCAGTTGTCGCAGTGGTAGTGGCGATGGCATTCAAGAAAGTGAACGGTAAACCGATGATTGATGTTGCTATAAATTTTTTCAAACTTTTCACATCACCAAAAAAATATATTTGGAAAAAGGAAAATAAAAACAATGAATGGGACAAATAAAAAAGCTACAAGCGCACAACAGTTAGTTGATATTGAGGAAGTTCGTGATGGAGTGATCGTTCTCAAAGGTGGAGCGTTGAGAGCGATTTTGATGGTTTCCAGCGTTAATTTTTCGTTAAAATCGGCAGAGGAACAAGATGCGATTATCTTTGGCTATCAATCGTTTTTGAATTCTTTGGATTTTCCTTTGCAGGTTATTATAAATTCTCGTAGGCTGAAAATTGATTCCTACTTAAAAGTCTTGAGCGATATTGAAAAAGAACAGACAAATGATTTATTAAAAATGCAAACAGTAGAATACTCAGATTTTGTGAAGCAATTAGTGGAGATGTCCAACATCATGAGCAAAACTTTCTATGTTGTTGTTCCATTTTCATTCATGGAAAGCAAGGGAACGAGTGTTTTCTCTAAGATATTTTCTGTTTTGAGTGCTAAAAAAATTCCATCCGCCGAAAGCAAAAGTTTTGAAAAAACCAAGGATCAACTATTGCAAAGAGTGGGATTGATTTCGTCC
The DNA here is from genome assembly GCA_964515525.1 of uncultured Candidatus Saccharibacteria bacterium. GTDB lineage: Bacteria > Patescibacteriota > Minisyncoccia > CAYZDR01 > CAYZDR01 > CAYZDR01. Next base: position 4,788 of record CAZEUY010000007.1, read on the forward strand.
AGCTTAAAAAGTCTGGGAGCAAAAAGTGCTATGTTAAAAACACAGGAAGTGGTAGAATTATTCTATAACATATATAATCCAGATTTATCGGACAGAGAAAAGATTGCAGATATGTCCGATATTTCAATAAACACAAAAAATGTCTCTTAAAGAAAAACCCGCCTTCGCTAAAGCTACGGCGGGCGAAGCAAAAAAGAATCAGGAAAATAATGACATGGTGTCTGTTAGGGATTTAATTTCTCCTGCGGGGATGCAGGTAAGTGCTAATTTTCTTCAAATTTCTTCAAAATATGCGAAGACATTGTTTGTTTTGACTTATCCAAGATATTTACAGACAGGATGGTTTTCTCCGATTATAAATTTAGATATTTCTTTAGATATTGCGATGTTTGTTCATCCAATTGATAGCGTGACAATTCTCAAAAATCTTACGAAAACTGTCACTCGTCTTTCTGCTCAACTTTCTTCAAATGAAGAAAAGGGGCTTACACGTGATCCTATATTGGAAACAGCAATTCAGGATGCTGAAAGCTTGCGAGATGAGCTCCAACAGGGAAACGAAAAGTTTTTCAAGTTCGGACTTTACATAACAATATATGCTGATTCTGCTGAAGAGTTGGAAAAATCTGCCACGCGGGTGACAACGATGTTAGAGGGTGGACTTATTTACACGAAGCCGACATTATTTCAAATGAAAGAAGGATTTTCCTCTACATTACCCCTTTCTCAAGATAAAATTTCAGTTCTTTCTAACATGAATACATCTCCGCTTTCCACATCTTTTCCGTTTACTTCATGCGATCTATCTTCTAATGAAGGTATTTTATATGGGATTAATAGGCATAATAATAGTCTGATTCTTTTTGACAGATTCAAAATGGAAAATGCTAACATGGTAATTTTTGCTAAATCTGGAGCTGGAAAAAGTTATACAGTGAAATTGGAGATCTTGAGGAGTTTAATGATGGGGACAGATGTTTTGGTTATTGATCCAGAAAACGAATATAAACATCTATGCGAGACCGCAGGTGGGGCATATCTCAAAATATCTTTAGCATCTGAAAATCATCTTAATCCATTTGATCTCCCGCCGAGTATAGATGATGAAAGTTTTGCGGATACTTTGAGAAGTAATATAGTCACTTTAATTGGGCTCGTTCGTCTCATGCTCGGTGATTTAACACCTGAGGAAGAGGCGATTGTTGATGAGGGAATTAGAGAAACATATGCAATAAAAGACATCACAGCGAATTCTACTTTTTCCCCAGATATGGATTTTCCAACTATGTCGGATTTCCAAATGGTTTTATCTAATATGCAGGGAGCCGAAAGTTTATCTCAAAGAATTAAGAAATATACAGAAGGAATTTTTGCTGGATTTTTGAACAACAAGACAAATATAGATATCAATAAGCAATTAGTGGTTTTCAGTATTAGAGACATGGAAGAAGAGCTGAGACCGATTGCAATGTATATCGTTCTTAACTTTATTTGGACCATTATTCGTTCAAAGTTGAAAAAGCGCGCATTGGTTGTTGATGAAGCATGGGTGATGATGAAAAACGAAAATGCAGCTGCTTTCCTTTTTGGAATCGCGAAAAGATGTAGAAAATATTATCTTGGGCTCACGACTATCTCACAAGATGTAAATGATTTTTTGAGTAGCAATTATGGGAAGCCAATTGTCACGAACTCATCTATGCAATTGTTGTTGAGACAATCACCAGCATCAATGGATGTTTTAACAGAGACTTTTAATTTGACCAAAGAAGAAAGATTTCTGTTGTTAGAAAGTGGAGTAGGGGAAGGAATTTTCTTTGCAGGATTAAAACATGTTGCAATTAGCGTCGTTGCATCATACTCTGAAGATCAGATCATTACATCAGATCCTTCACAGCTTTTGGAAATTGAAAAAGCTAAAGCGGAATTAGCAAGTGAAAATAATCAAAGGGGTTAAACCAATGAACCAACAAGATTATTATGCAAATCAATTAAGGATGGCGAGAGAGAAAAAGAAAAATTCTCCTGAAGAGAAAGCAAAAGAACATTTGAAAAAAGAAATTAAAAGGCAAGCCCTTATATGGTTTTGCACATTCGTTTTACCGTGGATTTTATTGATAGGAGGGATATTATTTGTAGTTGGAATAATGTGGTTTATGGCATGCGATAATTCAATGAGTAGCATGAAAGGATGGGTAATTTCGAAGTTATTGAAGTCAAAAGGGTTGTGTCCGTTCTAA
>CAZEUY010000007.1:7127-22727 GCA_964515525.1 uncultured Candidatus Saccharibacteria bacterium
GAAAGGATGGGTAATTTCGAAGTTATTGAAGTCAAAAGGGTTGTGTCCGTTCTAACGGAGAATTAAGAATTAGGAATTAAGTATTAAGAATGACGGTGGTTTGTGGTAATGAAAAAAATAAAAAATAAAATTATTATAATTTGTACTGCTGTTGGAGCATTGTTCGCATTATTAAGTGGGGTTGTTTTGGCAGTGGAGACGAAATTATTGACTCCTATTCCGGGGGCAGAACAGGCGGTGACGAAGGTGACGGGGATGGCGGAGTATCTAGTTTCTATGTACAAATTTGGTTTGGCTGCTGTCGGGATTCTTGCGATGGGGATGATAATGTTTGGTGGTTTTATGTATATTACGGGTTCATATACCGGGATGGTTGGGAAGACTGCTGATGGTAAGGAAATTATTAAGAGTGCTCTTACTGGTTTAGCGATTGGTCTTTTGTCATGGATGTTGATTAACACTATTGATCCAAAATTGACTAAAGTGAGGGATATTTTGTTGACTCCACCGTCTCCTTCTGCGAGTGAGCAGGCAAAGATAGAACAAATATGTAAAGAGGATTGTAAATACAATTGCGGAAGAGTGGGAAAAAATGCTACTCCTCCTTTTGTTGAAAATGAAGGGTGTTTGTGCAAATGCTTTGGTGGTGAAGATTCATGTACTAAGCCTTCTTGTGAATTGGGAGTAAATCCAGGGGAAGAAGTAAAAAGTGCAGTTTGGGATGGAAAAAAGTGTATATGCGAATATACAGAAATATCAGAAGAAGATCAGCAAGGATTGTGTAATTTAGAATGCCAAAAACAGATATGTGATGTAGGTTATAATCCAGTAGCAACAGTTACTGATGATGGATGTGATTGTAAATGTGTTGAAAGTGGTGAGGTTACAACACCTGAAATTGATTTTGATGAGGAAGATGAAGAAGTAGAAGATGGTGAAGAAGAAATTTCGTGGACTACGGTTGAGAGTGAGGATGGAGAAGAAAGTGGGGCACAATTACCCGACACTGATTCTGAGGATGAAGATACTGATGATGGAGAGGGAATATTCTCATTCCCCGTTGCTGAGGGTGAAGATTTATTATATGACCAAGTATGTACTGAGTGGTGCAATAATAATAAGGATGATAATAATGCGTGTGAAAATATAGTAGGAATTATCCAAAATGAGGGTACTCCATCGGAATATTGTGATTGTGGGTGTGAAGATAACTACATAGATTAGATAACTAAAAAAATATGAAAAAATTATTGGCTGTTTTAATAACATTATTTGTAGTAGCGCTTTCAGCGTTGGTGGTTTATAATTTCATAATTGTTCCATATCAAAAAGACATGGATAGAGTAGCTCCTGATTCCTCTGCTCTTGATGAGAAAAAGCAAGATGATCAAAAAGACCAGATTGATCAAGAAAAAGTTTATCTAAATAAAATCTTTACAATAAGTGATAAAGAAGTAATAGGAGCGACAATTTCTGAAGATAAAAATCATGTCACATATTATCAAAAAAGTACAGGTTTTGTGAGACAGGCACGGTTAGATGGAAGTGGTCTTGAAACAATCTCATCATTTGCGATTGATGGTTTAAATTCTGTCGCATGGTCATCAGATAAAAGCAAAGTGTTATGTTCTAAAATAAATAACGAGGGAAAAGAGCAATATATCTACGATTATTCTATAAGTAAAGCATCCCCGATAGAATCAGATTTGCGAAGTGTCGTTTTTTCAAAAAATGGGCAGAAAATAGCCTACAACTATATAAATGTTATGGAGGGGATGAGCAATATCAGTGTTGCTGATTCCACTGGGGAAAATTGGAAAACAGTGCTTGATGTGAGAATAAATAATCCTATTATCCAATGGGTTGATAATTATAAATTAGCGATCTATGGTTTGCCATCTTTTGAGGATGACTCGTCAATTTTAATTGTGGATACAGGAGATTCTCAATTAGAAAGAATCTTATCAGGGAATCATGGGCTTTCCACCATCTTTTCTCCAGACGGGAATAAATTATTGTATAACTCTGTTGATTCGGATGGGGAAGATTTACGAATTGCTTTTTTTGACAGAAAAAGTAAAGCAAAAAAAGAAATTGGAATAAAAACTTTTATAGAAAAATGTGTATGGTCAAAGAATAATAAGGATGTTTATTGCGCAGTTCCTGAAAGATTGCCTTCAGGCGATCTCCCAGATGTTTTTTACAAGAAGACAACTCAAACTAAAGACTATTTCGTGAAAATTAACGCTGAAACAGGGAATGAAACTGTCATTATACCAAAAATAGCATCACTTAATGTGGATGCCAGAGAGATGTTTTTATCTACAACTGAAGATTATTTGTATTTTGTGAATTATGTTGATGGCAGGTTGTATGGGGTGGACTTGTAGTAAAATATAGATTTATGAGTATGTTATTTGATTAAATTGACAAAAAAACAACAAAGTGATAAACTTCTAATTGAGAAAACTATAAATATGTTACCTTTGCCCAATCAGAAAATACAACCCTTAGTAGTGGCGGAAAAGTTAGGAGAGAGAGGAATAATGATTTTTACCCCGCGGGAATTCAGCCGGATATTTAAAACTCCTTCCAACCAAACGCACTACTTTTTAGAAACCTACACGAAGCGTGGGCTTTTAGTGAGACTTAAAAAAGATCTCTACACCTTAAAAACAAAATTCCCAAATGAGGAAATTATCGCCAACGCTCTTTATAAGCCATCTTATTTGTCTCTTGAATACGCATTATCCTGTTACGGAATTATTCCCGAGTCTGTTTATACAATTACATCAATTACAACGAAAGCCACTGTTTCTTTTGATGTACAAGGAAAAGAGTTTTTGTATAGAAGAATAAAGAAAGAAGCATACACTGGATATGTTCCTGAAAAAAAAGACGATAAAACCATATTCATCGCCGAACCTGAAAAATCCTTGGCAGATTACTTGTATTTTGTTTCCTTAGGAAGAAAAACATTAAACGATCGAATAGATTGTTCAAAACTCAATAAAGAAAAAGTGATTAAATATTGCAAGCTTTTTAAGCGGAAAAATTTAAACCAGATTATTGATAAAGTTTGGGAGCTAAATCCTAATATAATTGTGTAAACAAAAAATAATATGATTACAAACGAAACAATTATAAAATTATCCAATAAGATGCAAACTTCTGAAACTAATATCCGTCGAGAATATTTTCAACACCTTTTTCTCTCATTATTCTATCAGCAAGAGGGAATCGGTGAAGTATTTTTTAAGGGTGGTACGGCATTGCGCCTTATATACAAAAGCCCGAGATTTTCAGAAGACCTCGATTTCGATTCTCCAATTACTGATGTTCACAGCATTGAAAATGCTATTATAGCAACTTTATTAGAAGCACAAAAAGCAGGAGTAGAAACAGAGCTTGACGAGGCTAAAAAAACAACAGGTGGTTATCTTTCAATTATGAGATTTTCCGCTTTAGGTCATACAATGCCGATCAAAATAGAAATATCATTCAGGGACAAAAAAAAGAGAGGAGAAGGAACTTTTATTTCAAGTGATCTTTTTCCAGATTATTCAATTATCCAACTTGAAGAAAAACAATTAGTACAAGGGAAAATAGACGCTTTACTTGATCGCAAAAAGCCCCGCGACTTCTATGACTTTCATTTTCTTTTCCGACATAATATGTTGCCAGCGACAAAAGGGGATATTATAAAGAAGGCTCTTGAAATTTTACAGAAAAGTGACATCAATTTTGATAGCGAATTAAAAGAGTTTCTTCCAAAAAGCCATCACATGATAATAAAGGATTTCAAAATAATATTGGAAAGAGAAATAAAACGGTATATTTAATTTGGAAGTTTTTATATTTGCCAAATTTGGCAAATTATAGCTAAAATGTATAACAGTAACATACATTTTAGGCTACCTTTTGTATATTAGTAATATTCTTATGTATTTCGGCATAATAGTAAAAAAGTGATGTTGAAAACTGTATTTTGTGCAATATGGAAACCATAAATAGTAACAAGAGATGGAAAGGAGAAAATATAAAATTGACAAAAAATGTCTCTTTTGTATAATAGAAGTATACTAATTTGTATACTTCCACTAAAAATATGGTAAAATCTACAAGTCAAAAATTAAAAGACCTCATGGATAGCCAAAAAACTGTTTTCCGTGCCAAAGATTTGCAAAGCGTTTGGAAAGATACCGCTCGTAATACTGTTATTTACTCAAAACGGATGGTTAAGAAAAACTTAATATTAAGATTAAGCAAAGGGTACTATGCCCTTAATAAAGAATATAACATTTACGAATTGGCTAATTCAATCATATCGCCCTCGTATGTTTCCTTTAATTCCGCCTTGCTTTATTGGGGCGCGTGTTTTCAGGTAAGCGATGTTATTCACTCAGTTGCCGTTTTGAATTATCAAAAAAAGATAGACAATAAAACCTATACATATCAAGCTATGAAAAAAGATTTATTTTTTGATATGGAGGGCATAGAGTCAAAAAATAATATTTCAATGGCAAGCCCCGAAAGGGCAGTGCTTGATTGTTTCTATTTCGGCACAACCGCTAATGTTGACGATTGGGAGAAAATAAACAAAACCTACTTAAAAAAATTATCGCTTAAATATCCTCTTAGCGTTCAAAAAAAAGTAAAGGATTTACATTTATGACACAAAAAGCATTTACCGCAGACACTCATAAACGAGTTTTAACTGAACTCTTAATAGATATTATAAAGTATTTAGGCCCAAAAGTGGCATTTAAGGGCGGCACGGCGGCCATGCTGTTTTATAATCTGCCGAGAATGTCCATTGATTTAGATTTTGATCTTCTAGAAGAATTGACGGAAGAGGAGATCGACAACCTTAAAATTATCATAAAAAAGCATGGCACGATTAAAGAATTCCGTGATAAAAGATTTACTCTTTTCTTTTTGTTGGATTACCAACCGAATTATCCAAATATTAAGATAGAAATAAATAGAAGGCTTTGGGGAAATAACAGTTATGAGACAGAATGGCTTTTAGGTGTTGAGATAAAAATTGCGGATAAAAAAACCATGTTTTCCAATAAACTTGTTGCGTTAAGCGAACGACGGTCTTTAGCGTGCAGAGATCTTTTTGATGTTCATTATTTCCTAAAGCTCCATTATCCGATTAACGAGGATCTTATAAAAGAACGAACGGGAAAATCTTTAAAAAGTTTTATCTCTTTTATTAAAAAATTTATTTTGGAAAATTATAGCAAGAAAAACATTTTGCAAGGCATGGGTGAGATTTTAGACGAAAGCCAAAAAACATGGGCTAAAGATCATCTTATTCCACAGACGATAAAGGAATTAGATGAACTGTTATAGAATAGATCTTTGTATATTAGTAATATTCTTAACAGCACTTGACTTTATCAAATGTTTTGTGTATACTTAAAACATATTAAGAAATCGGAAAAGTTTTAAGTATGATTAAAAGATACATCAAGCGTAAAATTTATATAAATAAAGTAAAACCCTTTATAGACAAGGATATTATTAAAGTTATCGTTGGACAAAGAAGAGTGGGAAAAAGCTATTTACTCTTCCAAATAATGGATCTTATTAAAGAAGAAGATAAAACAGCTAATATAATCTATATTAACAAAGAGTTGAATGAATTTGAAAAAATCAGAAACTATCAAGATCTATTAGAATATGTTAAAAAAGAGGAAAACAAAAAAGCGAAAAATTATCTTTTCGTTGATGAAATACAGGATATTGATAAATTTGAAAAAGCGCTACGAAGCCTAAAAGCTGAAGGTAAATATGATATTTATTGCACAGGTAGCAATGCGGACTTATTGTCAGGAGAGTTAGCTACTTATTTGAGTGGTCGATATATAGAGATTAAAGTTTTTAGTCTGTCATATTTAGAATTTTTGGATTTTCATAAATTGGAAAATAGTCAAGAATCGTTATTAAAATTTATCAAGTATGGTGGAATGCCTTATTTAATGAACTTAGATTTGAGTGACGAAATAATTTATGGATATCTAAAAAGTGTTTATAATACGATAATTCTTAAAGATGTTGTTAATAGATACAAAATTCGCAACATCAATTTCTTGGATAATCTAATTGAATATCTAGCTGATAATGTTGGCAGTTTAGTGTCAGCCAAAAAGATTAGCGATTTTCTAAAATCTCAAAAGATTAAAATTTCTCCTAACATTGTTTTGGACTACTTATCTTTTTTAGTAAATGCCTTTTTCGTTTTCAAAGTGCTGAGGTCTGATGTTCAAGGAAAAAAGGTTTTTGAAGTTAACAATAAATACTATTTTGAGGACTTGGGATTAAGACATTCCGTTGTTAGTTATAGACAGACGGATATAAATAAAATTTTAGAAAATTTAGTATTTTCTCATTTGCAAGTTCTCGGATATCAGGTAACAGTAGGGCAATTAGAAGACAAAGAGATTGATTTTGTTTGTGAAAAACATGACAAAAAGATGTATATTCAGGTAGCGTATAAAATAACTGATGAAAATAAGAAAAGGGAATTTGAAAATTTGCTGGAAATTAAAGACAACTATCCTAAGATGGTTGTCTCAATGGATGATATTAAGGGCGAAAGTGAATACAAAGGGATAAAGCACATAAATGTGATTGATTTTTTGAGTATAGACACTATAACGTAATGTTCCCGATTGTATTTACTGCAAATGCGATCCGGCGATTATCCAGAGTGGCAAAATGATGTGCGGATAAAGCAGACTATTTACGAAAGTTGAATGAACTAAAATGGCGAGTATTGTGGCGAAAGCTCCAGTGGCAAATATTTTATCTGAAACATCGGCACAAGACCACAATATCCTTAGTTTATCATGAGCGATCGTCCAAAGAATCCATAAAAACGATAACAAACCGAAAATTCCAGTCGTTGCCCATAGGGTCAATAAACTACTATCGCATCCAGATTGAGCATGATCTGGTTTTTTTTCGCTCCATTGCCATTGCAAAGTGTTAAACCCAACTCCAAACAAAGAATGGCTTTTAATAATTTCTCTAGTATCGTCCCACGATTCTATTCGCATCTGAGTGGTTGCATCAACTGTAGAAGCGTCCATCATCCTCTGGTACGAGCGTGGGAATATCAATAGTGTTGCCAAAGCTAAAACGATTCCATAAGCGAGAAATCTTGGGGAGAAGCGTAAAAAGCAAATAACAATAAATACTGTAAGTAATGCAATATATCCACTTCTTGAATATGTTAAAATTGCTGCCAAATAAATAATTCCTCCCAATCCCATCATTAACCAAAAATTTTTATTCTTTTTATTGCAATACAGGATTTTTGCGGAAATAAATGCGAGAGCTATCGCGAAAAATCCTGCAATAAAATTAGGGTCAAACCATGTGGAAAGTAGTCTTCCTTGATGTGGATCCCAGCCGTATTTGACCATGAAAGCGAAATCAGGAAATATCGCTAACTGAAAAAATCCCAAAATAGCTAAAACTAATGCTGAAAGAATAATCCCCCAGAAGACTGTGTCGCGAGTCTTATTTTTATTAGGAAAATCTGCAATTGCGAAGGCGGTTAAAATATACAGAAACCATCTACCTAAATAAAGCCCAGCTGATAATGCTTTTGCTATTCCGATTGAGTGAGCGGCGACGGAAAGAGAGAGAATGGAAAATCCAATGAACAAAGCTGTTGGGATGAATAGATAGTTGATTAAAATTTTTCTAAAAACATTTTTTGACACAAAAAAACGCCAAATTAGAAAACCCAATATGACAATATCTGAAATAAGAAAAATCTTTCCGAAGATCGGAATACGAATTAATTGCCCAGCGATGAGGGAGGCTAATAAAATAAAAATAGAGATATAATATTTTTTCATAGGCGAAAACTTAAAACTAATAACTTAAAACTCATAACTCACGACGAACTATGTAGATTTTGCAAACAACTTTGTGATCATTTGTTTGTTAATCCCACCGACGGCAAACAGTGTGACTATATAAATTATTATGCCAGCTAAAACATATGATAGCAATTGAGAGATGTAGATGTAGATGTTTGGAGATACAATAGGAAATGTTTTCATTAAAAACATCAATCCGGCGAACATGATGAGTGAGGAAAACAGAGCTTTGATGGCAATGCGGAAAGAGGGGATGTAGCCAAAAGTTTTCTTGATAATAATGTATCCTAAAACCAACATGACAAATTCTACAAATATAGTTGTTACTGATGCTCCGATGTATGTGTAAAGAGGGATGAAAATAAGGTTCGTGACAATACTGAGAAATGCTCCGATGCCATGAATCCATGCAATTGATTTTTCTTTGCCTGCAGAAATTATTACATGCGAAACAAGGGCATTAAGGAACATGATGATGATGGCAAAAAGAAGAATCTTAAAAACTGCGATAGAAGCGATAAACTCTGATCCACCGAGTAGTAGAATAATCGGTTCAGCAAGTGCAAATCCTCCAAAAAGGATGGGAATAGATACAATTAACAAAGCATCTTGGCTATAACTAAAAATAGCGCGGAATTTGTTTTGATCCTCGTTGAGATATTTAGACAAAATGGGGAATATGATGCCAACAAATATCGCCGAAGTGAAGATGAGAACTTCTAGAACTTTATAAGGTAGTCCATAAATTCCAACATCAGCGATGGGTTTTAGCATTGAAAGAAGAATCGCGTCAAATTTGAAATAGATTCTATTGAACACAATCGCCAAAGACATCGGAACAGCCATGACAAGAATTTTTTTCCAATATGAAAAATCAAATCTGAATTTGAATTTAATAAACTTCCTCGCAAAAAGCACAAAAAGAAAAAGGAGTAGGGCATTCCCGCATGTCATTGCTATCATAAATGATCTACTGGTATTGTCCCATGAAAATTTAATTATCAGGATAGCAAGAATTAAAAAAAGTGTTTTTCCAGCCACTTCCGCGATTGCAATTTTGTCTACACGTAATTCCTTTTGAAAAATTGCTTGCAAAACTTGAGCGGAAGAAACAAACAAAAAAGCCAACGCCCCGATGGCGATGGTTTGCTTAAGATTACTTGAGTAATTAAAACCTAAAGCGATTAGGGGAACAAGGGTGAATGTGACGATGTCGGCAATTAAACGGAGGGTAAAGATGTTGCTTGTAATTCGTTCTTTATTTTTCTCATCTTGCGAAATTTCTCTGGCTAAAATTGTGCATAATCCCATGTCTGCCAGAATTCCAAAGAAAGATAAAAAAGCCAAAGCGGTTGTATATTCTCCAAATCCATCTGTTCCGAGATAACGTGTGATAAGGGCAATTGCAATTAATGCCAGCACAACACTGGCAATTTTACCGAATATTTGAACGATTGTGTTTTTTGCAACACGGCTTGATAATGACATGTATACGAGTTAAAAGTTCATAAAGTTTATAAAGTCAAAAGTTCGCCGTCGTTATATCGTACTTTTTAACTTTTGATCTCTGTCATTCGACAGGACACGCTTTCTAACTTTTTGACTACAACAAGATGTTCAGCGATTGAAAAAACAGTGAAAAATGTCCAATAGATACCGAGGACTGCAGGGAACTGTAATACTATAAAAACAGTAATAATAGGGAGGAAATAAATCATTTGTTTTGTAATTTTTTCTGCGGACATCTTCCCGTCTTTTTTGGCATCATCATTCTTTGGCGTTCCAGCCGACATCGTAAGTTTCCCTTGTAGCAACTGGAATCCCGCTGCGATTATTGCTAAATAAATAGATCCTTTAACAGAAAGATTCATGAATTTAAGAAAATTGGGGTTTAGAGTCATTGGATTTTTTATAAAAGAATACAAAACACCATTGGTAAGATCTGGTAAACCATGACGGAAAACTTCAAAGATGGCGATGAGAATTGGAAGTTGGATTAACATTGGAAGACAGCCACTTACAGGGTTTACTTTATTCTCTTTCCAAAATTCCATCATCGCTTTAGTCTGCTCTTCTTTATTGTCTTTGAATTTATTTTGAATCTCTTTCATTTTAGGTTGGAGCTTTTGCATGACAATCTGTGATCTAATAGATTTTTTAGAAAGAGGAAAGAGAATTAATTTTGCGATTAGCACCAATAAAATAACGGCGATACCAAGATCTCCGAATGCAAGAGTGTTATACAGAAAAATAAGCAAGTTGATTATCGGTCTGATAAGAATCGTATTAAACATGGTCAATTCCTCCCTCATTGAATGGATGGCACCTGCAAACTCTTTTTATTCCTAGAAAAATTCCTTTGATGACTCCGAATTTTTCTATCGCGTCAATTGTATATTGAGAGCAACTGGGATAAAATATACAACCATGTCGCGGAAAAAGTTTCCCCACAAAACTGTGATCAGGTGAGATCGTTCGCTGATAAAATTTAATTAATTTAGTGATTATTTTTTTCATAGAAACAAATAATCTTGGATATTAAAAACTTAAAATCATTCTGTATAAGCTGAAAATTAGCATCCATACTTTCTTTGCGCGCCACAATGATTATGTCAAAAAAAACATCAATATCTCTCTTTATAAATTCTCTTGCCGATTCCCTCAGCCATTTCTTTATTTTTCCTCTGTAATACGCTCTCTTAGAAACTTTAGTACTCACAATAAAACCAAAACGGCTGATGTTTTCACTTGGCACCGCTTTCATGACTAAAAACTTTGTAGCATAGCTTTTTCCTTGATCAAAAACTAATGCAAACTCCTTGTTTTTCGTTATCCTATGCTGTTTTGGAAGCATATACTAAGCTGATATATTTGTTCTTTGTTTTTGCCGTCTGCGCGCAAGAACATTCCTACCACCCGGGGTAGACATTCTTTCACGAAAACCATGTCTTCGCTTGCGCTTAATCTTTTTTGGTTGATAAGTTCTTTTCATTGCTTATTTTCCTTCTTTGCCTCGCCGTAATCACTCGCGGGGTGATGAAGGCGGGTTGCTTTATCATCAGGGTTCTTTTTTGGAAGATCTGAAGAAGTCTTTTTACTGTCTTTTTTATCTTTCCATAATCGCAAACCCATCTTGTGGGTGGCGGGTTCAATAGACAAGATTTCAAAGCCATATTCTTTATTCATTTCCAATTCCTGTGCGTCATCTGAAATTTTTGAAACATGAGTAAGTCCGTGGATATTATCATCTAATCGGACAAATGCTCCAAAACGGTTTAATCTAAACACAACACCCTTAACTTTTTGCCCAACCTTATACTTATCTTCAATACTCTTCCAAGGATCTTCTTCAAGAGCCTTGATGCTTAAAGAAACTCTGTTATTGTCCACACTGATAATCTTTGCTTTAGCAGTATTGCCCTCTTTGACGATGTCTCGTGGGTTTTCTATCAATTGCCATGCAAGCTCTGAAATATGAACCAAACCTTCTAATTTCTTGTCTTCGCTGACTTCATCAATATCCTGCCCTTTTGGCCCGAATTTAATAAATGCTCCAAAATCAACTACTCCACTAACTTTTCCTTCAACAATATCTCCAATTCCAAAGTCTCCCAGTGCTTCTTTACGCTCTTCTTCAAAAATGGCTTTTTCTGAAACAATTAATTTTTTAGCATCAGCGTTGATGTCTATTACTCTCACAGAAAAATCTTTCCCAATATAGTCTTTTAATTTTGATAGAATTTTGTTTTTGTCGCTGTCTTCAACTCGGGGATAATGCTCAGGCATCAATTGGGATACTGGCAAGAATCCATCTAAACCATTGATTTTAATCATCAACCCACCCTTGTTCGCAAAAAGAATAATGGTTTTAATAGTTTCTTTTTTGTCCATTTTCTCTTTCAAATCATCCCACGCTTTTTCAAGACCAGCCTGTCTAAAGGATAATTCCAATAGTCCTTTTTCATTATCCAATTCTTCAACAACAGCTGTCACCTTGTCTCCGATGTGCATATCTTTTGTGGAAATAAGACCAGTTCGTAGTTCCTCTCCTCGGACAACTCCCGCTCCCAAACGTCCTAAATCCAAATAAATCGCGTTAGATCCAATGTCAAAGATGATTCCTTCAATAGAGTCATTGACTTTGGGAATAAGGGCAACTTCTTCCTCTTTACTGAGGAGACGGTGCATCACATGTTGTTTTTCTTCTGGTGTATTCATAATGGTATCAATATAAATCATTTTTTGCTTTTTGGCAAGAATATCTGCTATAATGCATTTATGGAAAGTAGAAAAGACAAAAGAGCGGAAGGAGTTCTTAAAGAGGAACTTTCTAAAATAATATATAAAGAACTTGATTTAGAATCAGGAATTTTGGTGACTTTGACCAAATTAAATGTATCTAATAATTTGCAATCAGCCAAAGTTTGGGTTAGTGTTTTGCCAGAAAATAGAAGAGGGGGAGTCATGGCTCAATTAAAAAAGAGACTTCCATATTTCCAACATCTACTTGTTAAAAAAATGAACATCCGTTGGGTGCCAGAAATTATTTGGGTAGAAGATGTTTCTGGAGAAAGGGTGGCGGAGATGGAGAATGTGATTGCAGAAAATCAGGAATAAAATTTCAAAATCCAAATAAAAAATAAAAAAGATATTTATAGTTTGATATTTTTAATTGCCTTGAAATTTGGATTTTGAAATTTGAGATTTATTTGTATCTTGTTTCTCAGTGAGTGTTTCTTAAATATATGTATAACCTAACACAAAAAATAATAGACTGTCATCAGTGCGATCTCAGATCCGGATGTACTAATGTTGTCCCCGGGGAAGGGGATTTTAATGCAGACATTATGATAGTTGGTGAAGGGCCGGGGAAGAATGAGGATTTGCAGGGAAAACCATTTGTGGGGGCAGCGGGGAAATTTTTAAAGGAGCTTTTGGCGAGCATTGATTTGAAACGGGAAAACGTGTATATTACCAATGTTGTTAAATGTCGCCCTCCAGAGAATAGAGATCCCTTAATAGAAGAAATAGAAGCATGTAGGGGATGGTTAAACCAACAGGTTTCGGCGATAAAACCCAAATTGATTGTTCTGCTGGGACGGCATGCGATGGGGAGATTTCTACCAAATCTGAGAATCTCTGAAGCGCATGGAAGAGCGTTTAGACGAAACTTAGAAGGATTAGGGGATTATGTATTCTTTCCTGTCTATCATCCCGCAGCGGCGCTGTATAATGGAAGTATGAGGCCGATACTGTTAGGTGATTTTTCTAAAATTTTGACATTGATCAAGAAAATAAAAGCAGAGGAAAACGAGTAGAGTGTCAGCAAGTCTAAAGTCAAAAGTCCTTAAAGGAGAAAGGACAACGAAGCGGCGGCGGACTTTATAAACTTTTGACTTTAAGGACTTTATAAACTACGATGGCCAGATGGCGGAGGAGCTACGCAACGGTCTGCAAAACCGTGTACAGGGGTGCAAATCCCCTTCTGGCCTCAAATAATCAGTTTTCAATTATCAGTTAACAGTTTTCAGTTGCGACGGCGTTGTCAGCGTAGTCGTCGACGTAACTGAAGACTGGAAACTGTTAACTGATAATTGAATCCGCCTGGGTGGTGAAATTGGTATACACGAGAGACTTAAAATCTCTTGAACGCAAGTTCGTGCGGGTTCGAGTCCCGCTCTAGGCACTATTCTTCGCTGAAGCTACGAATAGCACAGCTATACAATCAATGATCAATTGACGGCGAATTAAAAAAATCTCCAGTGGAGAAAAAACAAAAGAAGATTTACCTAAATTAGTAAAGATTTTCTATGGAAGTTACTAGTTTGTTACGAAATACACCATATAACAAAAATAAACATTATGAATAAAAAACCGGAAGTTGCAACAAAAATTGCGATTTTTCAGAAGAAAGAAGTTCGCAAGACTATTTATAAGAATGAATGGTGGCTCGTGTTGGTTACGAAAGGATACAAGAAATAGAAAATCCAGAACTTGCGACTAAACGAACTAGAATGATTTATAAAATCAAAGGATATTCAGATGACTGGATTGAAAAAAGAATGCGTGGAATTACAATTCGTGAAGAACTGACGGATGAATGGAAAAAAAGGGGGGTAAAAGAACGAAATGAATACGAAATTTTAACAGCGGAAATTTCTAAAGCCACTTTTGGCGTTACATCAAATGAATACAAAAAATTAAAAGGATTAAAACTTTATAAACTTTATGGATTTTGACTAACTTTATAAAGTTAGTTGTTGAGGGGATAGAGTGAAAATAACTACAATTCAACTTGACTTTAATTATAGCCTATGCTATTATGTAAGGACACTTCAATTTTAGCAAAAGGGTTCAAATTTTATGTATATAGAGCGGAAATTAGAGGGTACCATTTTGAAGTATATTGATAGTCCAGAGATTATCGCTATAGTTGGTGCTCGGAGAAGTGGAAAAACTACCTTATTAAACAGAATTTATAACAGTTTGAATAATGCTGTTTATCTTACTTTTGAAGATCAGAAAGTACTTAATTTATTTGAAAAAGATACTGATAATTTTATCAAATTGTATGTTGAGGGAAAAAAATATATATTTATTGATGAATTCCAGTATGCTAAAAATGGTGGGAAGATATTAAAATATATTTATGATTTGCATCATGTTAAAATGTTTATTTCTGGATCTTCAGCTATTGATCTAACCGTGAATGCTTTGAAATTTTTAGTAGGTCGGATTTTTGTTTTTAATTTATATCCTTTTGATTTTGAGGAAATCTTGAGCTTTAAGAATCCAGATTTATTCAAGATTTACCAAAAGGAAAAAAGAGATTTAAAAAAAATTAACAGAAATGAAATAATAATATCGGAAGATGTCTTAAGTCAAATTAAAAAATACTATGATGAGTATATAGTTTGGGGAGGATATCCACGAGTAGTATTGGCCAAGAATGACGAGGAAAGAAAGGAGATATTGAAAAATATCTACAATACTTATTTTTTGCGAGAAGTAAAAAATATATTAGGATTAGTGGACGATTATAAATTAGCTAATTTAATTAAAGGACTCGCTTTGCAGGTGGGTAATCTCATTGATTATGGAGAATTATGTAATTTATCAGGAGTCAGCTATCCAACGCTTAAAAGATATCTAAACTTTTTGAATAAAACTTATATTTGTGATTTTATAAGACCGTTTTTTAAAAACAAAAGAACAGAAGTGGTAAAAAATCCAAAAATATATTTTATAGACACAGGTCTTCTGAATCATATCACTGAAGATTTTCGTTATTTGAATGATCGTCCTGAATCAGGTAGCTTACTTGAAAATGTAATATACCAGCAACTTATTAAGAGCGATTACAAAGTAAACTATTGGAGAACCAAAGCGAAAAATGAAATAGATTTTATCCTTTCTTTGGGGGATGGGAGAATAGTAGCAATGGAGGTAAAGAAAAATGCCGATAAAATTAAAATTGATAAATCAATAGCATTATTTAAAAATAAATATCCTGAAACAGAATTAGTTTTTGTTTATTATAAAGGTATTGTAAAAGAATATAGAGTTGGAGAAAATCAAATTATGCCAATTGAACTGGTAAGTTAGTTTTGACATCTATCACTAAAAGAACTATGATAATAGGTAATTATGCGTTTTATAGGTGAAAATTTCGTTTTTATCCTTCTGGGCGCTATAG
>CAZEUY010000008.1:0-4532 GCA_964515525.1 uncultured Candidatus Saccharibacteria bacterium
AACCCTATGGAAATTTCAATTTTTTTCGCACAATTTTGGGGTGGATTTTCTATAATATTTGGATTATTATTTGTTATAACAGGGCAATTAGGGAAAACTATAGAAATGACTGAGAATAAAGCATTCGTTATTTCTACTGGATATATTACATTACTTATGGGATTGGTTACTGTGATTTTACACAACATTTGGGTTTCTGACTGGAGAATTGCTATCACAATTCTTGGTTGGTCTACTTTAATTAAAGGTATTATGAAAGTTGGGTTTCCAGAACAGATACATAAACAGGCACAAAGATTTAAGAAGAAACAAATAATCAGTGCTACTTTTATGACCATCTTGGGTGTATGGTTATTATGGATGAGCCTTGTCTTTTAAAAACAATACTTTAAAGTATAAAGAAATACAAAAAACTATTAAAAAGAAAAACAAAACATATCTATCAATAAGAAATTTATTTGAAAAGCACCACATAATAAAATTTGTAGCCGTTATACTTTTATTAGTGGGGTATTCGTTATATGTCGCTACGCATTATGGGATAAAAGGAGGTTTTTTAATCGGAATTATCACTTGGTCATTTTTTGTTCTCTGTACTCCAATCGCAGACGCAGGAATTCTTATTGATTTTCCGATGAGATTGATCACTGGGATTAAAATGGTTTCATCTGAAATCGTTGTGTGGGCTATTGCTATCGGTGTAAATGTTTTTGTATTCATTAGTAACCCAGAAATATATAAGAAAACAAAACTGTTAACTCTTTTTAAACGTATAATAGACAATCCAATACCATTTTGGACTGTCATTTTTTTATCTATGATTGGCACATTCTTATCTCTTTATATTGTAGATAGTATGATGGACACTAAAAAAAGGAGAAAGAAACATGTAAACTATTTAATTAAACATAAAAGGGCAATGCTGATACTTATTTTTATATTAGTTTTGGTTATTTATTACTTTTTGTTAGCTCCGTGTTTAATGTTAAGGTAATAGGTGATAGAGAATTTTTGAAAAAGCAAAAACCCCACAAAACTTTGATGTTGTGGGGTTTTTAGATTAAGAAATTTTAGTTATTATTCTCGTCTTTCTGTTGCTGAATCAGTATCAGCCCCAGTTTTCGTTTCAACTATATTTTCAGGGAGAGCTGTATTGTCGGAGACATCAATCATAGGTTCTACCATAGGTTTCTCCGAAGTAGTATTAGAATAACCAACACCTCTGCATTCTCCTCTGAAGAATGACCATTCTTCACATTGACTTCCGTCCACAAATACGCACATAGTATGTGTGCCTTTTTCGTCTATAACTGGTCTTAATCTACCACCTTGATTTTCACAATGTACTGCAGCTGGATTAGCTAACCCAGCATTATTGCTAACAGGAGAATTAGATGTAGATGTATTACTCATTACACGATTTCCAGCATTTTCCATTTTTCTTTCAATGTTCGCAGACTGTTCTCTGATCATTTCCGTTGCCATAGTTGGGTTTGGAACAAATTTTTGAATAATCTCCATCTGATCGGGCATATCTCCTGATAATTTTTTCATTATCATAACTTTTTCTTCTTGATTGCGTGCGTTCTGAAATTCGTTCTGCATTTCTTCCTGCGCTTTTTCTTTTACACCATTCCAAAATTCTTTTTTGTCTTCTGGAATGATGTCATCCATCTCTTGAAAAACCTCAAACTGTTTTATATCGTGAAATTTTTCTATTTTTTCCATCAAAACTTTTTCGTCCTGTAAATTAGTATTTTTAATTTCTTCCTTGAAATTTTCCATTGTCTTGGTTTTGATTTCTATGATTTGTTTTACAACTTCACTAGACAAATTATCTTCAAGCTCTGAAATCGTTCGTATATTTTCCATGTTTCCCGTTTCAAGATGTTTGATAATTTGTTGAGTTTTTTCTTTGAATGCAGGATTTTGTAATTGTTTCTCAATACGAATAATGTTTTGTCCTTTGGCTTTCTCAACAACTGTTCTCATAGTGTCTGGGATTATTTCGTTTTCAAGATCGTTGATAACTTCAAACTGTCTTACCTCATTTCCTCCAATATCTCGGACATAGTATTGGAAAACCTGTTGTTTTTCTTTAGACAAATCTGAAAAATCTCTTTCAAATTTTATTTGCACATTCGCTTGCGCCTGTTGAATCCATTGTTTTGCTTCCTCTGGAACATTTGCTTCCACTCTCTTAAGTACCTCTAAATGTTTGAAGTATTTAAAATTTGATCCATTCTGATTTTCAATTGCGTTTTCTAATTTTTCT
Organism: uncultured Candidatus Saccharibacteria bacterium; assembly: GCA_964515525.1. Lineage (GTDB taxonomy): Bacteria > Patescibacteriota > Minisyncoccia > CAYZDR01 > CAYZDR01 > CAYZDR01. The sequence goes on from CAZEUY010000008.1 coordinate 2,276, forward strand.
CCATACTTATCTGACTCAACAATTGTCAAAACTGCTTTGGAAAGATTTGTTTCTATATTATTTCGCGCTATTTCTATTTTGGAATTAAACTTTTCTGACGTTTCTTCTGAAAGGTTTTTTTCAATTCTATCAAAAAGAACAGAATGTTTAATTTGATTATCAGCAATTTTATCAATTAGTTTATCTACTTCAACATTATCGTCAGCCTTTTCTTTAATTAATTCAATTTTTGACTGTGCTTGTTCTAATTCTTTTGTATAATTATCAATTGCTTTTTCTATGATCTCAGAGTTGTTAGTTTTTTCTGAAATCTTTTTAACTTCTATCAATTTTTCATTGGCGAATCTTAATTTAAGTTGTGCTTTTTTGACTGGATCGACTGTCATAACAGATAAAACTCCTCTCCACATATTTTTAAGAGGGTAGAGAATGGGGGAATCGGGCAAAATAGTGGGGTCATCTATTCCTAAATCGTCAGCGTCCAAATTTTCATCTTCATCTATCAATATTCCCGCTTCAATGTTTATAGCATCTTCTTCATCGGAATTTTCAATTCCGATGACCTCAGCTTCAACATTGGCTTTCTGATCTACGGTGTTTTCTATATCAGAATCTGAAGTTATCGCGTCTTCATTGATTAAGCTATTATCTATTTCCGCTTCGCGTGTTTCTATTCCTGGCATCGGGACAGATGATTCTGATATATCGTCAGATTCTTCTACTGCATTAGCAGAGTTTACAATCCCTGCAACAACCATCATCACTACGCACAATAGTGTTAGCAAAAAATATCTCTTTTTCATTTTGTTTTATTTTTTAATAATTATCTAATAATTTGTGGCATTGATCCATTATCATTAACGATTTTTTTGATACATTGATATCCAGCATCGTGTTGCCATTCTTCGTCTAACCAATTCTGATAGCAGATCACAGTATCTTTATTTGAAGATTTGAATGTGGCACATAACTCATAGTCAGTATTAGAAGTTTTATTATAGGCAATATCATTAGTCTGAACATTATTCTCTGAAAGTATAGTTGAACTGGAAAGAAGCTCGTCAATATTTTCTGGGATGGCATCATTGTTTTTGTAATATGTTGAAACAGCATTTTCCATGCTACTCAAAACCTCAACTGTAGCCTGATCATATTTTTTATTACGCATCGCTTGAGGACTTTCTACAAAGAATATTCCTACGATAAGCACGGCAAGAATAGCTATTAGAGATACCCATGAATAAATTCTAATAACATTATCTCTTTCTCCGAAATTAACTTTTCTTTTAATGTCATACCAGTAGTAAGAAAGCACTGTTCCGGAAACCGTAAGAACGGTAAGAGCTTTTAGAATAAATCTGGCTGTAATTTCTCCATCCAAGAACTGGTAAATCACAGCAATTAGCCAGCCGATAATAACTACGGAAGAGATGAACATTATCAAATAAGTAAGCCATTTGCGAGTTTGGGATTCCTGATCCAAGTTTCCCATAAAGACTTCCTTGTTGATCATGCGTGTAGCAACGAAATAGATCGGAGTGGCAACTATAATTGATGCGATTGCAAATCGTAAAGCGCCAGAGTCAAAACAATCGTAATATGTTTTCAGTGTATTAACTGGGTTTGGGATGTATTTATTGATGATCTGAAAAATTATCGCTCCAGCAGAATAGGCGACAAAACCTAACGCCACTAATGAAATCATATACAGAAAAGCGAATTTAGCAGAATTGTTTTGCTTCGGTTGTGGATTAAACGACTGTTGATCGTCCATATTTTTTCCCCTTGTCCGCCGTAGCTTTTAGCGAAGGCGGATTTTGCCAATGCAACATTGACAATGTTTATAGATTAATTATAATTAAGATGTAGTTACGATCTAAAGTCCCCTTTAAGGTTTCTATCCTTAAGGGGTCCTTTTTTTATATCTTATCTTTAATTTCTTTTTTTATTTTATCAATAAACCCATCTTTCTTCATTTCAACAATTTCTTTTTGTCCTCTGATATTAATGTGAAGATTGTCAGATTCTATTTCTTTATCTCCAATAACTAAAACATAAGGGATCTTTTCTGTTCTTGCTTTTCTGATTTTTTTACCAACAGTTTCATTATCGGTATCAATCTCAACACGGATTTCTTCTTGTCTAAATTCATCTGCCAATTTTTTGCAGAATTCAATATGGTTTTCTCCAACGGAAATTATTTTAACCTGAACGGGGGATAGCCAAAGGGGGAATGCTCCAGCATAGTGTTCTATTA
>CAZEUY010000008.1:4632-10839 GCA_964515525.1 uncultured Candidatus Saccharibacteria bacterium
CCCAATTTTCTATGATCTCTCTTTTCCGCTTCTTCCTGCATGGTCAAATATGTTTCCAGCTCATCCTTTGTCTCAAAAGCGACTCCATAGATTCTTGTTAGCATTGAATTTTTTTCGTTTCCACGCCAATAAGCTCCAGCAACTTTGACCAGTTTAAAAGCGTCAGTACTAAATTCTTTTGAGGAATTGATGTGAGGACCCTTACATAAATCAACAAAGTCTCCAGATCTGTAAATACTTATTTTCTCATCTACTAACTCTTTGATAAGTTCTAACTTGTATGGCTGACCTACAAATATTTTTTCAGCTTCTTGTTTAGAAATATGTTCTTTATTAAACTCTATTTTATTTTTTACTAATTTACACATTTCTTTCTGGATTTTTGGTAAATCCTCAAGAGAAACTTTTAAGTTATCAAAGTCATAATAGAATCCGTTTTCAATGGCTGGCCCTATTCCTAATTTGACATCAGGGAATAATTTCAAAACAGCCATCGCTAAAAGGTGGGCGTAAGAATGTCGTTTAACTTCCATATTTTTAGAACTCATTTTTTATCTCCATTCGTATATTACTTTTTAATCCTCCCGGTATTGTGTCGTTCCAAGGTGGCCAAAAATATATTTCAGCCTCTTGAATCTCAGGGAACGTCTCAAGGTATTTTACAGCTTCTTTCGCTTTTAGTCCAACTAATCGTTCTTTTTGGAATAGGGAAGACGGGAATTGTGAAACGAAAGATCCTGAAAGCTGGACATCCATCTCTGCTCGAACATCGTCCCAATCTATGTTCATATTTACATATTCTATTGATGCGGGATTGTATGTGATAAGTTCTTCATATTCTGAAGCCTGTTTGCGTAAATTTTCGGATGCGATAGAGATGATATTTTGCTCATTAAATAAAATTGCTGTGATGGTTCCCTTGATGGTGAGATCAAATTGAGGGCTGGCTGTTCCCATCGGAACATTTGAAGTGGTTTCAGCAATGTCTAATTTAGATAATTCTTGTCTGACTGTTTGATTATTTTCTTCAATAGTTTTCAAAATATCTGTGCGAATGGAAGTGAAGAAATCTTGCTTGTTTTTTTCCACTGCCGTATCCAGATCATCTTTGGAAAAAATTGTTCCCTGATTAAATCCTCCACGCATAAAATCAGAACTTTCTGCGAAAACTAATGTCTGCATAGAAGGAGAAAGTTTAATAAAATTAAATCTCTGTGCTGGAATGTTTCCCTCAATGCCTGCCTCTTTTGCCGTCACAGTCATTTGAACGCTACCATTTGCGGGGACGGTGATGGCTTGATCTGTCATGAAGACCACTGGATTTTTTGCTCCAGAAAGTTGACTGTCAATCAACAAATACTGATTTTTAGATTGCTTGTTGTAAATTGTCACAGAGCCAGTTGATTTACTTGAAATTGCTTTATCCATGATAGGGATGTCGCTATATGTTTTCTCAAATTCATGGAGTACAAGAGTACCGGGGATAATTGTATTTTCCAGATCAATGTTTGATTGTTGGGAATCAATCACAATTTTTGTCACTGCACTTTTCAAAGTTGTGGCAGGGGTTAAGACAACTGTTGCTCTTGAAAAAGTAAGATAGGTGACAAGCAAAACAAGTCCTGCAGAAATTGCGAAGAACAAAATGGAGAAAATACTGTATATAGATTTTTTCTTTTTTCTCATTCTATTATACTCCTTCGCTTTTTTTATTTCTAATTATATGCTCCATAGCTATTATAACAGATAATCTTTATTCAACCAATTAAACAAAAAGCTACGGAGTATTATGTAGAATAGGAATTTATTCAGTGAAGGAGCATATTATACTATTGCTCATCCTTTTTTGTAAAATGGAAATAAACTCATTTGGATGATGGATATTGAAATTAGTATCTATTCTTTTTGAAGCCACTTCTAAAATTACTTGGCAATTTCCTTTCTCTTGAGCACTTAACAATGTCTTGATGCTGTTAAGAGATTCTGAAAGGTTAGTATTGCTTTTTACTTTGATAACTATTTTGTCTGGAGTTTGAATATTATTTCGTTGATGAAAAAGATTAACATCTTCCTGAGTGATAACTTTGGCTTTATCGCATAAAATTTTCCTGTCCCCATCTTTATTACTATATTTTCCCTTCGCCATTATGATCGCATCAACCTCAAAAATTTCTCCTATCTCTTCGGCGACATTTGGGAATACTATCAATTCAAATGATCCCTCCGCATCTTCCATGGGAACAAAAAACATTGGTTTGCCAGTTCGTGTAATAATTTTTTGAACTTTTTGGATAATTCCACCCACCACAATAGTTGTTCCATTACTGACAGAATCAATTTTAGATGATGGAATGGTTTGCTTTTGTAAAAACTCGCGATATTCGTCCAAAGGATGTTCAGATAAATAAAATCCTAATAATTCTTTTTCCCAGACTAATCTATTTCTTTTTGGAGCCGGATCAACTTTTTTAAGATTAACACGCGCAGGTGGCAAAACTTCCGATAAATTATCAAACAATCCTTTTTGCCCGCCAACTTTTTCTGCCCTCGTTTCTTTGATAAATTGTAAGATGGTTTCAATGTTTTCAATGATCAAATTCCGTTCCCCTATATTATCCAATGCCCCAGCCTTTGCTAAACTTTCTAATGATTTTTTGTTCAAGTCTTTCGTCTCAACTCTTCCTAGAAAGTCAGTTAAAGATTTGTATTGTCCATCCGCTATTCTCTTTTTAACAATCTCTTCAACGACATGTCCCCCTACATTTTTAATCGCTTCCAACCCAAATCGGATTGCCTCTTTTCCATCTCTTTTCACTACACGGAAATTTGCAAAACTTTCATTGATGTCTGGAGGAAGAATCTCAATTCCCATATCTTTACATTCTCGTGCCTCAATCGTAATTCTATCTAAATTGTCCTTATCACTTGCAAGTAGAGCTGCCATAAATTCAGTAGGGTAGTGAGTTTTTAGATAAGCAGTCTGGTATCCAATAAGGGCATAACAGGCGGCATGAGCCCTTACGAAACCATACTCTGAAAATTTGAACATATCATCAAAAGTCTGTTCTGCTATTTTTTTAGGAATGTTATTTTTGACACATCCATCCACAAATTTAGATCCCATTTCTTTCATCATAGACTCAATCTTTTTTCCCATCGCTTTTCTCAAAACGTCAGCCTGTCCACCTGTAAAACCTGCCATATCTTTAGAAAGTTGCATCACCTGCTCCTGATATATGATCACTCCATAAGTATTTTCAAGCGCACTTTTCATAGATTGATGACGATAGGTAATTTCTTTTTTACCATTTTTCCTTGCGATAAATTCGTCCACCATCCCAGAATTAAGTGGACCGGGACGATACATTGCAGCCATGGAAATTAAATCTTCAAATACAGTTGGCTTAAGCATTCTCAAATACTGTTTCATCCCAGATGATTCAAATTGGAATATACCGGTGGTCAAACCTTTCTGAAAAATTTTCTGATAAGTGGTAGTGTCATCTAATGGGATATTTTTCAGTTCAATGTCTGGATCCTTTTCCTGATGAATAATTTCTAACGCTTTCTTCAATATCGTTAAGTTAGCCAATCCCAAGAAGTCCATCTTAACAAGTCCCATACTTTCAACATATTTCATTGAATACTGCGAAATGATGGTTTTATCATTCTGACTGGCATACTGTCGTGGCACATAATTATCCATATGATCTGGAGTAATAATCACACCACAGGCGTGGGTGGAAGAATGTCGTGCAACTCCCTCCAAACGTTTTGCACTGTCCAATAATTTTTTTGCTGCTGGGTCATCTAAATAAAACTTTTTCAAATCTGGAGATTTTTCTAATGCCTCTTTCAACTTCATCATCGGTGGAACTGCTTTGGCTATCTTGTCACAGAAAGCATAAGGGTATCCCAAAACTCTTCCTGCATCACGAATTGATCCGCGTGCCGCCATGGTTCCAAAAGTAATAATTTGAGCAAACTGATCTTCGCCATATTTATTTTTCACATACTCAATAACTTTATCTCGTCCATCATCAGCAAAGTCAATATCAATATCAGGCATGGATATTCTATCTGGATTCAAAAATCTTTCAAACAAGAGATTAAATTTTAATGGGTCCATATCTGTAATTCCAAGAAGAAACGAGACGATGCTTCCTGCTGCAGATCCTCTTCCGGGTCCGACAACAACACCATTTTCTCTTGCCCAATTTACATAATCGGCTACGATTAAGAAGTAAGAAGCAAACCCCATTTTTTCAATAATACCTAATTCATAATTGAGCCGTTTTGAAATTTCATCAATATTTTTAGCATTCGGATAATGTTTATCAATAGTTGATTGACACTGTTCCTCAAGAAAACTGTCTGCCGTTTTTCCCTCGGGTATATCAATTTTAGGGATAAAATATTCGTTCGTTTCCAACTCTACATTACATCTTTCTGCTATTTTTTGGGTGTTTTTGATTGCTTCTGGAACATCCTTAAAATGCTCAATCATTTCTTTCGGGCTTTTCATTGAATAATTTTCTCCCATCATAGACATTCTGTTTTTATCAGAAACCTGCTTTCCCATCTGGATACATAGCAAAATATCTTGCACCGTGTCATCTTCTTTGTAGATATAGTGGATGTCATTCGCAGCGACCAATGGGATGCCAAGTTTTTTGGACATTTTTATAAGCTGATCATTAATCTCATCCTGATTTTCTAAATTTGAGTGTGCTTCTAACTCTAAAAAGAAATTTTCTGGGCCAAACATTTTTTGATATTTTAATGCAGCTCGTTCAGCCCCTTTCATATTTTTTGCTACAATTTTTCTAGAAATTTCTCCTGCCATACAAGCAGATGTTCCGATAAGTCCATCGCAATGTTTTTGTAAAAGTTCATCATCAATTCGTGGCTTGTAATAAAAACCTTCAAGATGAGCTTGAGAAGTTAATTTGATAAGATTCTTGTATCCAACTTTATTTTTTGCCAGAAGGATAAAATGATATCTCTTATCATCAACTCTGGGAATTCTCCCTCGCATTCCATTGGGAGCGATGTAAACCTCAACACCGATAATCGGCTTAATTCCTTTTTTCTTTGCTTTTTGGTAAAACTCAACAACACCGTACATAGTACCGTGGTCAGTAAGTGCCAAACTTTCCATTCCCAGCTCCGCACATCGATCAATCAGGTCGTCGATTTTCGCGAGACCGTCTAATAGAGAATAGTGACTGTGGGTGTGTAGATGGACGAAGTCTGTTGAGTTCATAAAGTTAAAAAGTCAAAAGTTTATAAAATCCGACGATACGACGAAAATTTTTGTAGGGGTTGCCCCTTGTGGGTACCCGTACGGCAGGACAAGACCATATGGAATTGCAATTCGGGCAACCACAAGGGTGTGCCCCTACGCAACGTTCAATGTCGTCTAAAATATTTAATTCCCGCTACCAAAACATAAAAGGCTAGTAATACTAAAATAACAGGGACGACGATTTTGAATGTGATGAATTCAACAAATAATACTGTTTTAGATGTTAGTGTTTGTCCGATAGGTACTTTAGATAAAAACAAAACTATAAAGCAGAAACTAGCAAATATGATCAGCCATTTTTTAATTTTCCCATCATAAAAACTATTGATTTTTCTGTTGATCTTTTTGAATGTTCCAAAAATTCCTTTTGCATTTCCGTTTAATTTTTCCAAATCTGAAATTCCATCGTGGAAACTTTTAATAATTTCTTTCGTATCTTCCATGGAGATGTTAAATCCCGGATAGGTGAGTATTTTATCATACATCGCAAATGCGTGTTCTATATTTCTATCGTTCTTGAAAAGACGTTTTGTTCGTTTGAATGCAGTCGCCCCCGAGCAAGAGGAATTTTTAAATCCTTTTTCTTCCAAAATTTTTGAAAAGATTTTTTCTGTTTCAATGATAGCGATTTTGTATCCTGAAACAGTCCCTTCGTTTAACGCGGATTCTACATGAACCCAATTTGTGTTTTTGCCCATGGTATTTATAAACGAATTAACACTAATATAGAACAGATGTTCACTAATCACGAATTCGTCCGCCTTGGCTCGGTGAGACAGGTGAGTCGTTCTATATTCGTGTCAATTTGTTTTGCCATTTTTTCTGTTTTTATTATACATCAGATAGCGGACGATTAGAACCATTGACATTTTTGGTGGAGTGGTGTATAGTTAGATTTT
>CAZEUY010000008.1:10939-21741 GCA_964515525.1 uncultured Candidatus Saccharibacteria bacterium
AGCGGACGATTAGAACCATTGACATTTTTGGTGGAGTGGTGTATAGTTAGATTTTGGTAGAGGTAAATCCGTTTGTTTACCCGTGTTGTTTGAAAAATTAGGTATAATTGTGTTTAGAGAAGAAAATTAGAATAGAAGGAGGTTAGAAATGTATGAACAGGAAATTCAGGAAATAAAGGATAGTTCCTATGCTCTTACCATAGAAAGATGGAAAAGGTTGAAAAAGATCGCATTTTTTGGATTTGCGTATTGTTATTTGTTGGATATACACAATATGTAAATCTAAAATGGACAATATCTTACATATTATTGGTTATTGTCTTTTGTTGGTTTGTTTCATCCTTGGCTAGTACATTTGAGAGGGAGAGTAGATTCAATTTCTTGTCTTGGTTTTATTTTGAGTATAGACAAATTGAATAATAAGAAAAACAAAAAAAGCAGAAAAAGTAGGGACAAACAGTGCGTTCCTGCTTTTTTTAATTGGGGGTTTCTGCCGTGTAGAGACGTTGCAATGCAAAATGTATAATACTAATATACATTTACTACCTCTTTTTGTATAATAGTAATAAACAGATTTATCTGTGGTTTGGTGGGAAATACAATATGGAACTGTGGTCAGGGCGGGCGCAAGACCGCGCCCCTACACGACGATTTTCGGGGCTGTATTTTTACCACAAATTATGGTATAATAAAAATAATATGAAGAAAGAAAAAGTCAAACTACCGGTATTTTTTAAGCCCATTTTATGGTCTTATGACTTTGCGAAAATGGATGCTGAAAAGCATAAGAAAACTATTATCACTAATACGATAAATTACGGGAATTTGAAACAATGGAAATGGATAGCTAACTATTATGGGAAACAGATTCTGCAAAAAGAATTTGATAAAATTCCACAAAGTGCAATTAGACCACAGGCATTAAAATTAGCATCAATACTTTTTTCAATAAAACCATCTAAATATGTATCAAGAAGTACTAAATGATAAAGGAAAAATAATTTTTCCATATCTTGAGAAATTTAAGGATTTCTATCTTGCCGGTGGAACAGCTTTAGCATTGCAAATGGGGCATAGAATCTCTATTGATTTTGATTTCTTTTGTGATAAAAAGATCTCCAAAACACTTTTAAACAAAGTCAGAAAAGTATTTGAGAACAAAACAGTTATTCCGTTGGTAAATAATACGGACGAATTGACCGTATTAGTTGAAGATGTAAAAATTACTTTTCTAAAATATCCGTTTCCTGTATTACATCAATTGATTGACTGTGATGGGTTAAATCTGTTGAGCATAAAAGAAATCGCATCTACCAAAGCATATTCTATAGGGAGGCGAGGAGTACTAAAAGATTATGTAGATTTGTATTTTATTATCTCTAAAAAGGAAGCAACACTAGAAGAAATAATTAAAATATCTGAAAAGAAATATGGAGATATTTTTAACGCTCGTCTTTTTTTAGAACAATTGATAGATGTCAAAAATGTTGAAGACACTGACATTGTATTTTTGAAAGAAAAAGTAAACAAAAAAACTTTAGAATTGTTTTTTGAGAAGGAAATTGGGAAATTAAAACTATCATAAAAATGTGCATTTAAATGTACATTTTATTGATCTACAGAGATATCTCTGTAGATTTATTTTGTGCTACAATAAAGATATGATTTTACCTACTACAAATAAAGAAGAACAGCTTTTGAGGGTTGGGCATAAATTCATTGCAGGAGTGGATGAAGTTGGGAGAGGACCGTTGGCGGGACCAGTCGTTGCGGGTTCTGTAATATTCAATTTTCCACTGAAGGCTGAAATTTTGAATCTGAAATCTGGGATAAGTCAAAAGTTAGAAAGTCAAAAGTTTATAAAGTCCGACGAATTTTCTAGGACATTGATACGGGATTCTAAACTGTTATCGGAAAAGCAACGATGGGAGGCGTATAAATGGGTTCTTGATAATGCGATGGCGTGGGGGATTGGGATTGTCTCACATAGAGAAATTGATGAATTGGGAATTAGGATTGCAAGTTTGCTGGCGATGGAAAAAGCTGTTCAAGAGATGTCGCAGATTCCAGATGTTGTTTTAATTGATGGAAGAGATGTCATAGGCAGGAATGTCGATGTTTACCAAGAAGCGATTGTGAAAGGAGACAGAGACATATTTTCAATAGCTGCAGCATCAATTATTGCCAAGGTGACTCGTGATGAGATCATGAAAAAAATTGATAAAAAATTCCCCCAATACGATTTCGCTAAACATAAAGGGTATGGGACGGCAGAGCATAGGAGGTGTATTGAGAAGTATGGGTTATGTGAAATACATCGGAGAAGCTTCCATCTTAGAGTGAGCGAATTGACACGAAATAGAACAAATAAACACTAATCACGAATTATTCGTCGGACTTTTAACTTTATGAACTTTTGACTTTCTGACTTAATAGGCTTGTCACAATGAACATTATTTGATATAGTAACTTTGTAAATAAATTAAATTATAAATTAAAGTCATGCCACATCCAAAGAAAAGAACTAGTAGCACAAAAAAGAATATGAGGAGATCTCATCATGCGTTGAAAACTACGCAGACTGTTGTATGTCCAAAATGTAAAGCTGATATTTTACCACATAGAGTTTGCCCAAAGTGTGGATACTATAAAACAAAAGAAGTAGTAAAGAAGAAGAAAAAATCCGCCTCCGCACGTCAAAGCTAAAGCTTCAACGAGCTATGGCGGACGAAGTAATAATTTTTTAATAATCAAATATGGCAAGTCGCCATCTATCCAGATCAATTGCTCTTCAAACTCTGTATGAATGGGATTTCAGGAAGAGAAGCAGAGATGACCTTGAAAAGGTTATGAGCTACAATATCCAAGAATTCGGACCAGGCATGAGTGACAAAGATTTTGTCGCGGTATTGATTGATGGGGTAATTAACAATCAGGATAAAATTGATAAATTAATAGAAAAGTGCGCTCCGGAATGGCCGATTGAGCAAATTACAGTTGTGGATAGAAATGTTTTACGATTGGGGATTTGCGAATTATTATTTGGAAATTATGACGAGGTGCCTCCAAAGGTTGCAATTAATGAGGCGATTGAATTAGCAAAAACGTTCGGCGGTGAATCCAGCGGGCGTTTTATTAATGGAGTTTTAGGAACGATATATAGGGAGATGGGGGAACCGGGGAAAAATCAATAGTCAGTTTCCAGTTAACAGTTATCAGTTACGACGTCGGACTTTCCGCCTCGGCTTGATCGCCGATTCGAGACGGGTTAACTTTATGAACTTTCTAACTTTTAACTTTGGTGCATGAATAACATTAAAGATCTACAAGAAAAAATAAAAATAACATTTAATGATGAGCAATTGCTTCAGCAGGCTTTTACGCATCGTTCTTATTTGAATGAAAATTCTGATCCTAATTTGGATAATAATGAACGGTTGGAATTTCTAGGAGATGCAGTTTTGGAATTGGTAGTGACGGAATATCTGTATACTCATTATAGTAATCCTGAAGGTGAATTGACGAATTGGAGAGCGGCTCTTGTTTGTGGGGTTAAACTTTCTGAAATTGCACAGAAATTAGAATTTGGATCACTATTGAGATTAAGCAAAGGAGAACAACAGGGTTCAAAGCGAGCAAGACAGAATATCTTGGCAGATTGTTTTGAAGCGGTGACAGGAGCAATATACTTGGATCAGGGATTTGAAATAGCAGGGAAATTTATTCTTGAAAATGTCATTCCAGAATTAGATAATATTTTAGAAGAAAAAACTTTCAGAGATTCCAAAAGTAAATTTCAGGAAGCTGTTCAAGAAAAGATGGGGGTAACTCCTGAATACAGAGTTTTAGAAGAATCTGGTCCTGATCATGCAAAGCATTTTGTCGTTGGGGCGTATGTAGAAAATAAAATTTACGGACAAGGCGAAGGAGCGTCTAAACAAGAAGCACAACAATCTGCCGCAACAGAAGGATTGGATAAGTTGAAAAGTCTATAAAGTCAAAAGTCCATAAAGTCTAAAACAAAAAATAGTGAAAATAGATAAATTTGAAGATATTATTGCGTGGCAAAAAGCAGGAGTTCTAACAATGGAAATATTCAATATGTTCAGAAACAATAGAGACTATTCTTTTAAAGATCAAATACAGAGAGCGGTAATATCTATAATGAATAATATAGCAGAGGGGTTCGAGAGAAGAACAGATAAAGAATTTAGAAACTTTTTGTATATAGCAAAGGGATCATGCGGTGAAGTGAGATCAATGTTATATGTGGCAATAAAACTGAATTACGTTTCGGCAGAACAGTTTCAAAGATTCTATAAATTATCAACAGAAATATCCAAAATGATTTCAGGTCTAATAAAAACTTTATAAACTTTTGACTTTAAGGACTTTTGACTGCGTCATGTTTTTAAAAAAAATAGAAATACAAGGGTTTAAGTCTTTTGCCAATAAGACGACGGTTGTTTTTGATCGGGGGATGACAGCAGTTGTGGGGCCAAATGGGTCAGGGAAATCCAACATAGCGGATGCGATAAAGTGGGTGTTGGGAGAACAAAGCGTTAAATCTCTTAGGGGCAAAAAAGGTGAAGATGTAATCTTTGCTGGAAGCGAAAAAAAGGCGCGAGTTTCAGCGGCGTCTGTTTTTTTGTATTTTGATAATAGCGATGGAGATGGAGCTGTAAAATTAAATGAAATAGTAATTGGGAGGAAAGTGTTTCGTGATGGGACCAGTCAGTATTCTCTAAACGAAAGTCGCGTGCGACTCTCTGATGTGGTAAACCTTTTGACAGAATCTGGAATTGGAAAAGGAGAATATACTGTCATCAATCAGGGGATGGCGGATGCTATTCTTAACGCTTCATCTGCACAACGGAAAATGATATTTGAAGATGCAATTGGGATTAGGCATTTTAGGATCAAACGTGATCAGGCGGATAAAAAATTAGAAAGCACAAGACAAAATATGATTAGGATTTCTGATGTTGTTGCAGAGATAGAACCACGGCTGAAAACATTGAAAAGGCAAGCTCAGAGAGCAGAGAAAAAAGAAGAACTTGATAAAGAGCTGAGAGATATTCAGGAACAATACTATTTTTGTAAGATGGCAAAATTATTAAAGAGTAAAGAAAAGTTTAATGAGCAGGAGAAAATACTGAATAAAAAAATTAAAGAGGCGCAGGATGACCTTGAAAATGCTGAAAAAAAGTTGCAAAGAGAATCAAAAGAAGAATTAGAGGGTGGCGACAAGGCAATCATGTTAAGAAAAAATCTTCAGGAATTTTCAGATAAACGAAGACGTGTTGAAAGAAGTGTTGTTGATTTGGAAGGAAGGATAAAATTTGCGAAGCGAACAATTGAAGAAAAAACAAAAGAATTACAATTTGTTCATTCTACTAACCAGCAAAATAAGGATGTTAAAAAAGAGAATGAAAAAATTATTTTAATCAAGGAAGATTTACAAAATTTACTTTCGCCACTGAAGAAGTTAGAAAAAATTGATTCAGTTAACGAGTTGAGAAGTATGTTAAAAAATGTTTATAACTTTTTTGAAAAGTTCTTATCTGGGAATAAAATAAAAAATGGCGAAATAGACAATCCTCCTTCGTTCTCTTGCGAGAGAACTTCGGAGGACAGGGGGCGACAGTATTGTGAAAAAGCTATTCAAAGTGCGGAGGCGGAAAAGTTGGAAGCAGAGGGATGGCTCAAAAAAGAAAAGCAATCTTTAGATATGATAGAAAAAGAAGTTGCCAATTGCGAAAAGGATTTATTCAAAATTGATAATGAGGATAGAAAAAGGCGGAGTAATTTTTTTGAGCTGGAAAAAGCAATTCGTCAAAAAAGAAATATCGTGGATGAGATAGAAGGGCGGATGAATCAGCTGAAGGTAGAAAATAGTGGGGTGCTGATACATGTAGAAGATCTAACGCAAGAAATTCTTGCTCAGTTATCAATTAGCAGTTATCAGTTATCAGTTATGACGAAAAATGTTACTGTTGATGATATGAAACAGCCAGACGTAGAGAATCTGGATAAGAAAATACGTAAGATTAAGGGACAGCTTGAACAGATTGGTGGGACTGATGATTTGACGATTCAGGAATATGCGGAGACACAAGAACGATTTGATAATTTTTCTTGTGAGTTAGAAGATTTAGAAAGTGCAAAGAATAATTTAATTTCTCTGATTCAGAAAACCGACAAGGAGATGGAAAATAAATTCAAGGCATCTTTCAAAAACATTGCCAAGAAATTTGATCAATATTTTAAGATGATTTTTGGAGGAGGGGAAGCGAAAATTTTCTATGATTCAGAAGAATCTGGGATTGAGATCGGCGCTGTCCCACCCGGGAAGAAAACTAAAAATCTCACCATGCTTTCGGGGGGAGAGCGAGCTCTTACATCCATCGCAATTCTTGCTGCCATCATTGCTAACAACCCTCCACCATTCTGTGTCCTTGATGAAGTGGACGCGGCGTTAGACGAAGCGAATTCATTGAGAATCGGGAGAGTGTTTGCAGATTTAGTGGGGAAGACTCAATTCATTGTGATCACTCACAATCGCGCGATAATGAATCAGTCCAATATCTTGTATGGCGTGACCATGCAGAAAGATGGGGTGTCGCAGTTGCTGTCGGTTAGATTGGACGGGAATTAAGAATTAAGTATTAGGAATTAAGAATGACGGTGTCGTGTAGGGGCGTGCCTTCATGGCCGCCCGCGTCGGTTGCGACGAACGACGACACGGGTGAAAACATGGTTTCACCCCTACAAAAAATACAAAAAAGAAAAAAGACGCTATCAAAATGCTCTTGGCAAATTGAGGAAGCGTCTTAAAAACTTTCATTATTAGACATATCCATCTCTTGAGGAAAAACCTCAAATACGACAATATTTTGATCTTTATGTTTTCTTGTCGTTTTCAATTGAATATTTCTAAGTCTGTTCTTGGGTTTAGGCAGAGCCTGATCTGCTATTTGGATTTCTTGACATAAATCATCGCCGAATACCTGTAATAAATTAAGTATGTGAAAATAGAACATGGTGGATTTTCCATTTGGGAAAAAAGAAACAAGATGCTGTTTTAAGTGTCGTGGGAGTCGTTTAGTAAGTAGAATCAAATCTTCCCTGACTTTTAACGTTTTAAATGTCCTTTTTCCTTTGTAACGGGATGGTGAATACCAATTAACTCGTTTGTCTATTAATCTCCCCAATCCATAAATTTCTTTATGCACTTGTTTATTAATGTGTAATTCTGCATAGCAAATATCATTTGCTACAAATGAGTCAGACAAGTTAACTGAAAAACAAGAACCTTGTGGAAACTGTTTTCTCTTTTCGTAAGATGTAAAACCTTTTTTACGATATGTATATTTTCTTTTGGTAAAACTAAAAGAAAAAAATGCATTTTTCCTTTTAGCGACTTGCTCTTTGGCTATAACTGCAACTAACTCAAATAAAGCGGGAGCGATTAGATTGTACTGTTTTTCTGTTAGCCAAAACCACTTTCTTCTTTTGCTATAAACTTTTTCTGATGGGTGATATGGTCGGCTTGGACCAATTCCAACCTCTAGCAAGACAACTTTCTCAAATTTTTCTGTTTGTCCTATTACGGCTATAATCCCCAATTTATAGTTAGGATTTTCATCTACCCTAAATTTTTCATCTGGTAATATAGTAATAACATATCGTGCAAACCGAATTACATTTCTTACATCGTAATCTACCATCTTTAGACGATAGGGCGATAGTTTCATGATCTCTCCTTTTCGTCTCAAAGTTGTTAATTTTCAAAGTACATCATAAAAACAGTATACAGACGAAATAGAGATAAAGTCAAAGTTATAGGTTATGAGTTTTGGGTTATAAGTTTACGTTTTTGACATTTTTTCACGAGTGTGATAACATAATGTTGATATGTTAAAGATAAGACTAACTAGGACTGGAAAGAAGAATAGAGCGCAATTCAGAGTAGTGGTTGCGCAAAATACAGCCCCCGTAAAAGGGAGGTTTATTGAGGTGCTTGGATCCATAGACCCACACAGTGATATTGTCACTTTGAAAGCGGAAAGAATTAAATACTGGTTAGGACAAGGAGCGCAAAGCACTCCAAGAGTTCACAACCTTTTGATTGACAACAAAATTGTAGAAGGCGAAAAGATGACAACATGGAAACCGAAACGGAAAGAGAAAACTGAAGAAGACGTGAAAGCTGTAAAAAGTGAAAATGCAGAAGAGCCAGTGAAGGCAGATAAATAGTCAAAAAGTCGAAAGTCCATAAAGTCAAAAGGACCCAGCCTTCGCTTTTGCGAGAGCTACAGCGGGCAAAGCGACTAAAACGATGACTTTATAAACTTTCGACTTTAAGGACTTTATAGACTATTTGAATTTGTGGTAGGCGGGTCGGACTACTGCGTGATAATTAAGATTAAAGAAGGACTCTTGAAAAATATGGCAGAAAGAGATTTAGAATTCGTTGAATTTATTATAAAAGCTATTGTTGATAGCCCAGACAAAGTTCAACTTGATAGAAAAGTTGATGAAATGGGTGTTCTTATTACCCTTAAGGTTGATAAAGAAGACATGGGTAAAGTTATTGGCAAAGATGGTTCAACAGCTAAAAGTATTAGAACATTATTGAGAGTAATTGGAGCGAAAAATAACGCTCGAGTTAATTTCAAGATTGAGGAACCAGAAGGTAGCGAAGGGCAGGCTCCTGCTCCAAGCAAACCTGATGTTGAATCAGTTGTTGATGATTTGAAACTGTAGTAGTTACTTTTAGTGATTACTACTTAATCAAAAGCCGTGCTATAATATTATTAGTACGGTTTTTGTATGGGACGCTCATAACTCATAACTCATAACCTGTAACGGACGACAACTGTGTCGTGAATTATGAGTTTTAAGTTACAAGTTTTATGATTTTCAATATTCTTACAATTTTTCCAGAAGTTTTTGATTCATATTTGAAAACATCTATAATAGGTCGTGCTCAAGAGCGCGGATTGGTTAATTTTGATATTTTAAATCTGCGTGATTTTTCAAAAGATAAACATCATAAAGTTGATGATGAACCATTTGGTGGAGGAGCGGGGATGGTATTTCAGCTGGAACCGATTTATAGGGCTGTGAGTGATGTTATTGTGAAACGTAATGGACAAGAGCTGGGAGAAAAATTTCGAATTTCAAATTTCATCCTAAGTCATGCGACGGGACAAGAATTTCAAAAAAATATCAAAACTCAAATATCAAAATCTGAGAAAAGTTCTAAGTTTCAAGTTCCAGGTTCTAAAATAATTCTGTTGTCTGCGAAGGGGAAGAAGTTTAATCAACAGAAGGCGGAGGAGTTGGCGAAGTTAGAAAATGTGACTTTGATTTGTGGGAGATATGAAGGGGTGGATGAACGAGTGGCGGAACACATTGCTGATGAAGAAATTTCAATTGGTGATTATATTTTAACTGGTGGGGAATTACCAGCGATGGTTGTTGCGGATGCTGTGACGAGATTATTGCCGGGAGTTATATCGGAAGAGTCGTTAAAAGAAGAATCTTTTATGAATCATGAATCAAGAATCATGAATCAAGAATTAACGACGAAAAGATTAGAATATGCGCAGTATACTAGGCCGGCGGTTTTTGTTAGTGACGAGGGGGAAGAGTGGAAAGTGCCGGATGTATTGTTGTCGGGGAATCATGCGGAGATTAGGAAGTGGCGGTTAGAGAGAACGGATTAACACGGATGTAGAACGGATGCTCACTGATCACGGATACGACGCTGTCTGAACCCTGTCTCGACGAGCCAAGGCGGACTGGATTCAGTAGGATTTCTCAGATTAGTCTCGATTCAGGATTGCAGGATTACAAAATTATAATGAACATACCATGGTATGTTCATCGTCGTGTAGGGGTGTGCCTTTATGGCCACCCGCGTAGGAATGTAGCAAACGAGGTAATGATGGTTTGCGTAAGAAATCGCATTGACGTTAATTTTTGCGGGAGTATAATACAATCATGAGTGAGGAAGAAAAAATTGATAAAATTGTAGAGAGTATTAAACCATATGATCCTGAAAAGATTATTCTTTTTGGATCCCACGCGTGGGGCAAGCCAAATCGCGATAGCGATTTTGATTTGATGGTGGTTAAAGATACAGAAGATAAATTTTCAGACAGGTACTGTAAGGTGCGGAAATTGTTGAGGAATATCGATGCACCATTTGACATTTTAGTGATGACTCCTGCTGAGATAGAAAAGCGACAGAAACTAAATGACTTTTTTATAAATGATATTTTAGAAAGGGGAAAATCATTATATGAAAAAAAATAAAGAATTGTTGAAAGAATGGTTTGATATTGGCAACAATGAACTTTGACTAATCCTGCTATTGAAGGATGCTATAGTCAGGGAGATAATGTTGAGGAAGCTTTGGAAAATATCAAAGAAGCTACGGAACTTTGCATCCCTTGACATTGTCTGAAAATACGATAGAATGAAGAACAGCATCTTAACAACTTGTTTTAGAGACATTCATTCTCATTTATGTTTCTAAAAAGACGTCTTGATATGTCACCCTAACGGGTGATCACCTCGCTGGGTGAAATATTTATTCGTATCGAGATAAAACCATACATATTTTTTTATCTAGCATATTAAAGGTTTTCTAAATCTTTGATCTATTTTTTGAGAGTCAAATCACCCTACGCCTTTTAGGCTACGGGTGACCACCTACAAGGTGGAATTCTTAATAAAAACTATTAAGAGTTTGATCCTGGCTCAGGACGAACGCTGGCGGCGTGGATAAG
>CAZEUY010000009.1:0-5139 GCA_964515525.1 uncultured Candidatus Saccharibacteria bacterium
ATACTTAATACTTAATACTTAATACTTAATACTTAATACTTTCGCATATGGCTACAAATAATTTTTCTTCAATAAAATTGAAAATTGCTTCTCCGGAGCAGGTTCTTGAGTGGTCTCATGGGGAGGTTCTTAAAGCTGAAACGATTAACTATCGGACTCAAAAGCCAGAAAAAGATAGTTTGTTTTCAGAAAAGATATTTGGTCCAACAAAAGATTGGGAATGTTATTGTGGAAAATACAAGAGAATTAGATATAAGGGAATTGTTTGCGATAGATGTGGAGTAGAAGTGACTACATCAAAGGTCAGAAGAGAAAGAATGGGGCATGTTGCTCTTGCTGTTCCTGTCACGCACATCTGGTTTTTGCGTGGAGTGCCATCACGAATCGGGATGATTCTTGGACTTTCTATAAAAGATTTGGAAAATGTTGTATATTTTGCCAGTTACATTATTGTTCAAGTTGATGAGCAAGCACGTAAAGATGCTTTGGAAGCCTTGAGCAAGGAATGGAAAGCGAAAATGAAAGGTCTTAAACCATCCAGCGCTGAAGCGAAAATTCTTGAAGCGAACAAGAACAAGACAAAAGAAGAATTAACGATGTTGCAAACAAAAAAAATTCTTTCTGAAGTTGAATATTACAATTTGTCTTTGAAATACGGACAGATATTCAAAGCTGGTATTGGTGGAGAAGCGATTCACGATCTTCTTTCACAAGCGGATTTGAAAAAATTGGAAGAGGAATTCAAAAAAGAAGCCGAAGGAGCATCTGGAGCTAATGCTAACAAAATTCTAAAAAGATTGAAACTTGTTCAAGGATTTATCAAAGAAAGTATTCGTCCAGAGTGGATGATGATCAAAATTCTTCCAGTCCTTCCTGCCGACTTGCGTCCGATGGTTCCATTGGAAGGTGGGCGATTTGCGACATCTGACTTGAATGATCTATATAGAAGAGTAATTAACAGAAACAATAGATTAAAGAAACTTTTGGAATTAAGAGCTCCAGAAGTAATCACCAGAAATGAAAAGAGAATGCTTCAAGAAGCTGTAGATGCTTTGATTGATAATTCTGCGCGTAGAGGGCAAACATCAGTCGTTGCTTCAACAGGGCAGAGACGTCCGTTGCGATCTCTTGCAGATATGTTAAGAGGAAAACAAGGAAGATTTCGACAAAACCTTTTGGGAAAACGAGTAGATTATTCTGCGAGAAGCGTGATTGTTTCCGGTCCTGAACTACAATTACATCAATGCGGTCTTCCCAAAGCGATGGCTCTGGAACTTTTCAAACCTTTTGTTATACATGAGCTTATTCAAAAAGAATTAGCATATAATGTAAGAAGTGCGTCACATTTAATAGAACAACAGACTGATGAAGTTTGGGGTATCTTGGAAGAAGTAATCAAAAACAAATACGTTCTATTAAACAGAGCCCCAACCCTTCACCGTTTAGGTATCCAAGCGTTCCAGCCGATATTAATTGAAGGTCAAGCTATTCAAGTCCATCCATTGGTTTGTTCAGCGTTCAATGCAGACTTTGATGGAGACCAGATGGCTGTTCATTTGCCTTTGACCGAAGCTGCTCAAAGAGAAGCAAGGGAAATTATGTGTGCTGTAAATAACTTGTTAAAGCCTGCGACAGGAAAGCCGATTGTTTGTCCGACACAGGATATCGTTTTGGGTTGCTATTTCTTAACTCAAAAGAAGAGTGGTTTAGCAGGCGAAGGCAAAGCATTTTCTTTTTCTAAAGAAGCAATTTTATCTTATGAAAATGGGTTTACTCATCTTCAAAGCCCAATAAAATGTAGAATAAATAAACAAATAATTGACACAACTGTTGGTAGAATTATTTTCAATCAGCAATTGCCAGATAAGTTAGGCTATGTAGAAGAAGTTGTTGGGAAAAAAGAATTATCCAAACTCATTGAACAGAGCATTGATTTATGTGATCAGTCAGAAATTGTTGCGATGTTGGACAAAGTTAAAAATATAGGATTCAAATATGCTGCTCTTTCGGGGATTTCATGGGGGATGGATGATCTAAAAGAACCATTAAAAAGAACGGAAATTGTTGATGAGGCCGACAAAAAAACTGATACGATAAGAAAGCAATATGATATGGGACTTTTATCAGAGTCTGAAAAGAAAGATTTGATAGTTAGAATTTGGCTTGCCGCTCGAGATGAAGTTGCGAAAGAGGTTAAAGACAATCTTGATCCCGAAGATACAGTTTCTGTGATGATTGATTCTGGGGCAAGGGGAAGCATTAGCCAGTTATGTCAGATGAGCGGTATGAAAGGTCCTGTGATTAACCCATCTGGGGAAACTTTGGAGTTGCCTATTAGAAGTAATTACAAAGAAGGTTTGGATGTTCTTGAATACTTTATCTCAACTCACGGAATGCGAAAAGGTTTAGTTGATACAGCATTGAAAACTGCTCGAGCAGGATATTTAACAAGACGTCTTATTGATGTTGCTCAAGATGTTGTAATCAGGGCGGAAGATTGTAAAGATAAAACTGGAATTATATTAAATAAAGAAGATGCGGAAGATTTAGGATACACTCTTGGACATAGAGCGGTTGGAAGGATATTATTGGAAGATGTCAAAGATCCAAAAACTGGCGAAATTGTTGTGAAAAAAGGAATTCTTATTACTGAAGATATGAAAGAAGCGATTGATAAAGCAAATCCAGATTCGTTAAGAGTCCGATCTGTCCTATCATGTCAGCTTTCAAGAGGAGTATGTAGAAAATGTTATGGAGCAGACTTAGGAAGAAGAGGGTTGATAAAAATTGGAGAAGCTGTAGGGATTGTCACCGCACAATCAATCGGAGAACCGGGAACACAGATGACTATGCGTACTTTCCATGCTGGAGGTATTGCAGGTAGAGATATCACTCATGGTCTTCCTCGTGTTGAAGAAATTTTTGAATGCAGATCTCCAAAAGGACGTGCGTGCATTTCAGATATTAAGGGGAAAGTAAAAGAAATTAAAGATAATACTATTATAATCTTTGACGATAAGACAGAAAAAGAAAAAGAGATTATAATTCCTTTGAATATAATACCAAATGTAAAAGTAGGAGATCTCGTCACTCCGGGTCAGCCGTTAATTGATGGAAATATTGATCTACAAGAGCTGTTCAAAGTTTCTGGAGCGGAAGCAGTAAGAAGATATATTCTTAGAGAGATATTAACGATCTATACTCTTGAAGGAGAAAACCTACAAGAGAAACATATTGAAATTATTGTGAAACAAATGTTTTCTAGGATCAGAATTATTGATTCAGGAGATTCATCATTTTTGGAAGGTGATGAAGTGACAAGAACTAGATTTGTTGAAGAGAACAATAGATTGAAAGAGAAAAAGAAAAACCTCGCTGTGGGTGAGGCATTACTTACAGGAATTACAAGAGCATCTCTTTCAACTGACAGTTTTCTTTCCGCAGCTTCATTCCAGGAGGCTCAAAGAGTTCTTACATCAGCAGCAGTTTCTGGAAAACAAGACAATCTATGTGGACTTAAAGAAAATGTTATTATTGGAAGATTGATACCGGCAGGAACGGGGTATAAGTCAAAAGTTGAAAGTCCATAAAGTCGAAAGTCCGTTCGTCGTCGTTACTTGTCGTACTTTTGACTTTATAAACTTTATGGACTTTTAACTTCGTACAATCGTTCTCACCAATTTTATCTTTTCTTTTAATGTGCTGATGGTGCGCGCTTCTACATTTACCCTCAGCACCCCGTCTTCCGTGTTGGATGGACGGACGTTTATTCTCCAGTCATCATATTCAACACTTAATCCATCAAATGTAGAACTTGATTTACAACTCGGTAGATGTTGAATAAATTTTTTGATTATTTTTTGAGGATTAGAAACTTTGAAATTGAGCTCTCCACTTTTAGGATAGCTCTTGTATTTTTTTATGATCTTTGAAAAGGGTAATTTTGACGCGCTGATGATGTTCAATATTTTGATCATAGCAATCATCGCGTTGTCAGATGGAATGTATTGCTTTTTTTTGCCGATATTAAAGAAATAATGTCCAGATGTTTCTGCTCCGAAAATTGCTTTTTGTTTCAACATCTCTTTTTTGATATTTAGATGACCAGATCTTGAAATGAAAATTTGTCCATCTAATTTAGTGATGGCCTCTTGAGATGTCCATCCTGCGCGTGAATCTAAAACTATTTTTTTGTTTTTTTCGCGATTGTTTTCCAAAAAAGTTGATGCGATTAAAATGGAAATAATTTCTGGATCAACTATATTTCCGTTTTCATCTACAAAAAATATTCTATCAGCATCTCCATCAAAGCCTATTCCGATGTCAGTTTTAAATTTTTTGACAGTTCTTATTAGATCATCCAAAGCATCTTTGTTGGCGGGATTGATGTCTTTATCTGAAAAATTTTCTGTCGGTCCGAAACATAGTGGGATAAAATCAACATTAGTCTGATTAAAAATATATGGAATTTCTTCGCTTGCAGTTGCCCACGCAGCGTCAATGGCAACTCGCACATTTTGTTTAGACGTGAAAAAGCTTTTTACAAACTCAACATACTCTGCCATGTAACACTTTTTTTGAAGTTTTGCTATCACCATACTATAATCTGATATTGAATTTAGCGGGTTTGCCACGCCGTAGTCACCCGTAAGGTGACGAAGGCGGGTTTTAGGCACCGTAGTTTCATCAGTATATTGCAATAAATTCTGAGTATCAAATGGCTCAACATGTGGTAAACAAAGCTTAATTCCGTTGATTCCAGATACATTATGTGAAGCAGTAATGATGGCTCCTCCCAAGTATTTGTGTTGAGATACTGTCCAGAATAGGAGAGGGGAAGATGTGAGCCCCAAGTAGTCAACATTCAAATTTTCTGATAGAATGCCATTAACGAAAGCTCTTGCCAATTCTGTGGATTCTTTCCGCATATCTCTTGATACCGCGACAGTTTTGGGATGTTTTAATAGTGCGTTTTCTGTATTTTTCTTAGAGTGTTTTTTCAATAATCGTGCAAATGCTTGCCCGACTACAAAAAAAGTTTCCGCATTAACTTCTTCAGGATATTTTCCCCTGATGTCGTATTCTCTAAAAATTTTGTTATTTATTTTTTTCATCAATTTAATTTTATCACGATTGTAG
>CAZEUY010000009.1:5239-6301 GCA_964515525.1 uncultured Candidatus Saccharibacteria bacterium
ATGAAAATAGGAATTGCGGGGCTTCCCAATGTGGGGAAGTCAACATTATTTAAGGCGCTAACCAGAAAGCAGATAGATATATCAAACTATCCATTCTGCACAATTGACCCGAATGTCGGGATTGTTAATGTTCCCGATGAGCGGTTGGAAAAACTTGCAACCATGTCTAATCCCAAAAAGATTATTCCAGCTGTTGTAGAGTTTGTGGACATTGCAGGGCTTGTAAAAGGAGCAAGCAAAGGAGAAGGGTTGGGCAATCAATTTTTGGCGAACATCAGAGAAGTGGATGCCATCGTTCACGTTGTCAGAAGTTTTGCGAGTAGTAATATAATTCATGTTGAAGGAAATGTAGATCCGCAAAGAGACATTGATATTATTGAAATGGAATTTGCGTTGAAAGACATAGAGACGATAGAAAAGAGAATGGCAAAAATCAAGAATGATGTCAAAAATAAACAAAAAGATGCTATAACAGAAATGGCGATTTTGGAGAAATATCTGGAAATTTTACGAATGGGAAATGATATTCATTCCATGCCAGACGACGAATCACAGACTGTGATGTCCAATTTACAATTATTATCAATGAAGCCAGTAATTTATTTAATCAATGGATCGTGGGATGAAAACCCAAATAAAAATTCTATAGAAGTAGATTTGTTAACAGAAGCAGAATTGTCTGATCTTTCTGTAGAAGAAGCAAATGAATTAAGAGATGAGGAAGAATCAGGTCTTGATAAACTCGTCCGTAGTGCTTACGAAATTTTAAATATGATTACATTTTTCACGACAGGAGAAGATGAAACCAGAGCGTGGCAAATTAAAAGAGAAACACTTGCCCCACAGGCTGCGGGAACAATTCACACGGACTTTGAAAAAGGATTCATAAAAGCTGAAGTGATCAACTGGCAGGAATTAATAAACATCGGAGGATGGGGAAAAGCAAGGGAAGTGGGGAAAATAAGGATAGAAGGAAAGGGTTATGTTATGAAGGATGGAGACGTAGTGGAATTTAAAACTCATAACTCATAACTCATAACTCATAACTTGTAACTCATAACT
>CAZEUY010000009.1:6401-18393 GCA_964515525.1 uncultured Candidatus Saccharibacteria bacterium
GGAATTTAAAACTCATAACTCATAACTCATAACTCATAACTTGTAACTCATAACTCATATTATGAGTTATGAAATCGTTAATTATTTGTAAAACCTAAACTTTTATTAAAAGTTGACTATCAATACCCACATATGCTATAATAGCACTAGTTATGAATAACATTTACGAGCTTACATACATAATTCCGGGCAAGGTCAACGAGACCGATGTGCCGTCCATTCAGTCAAAAGTGGACGCTGTTTTGGTTGAAAATGGTGGGAAAAGCAATATCGCTCAAAATGTGTTCACTGTTCCGCAAAAGAAGAAAATGAGCTATGAAATTGATGATTCACAGTTTGGTTATTATGTGACGGTATATTTTAGTGCGGAGCCAGAAGCGATTGAAAAGATTTCAAAAGTTTTAGATTTGAATAATGATATTTTAAGATTTTTGATAATCTCTATTAAAGGAGAAATTCCGCAAGGAGTAGTTGTTTCTAAAAAGGACACCGAAAGACGAGATGGAACAGAACAAAAACAAATTCCCGAAGAAAACAAAGAACATAAGAAAGAGAAAACTGAAAATTCTCACAAGACTTCCTTGGATAATTTAGATAAAAAATTAGATGAAATTTTAGGAGAATAGCCGTCAATCTAATGGAATTCTCGCGCAATCTCCACAAAGATTAAATAGTAAGTGATCCACCTTCGCTCTACGAGCTATGGCGGACGAAGAACCCGCCTACGCTCTTTTGAGAAAGAGCTTCGGCGAGGCAAAGGGAAAAAATATGAACTTAAACAAAGCTATGATTATAGGGCGTCTAACCAAAGACCCCGATGGCAGAACTACACCTAGTGGAAGACCTGTCACATCGTTTTCAGTAGCTACCAACAGAGTTTGGTCCGATGCCTCAGGTGCTAAACAAGAAGCGACTGAATATCATAATGTTGTTCTATGGGGAAAACTTGCTGAAATCGCAGCTCAGTATCTTGTTAAGGGTCAAGAAGTATATCTTGAAGGAAGACTTCAAACAAGATCATGGGAAGGACAGGATGGAGTGAAAAGATATTCAACTGAAATTGTTGGAGAGACGATGCAAATGGGAAGCAAAGCAAGAGGGGGAGCTCCATATCAGAACAATGAAAGACCAAATAGTGTTCCTCAAGCCCAGAATAATGCTGAAAACATCGGTGGATCTGGAAACATGACAGAAAACGCTCAAAGTCCATTAGACAACCCAGATGAAATTAAAATTGAGAATATACCGTTTTAGTTCGAAAGTATAAACTTTATAACTTTATAAACTTTTAACTAATTTATATGCTAAAAAAGAAGGTACAGAGAAAACCGAGGATGCCAAAGGCAAAAAAGAAAGTTTGCTTTTTCTGCGTGGAAAAAATTGATAAAATTGATTACAAAGATAGTGAAATTTTACGCAAATTTATGACGGCGCAGTCTAAAATAGCATCTCCTAAAAGAACAGGACTATGTGCTAAACATCAAAGGATGTTGTCAAGCGCTGTCAAACGAGCAAGATTCATGGCAGTGGTACCGTATACCAGCCGTTAGCTAACGGAGAATTAGGAATTAAGAATAGAGAATTAAGGACGCTTATTTTTTTATTCTGTTATTACATTCATATGCTTAATTCTTAATTCTATATTCTTAATTCTTCTTAAAATCATGACTATAAACGACTTTAACATAGGGACTATCTTCTTACGTGACAAAAATTATTTTGAAATTCTTTTTCGTGAGCATTCAAAGACGGGGAGAGGGGGAGCTGTTTTGAGGACGAAGATAAAGAATCTTAAAACGGGGGCGATTAGTGAGGAAACATTTAAGGCAGGCGATAAATTTGAAGAAGCGAACGTTATGTCTAAAAAAATGCAGTTTCTTTACAAGGACGGGGATGTTTTCTATTTCATGGACAACGATACTTTTGAACAGATTTCTTTGAATAATGATCAAATCGGAGATCAGAATAAGTATCTTGTAGATGGGATGGAAACGGAAGTTATTTTTATTGATGAGAGTCCGTTGGGAATTAAAATACCGATCAAGATGGACTTTGAAGTTGTTGATGCTCCACCGGCTGTTAAAGGGAATACAGTTGATGGGG
Organism: uncultured Candidatus Saccharibacteria bacterium; assembly: GCA_964515525.1. GTDB lineage: Bacteria > Patescibacteriota > Minisyncoccia > CAYZDR01 > CAYZDR01 > CAYZDR01. The sequence continues at coordinate 8,505 of CAZEUY010000009.1, forward strand.
GGAGTAAGAAAGTTGTTTTATCAAATGGAGTTGAGGTCAGCACACCTATGTTTATCAAACAGGGCGATGTTATAAAAATAAATACACAAACGGGAGAGTACGTAGAACGTAAATGACATCCCAGTCATTCGACGGGACAAGAATTTCAAATTCACAAATTTCAAAAATAACATTACAATAAATTTTTCAAAATAAATAATGCCATTGTTTTGTAATAGGGTTTAATGGTCAAAAAGTGTTGGTAAAAAGTTCACTGCAGGGAACAATCTTGGTTGTCGCAATCTTTCCAATGTAACGATATTTTTCTCATCTTTTTTAAGCATTTCTCTCTTCCACTCCGCATGTTTTTTCTTGCCCAAACTTTTTATGGTATTTTCCATGAAAGGTTTGTCGTAACTATTAGGCATAGTTAAAACATGTCCGTTTACCATAGGACTTTTAACTTTCTACTTTCTGACTTTCAAACTTCTTTATATCCTGAATCACACTATCCAAAACCTTTGGATTTTCTTTTAGAAATTTTCTTGCTCCTTCAAAACCTTGCCCGATTTTTTCTTCTTTGTAGCTAAACCATGCCCCGCTTCGCTTAACAATTCCTTTATCAATTGCCAACATAAGTGCATCTCCAGCTAATGATATTCCTTCGTTATACATGATGTCAAATTCCGCTTTCTGAAATGGGGGAGCCACTTTATTCTTTACGATTTTTAGTTTTGCTCTACATCCAATGATGTTGTCCCCTTGCTTAATCTGGGCGGACTTCCGTATCTCTATTCTGACAGAGGAGTAAAATTTCAAAGCTGTTCCACCAGTAGTGGTTTCAGGATTTCCGAACATGACTCCAATTTTTATACGAGTCTGATTGATAAAAATAATACAAGTGTTGGTTTTGCTGGTGATGGCTGCTAATTTTCGTAATGCTTGCGACATCAAACGTGCTTGAAGACCAATATGGCGATCTCCCATCTCTCCCTCTATTTCAGCTTTTGGAGTAAGAGCAGCCACAGAGTCTATCACTATAACATCTAATGTAGCAGATCGCACTAATGCCTCTGCGATTTCAAGTGCCTGCTCTCCTGTATCTGGTTGCGAAATAAGCAACTCATCAATATTGACTCCGATTTTTTTAGCATACTCTGGATCCAACGCATGTTCAGCATCTATGAAAGCAGCTTTTCCTCCCTTTTTTTGAGCGCTTGCAATTATGTGTGTAGCTAATGTTGTTTTACCACTTGATTCTGCCCCGAAAATTTCTATAATTCTTCCTTTTGGGATTCCTCCGATTCCCAACGCAAAATCTAAAGAAATTGATCCAGTGGGGATTGCCTCCACATCAACTCTTTTAACTTCGCCGAGTTTCATGATTGCTCCCTCCCCAAATCGTTCTTGGATATCTTTGATAGTTTTATCTATCGCTGACTCCTTTGCGATTGTTTCTTTCCCTGAATTTTTACCATTCAGGACTGCATTTTTTTCTGTCATAATGTTTTTCCTTACTGATTATATACTCCTTCGCTATTATCTCTATAATATATACTCCGTAGCTATTATAACAAATTATCCTTATCAATACTACTAAACAAAAAAGCTTACGGAGTATTATGCGGGATTAGAAGTTATTTAGCAAAGGAGTATATATTATATTTCTTAATACTTTTGATTCTTTCCCCATCTTATTAACGGAAGATATTTTTATAACATTTAACCCATCGCTCAATTTTACACTTTCTTGAAATGTTCCGTCTGCGTTGGCAAAAATAGATTGATCGTTGATGAAAATCTGAGATCCTACAGAAGATTTTCCAGAAATTTCTATCATCTGATTTGATACTGTCATATCATTTGAAGGAGTGGAAAGTTCTATTCTTGGAGGAGCAAAAATAAAATAGGCTTGTCTGTAAAGATATGCAAATGATATTAATGTGACACAGCATATGAGGGAGATAACGATGGCTTTAGAAGAGATAATAATAGATGTATTCCGAAGTGGCTTGATGGGGCCAAAATTTTGATTCTTACTAAGGATGTTTTCTCTAATATCTTGTTCCTTTTTGAAAAGAGCAACGATCTCTTTATCATCTTCATTCATGAATTTCGCATAGCTTTTCAAGAATCCTTCTACATAAACAGGGGCAGGTAATCGCTTACAGTTATCATCCTCCAGCCACCGCAAATACTTAACCTGTATCTTGGTTGCGTTAGAAATTTCTTCCAGAGTAAGATTTTTCTTTGCACGCATCCTTTTTAGAACGCTACCCAATGTTCCGGATTCCACAGATTTTTTAGTGAAGCCGTTAGTCTTGGTCATAGACCTCCCGCGGACGCGCTCCGTCGGCAGGTCCTACAACTTTTTGTTCCTCAAGTATGTCTATTAAGCGCGCTGCGCGTGCATAACCAATTCGCAATCTTCTTTGTAATAATGATGCTGATGCCTTTCCTGCTTGTAAAACAATCTCTTTTGCTTCCGCATATAGATCATCTTCCATTGCAGAATCAGTTTTAGGAACATCTGCAAATATGGGGGTGTCTATATCAATTTCTTTATTTTCTTTGTCAGAATCTTCTCCATCATCATTTTTATCTGCTTGATCTTGAATAAATTTAACAGCCCTCTTGACCTCATCTTCAGTAAGGAATGCCCCTTGAATTCTTCTCGGTTTATTTAAGTCTCCTTGTAAGAAAAGCATGTCTCCGTTTCCAAGAAGTTTTTCTGCTCCACTGCCATCCAAAATAGTACGTGAATCAATTTGGCTAGCAACTCTGAAAGCGATTCGGGCAGGGATATTTGCTTTAATAAGTCCAGTGATGACCTCAACAGATGGTCTTTGAGTAGAAACAATTAAATGTATTCCTACTGCTCTAGCCATTTGAGCAATTCGGACTATCCCAGCCTCAATTCCATTTGAGTTGCTTGCCATCAAATCTGCCAACTCATCTATTATAATAACTATATGAGGAAGTTTTTCAACTCCCTTCTTGGTATTGTAAGAGTCTATATCTCTAGCTCCCTCATCTTGCAATTTTACAAGACGATCTTCCATCTCTTTTACTGCCCATTTCAGAGCGTTAACCGCTTTTCCCGGATCAGAAATTACAGGTGAAAGCAAATGAGGAATACCGTTATACATAGATAGCTCAACTCTTTTTGGATCTACTAATATCATTCGTAATCTTTCAGGAGAATTATTATGTAAAAAACTGACGATAATTGAATTGATACAAATAGATTTTCCACTTCCAGTTGATCCTGCAATCAATAGGTGAGGCATTTTTGCGAGATCAGCATTTTCTGGATTACCAGAAACATTTAATCCTAACCCAAATGAAAGTGGTTTGTTACTCCTTACAAAAGATGGATTTTCTAAGATGTTCTTTAATCGGACAACAGCAGAAGTTTTATTTGGAATTTCAATTCCTACAAGTGATTTTCCTGGGATAGGAGCTTCTATTCTTATGGGGTGGGTAGCGAGAGCTAAAGCTAAATCATTTTGCAAAGCTACAATTCGGCTTAATTTAATACCCTCTGATGGTTTTAATGTGTATTGGGTGACAGATGGTCCTATATTAATTTCTTTCATCTCTACCTCAATGTTAAAAGTTTCTAATGTTCGTTTGATGATATTAGAATTAACTCCCAAATTTTCAGAAGAAAGTTCTTTTTGTGATTTATTGTTCCCCCCATCCTCTAATAAATTAAGAGGGAAACCATTGTAATTTTTGCTTTGGCACGCCGTAGCTTTAGTAGAGGAGACCTCGGAACTGTTTGTATCAAAAAGAATTTTAGGTTTATTTGTTTTCTCGTCAGCTAATTTGTTTTTAGTAAATTCTACCGAATCTGCTTTTTTAGGGAAGTTAATGGAGGGAAGAATTTTTTTAAGAGATGGCCAAATGGTTTCTTTCTTCTCTTCTCCTGAAGTGGTGCTTTCCTGTGCAGATTTACCATCCGATGAAGTGGATCCATTTTGAAAAGGTTTTTTAATTGATATTTTATTCCAGATAGCGATCAATGAAACATTTGTTGCGACAAGGAAAGCAATCAGAAAAACTGCCGAAAGAATAATTAAACTTCCTGGAAAATCAAACATCCTTTCCATGCTTGTCCCAATCCAATATCCAATCTGTCCTCCACTCGCTTGTCCTGAAGATAAAATGCCAAAGATAAGTTGGATTATCCCAAGAACACCGAGGAACATAATCACAATTGATGATGATGTTATCCAACAAAGAGAAGTAGCATCTGTTTTAAGAATAAGAACCCCGATTATCAATAACGAAATTGCTACCAAATATGCTCCCCATCCAAAAGTGTATTGGAAAACAGCGAATATTGAATTGCCAACAGTTCCTCCTAAACCGAAAGCTGCTAAAAAACTGACAATAGATAAGACGAATAGAAGAATTGCTATGATGGCACGCTTTGTATCCGGTTCTAGAATTGAGTTTTTTGTGTTTTTGTTCATTTTGAAAAAGAATTAGGAATTAAGAATTAGGAATTAAGAATGCTTACGATATTATAGTCGTTTGCTAATTCTTAATACTAAATTCTTAATTCTTCGTTAAAATTTGGGTTTACTTTGTTTTATCTCCTAACTAACTTATTTACACTTCTATAATAACAGGAAGTACCATCGGTCTTCTCTCCGTTTTAGAATATAAAAACTGTCCAATGTCATCTCTGATATGATCTCTAAGGTATGACCAATTTGGTCGGACATCTTTAGACATGTTTTTTTCAATAATTTCCTTAACTTTTTCTTTGGTTGCTTTTATCAATTCTGTGGATCCCTTCATATATACAAACCCACGTGAGATAACATCAGGATTTGTGATCAGTTTTTTCGTCTTGCCATCAATAATGACTATAATAGTAAACATTCCATCTTCCGCCATCATCTGTCTGTCACGAATAACAACATTTCCAACATCTCCAACTCCAAGTCCATCAACAAAGACATAGCTTGTATCAACTTTCTTTTTCAATAGTTCAGCTTTTGTATCGCTAATTTCTAAAATAGATCCATTGTCCAAAATAAATATATTTTCTTTAGGAAATCCAACCGACATCGCTAACTTTGCCGCTTCCTTTAAGAAATAGTGATTTGCGTAAACAGGTAAATAGAAAGTCGGTTTGATCTGTCTGATCATATCTTTCAAATCTGCTGCTGTGCAATGTCCACTGACATGAACATCCATGATATCGCTATGAATTACATTGTCACATTTTCTATATAAACCATCTTTTAGAGTTTGAACAGTTCTCTCATTTCCGGGAACAACTGATGACGAAAATATAATTGTATCATTTTTTTGGATTCTTATGAAGCGATGTTTGTCATTCATTATTCTATCAAGCACGGCATTACTTTCCCCTTGAGCTCCTGTGCAGATTATAACTGTTTTATTATCAGGATATTTCTTGAGATCTTTTGATTGTATTACTGCTTGTTCAGGAAACTTTATGTACCCAGCATCTTTAGCTAAACGAACAGCATTTTTTAAGCTGAATCCATCAAGTGCAATTTTCTTTCCAATAGAATGGGAATATTCAATTAGATGTTTTATTCTTTTTAATTGTGATGAGTATGTTCCAACAATAATCCTGCCTGGAACTTCTCTGATAACTTTCTCTAAATTTTCATACATGACTTTTTCTGGAACTGGTGTCTTGTAATTTGTAGCAGCCAAACTTTCTAACATCAAAATCGTCGGTCTAGGAAGTTTAGCAAGATCCGTGTAGTTAATTGCTTGATCATATGGAGCATCACTATCTGTTGTCCAATCTCCAGGATGAATAATTGTTCCTTCCGCGCAAGATATTGTCGTTCCCACAGCATCAACGACCGAATGTTCAACTGGGAAAAAACCAATATTGAATTCCCCAAGTTTGAAAGTATTATGGATGTCTTTAATTAAAATTGTTTTCAATCTTCCTGACGATCCCGCTTCATGATCTTCCATTCTGTTTTTGACCAATGCCAAAGTAATATCTCTCCCTATTACAGGAGGATATCCCAATTTTTTTAGTAGTATCGGAGCAGCTCCGATGTGATCCATATGCCCATGACTAAAGACTACTCCAAGAATATTTTTTTCTTTTCCTTTTAGACATGAGATATTAGGAATAATATAATCTATTCCAAGCATATTTTCTTCGGGAAACTGAATCCCCATATCTAAAATTACGATACCACCTTTATATTCAAAAATGGTCATATTTCGTCCAACTTCTTCTTGTCCACCAAGAGGAATTATACGAAGTTTGGAAGAACTTTTGCGTGGAAGTTGAATCTTTTGTTTCATTGCGTTCATTGTGTAAAATTATGGTTTAAAGTTTTAGAACTCATAACTCATAACTTGTAACCCATAACGAACGATAAATACGTCGTAAGTTATGAGTTCTACGTTATGAATTTTATTTTTTCATCCCCTCTATCAAATCAACTCTTTTAATATCCACTTCATTTTCAATTCCCAAATAATACGAGACCCAGTCTCCAAGGTGGATGGATGTAAACATTTTTTCAATGTTGGAATCGCCGATCATTTCTATTTCTGAAAATGAGACATTTTTTTCTACAAGAATTTTTTTGAGAAAATTAAGCTGTTTAGAGTATTGATTTTTGGCATCTGGATCTTTCAAGAAAACTACATAAGCAGAATTTCCGCTACATTCAAAACCTTCTAATTCATTATGGAAAATTTCAGGGTAAACATTGGCATAGGCGAATTGTTTAGAACTTTCATTGATCTGAGTTTTCCAGCGATAAGATAAAGACGAGTATTCGTGTGGGCTAAAAATAACTGGAATTTTGCCTCTCATCTTCTTAGCGAGCTGTTCAGCTGCTTCTTGAAAACACATATCTGGATCATCTAACATCGTCATCAAGCGCTTCGCGCTTTTGCTTACGCCAGAAAGGATATTTGAATTTTCCATGATTCCCAATAATGTGAAAGAGAGATATCCCACTGCTGATCTCGGCTCCATGTCTCCGGGAATTTTGCACAAAGGAATTTCATATTTGTCACACATGTCAGTAATTTTTCCTCCAGAGGAAATAACTAATGTGACAATATTTTTTTTGATAGCTTCGTGCAAAGTTGAAAGAGTTTCTTCTGTGTTTCCTGAATATGAAATGGAAATTAAAAGAGTATTGTCTCCAGCGATTGATGGGAGTTGGTCGTTCTTGTTCACACAAACAGGGAGCGAACCAGTATAGAGATTTTTGAATATATCTCCAGCAATTCCGCTTCCACCCATTCCATCAATAACGATGTTGCTTAAACTTCCAGAGTCTATTTCTATATCTTCGCTAATTTGAAGCGCTTTTTTAATTTGTGCTGAAAGAGTTTTGATTTCTTTTTGCATATTTTATTTGAATATACCACTGATTAATGTTTACAAATCTGGAAGAGGGGTATCTGCTAAAAGTTATACTATCTATACCACCAATTTTTTGATTAGTGGCAAAAATTTCAAATGGTTGTAAAAGGGGGATAGATGGAATTTCATTAGTAAGTATTGCTTGAAAATCTGTAAAGAGTTTAAGCCTTTCATTCTCATCAAAAGTTATCCGAATATCTTCCAATATCTTATCAGCCTCCGGATTGGCGAATAGAGAAAGGTTAATGCCGGGATATTCTTTTTGAGATGAGTGCCAAAACGCACATGGGTCTGAACTTGCAATTGGTGACTGCCCAAACAATAATAGTTCGTAGTCCCGATTTTTAATAGTGTCATTTTGTAAACCAGTGTTGATTACAACATTGATCCCTATTTCTTCCCATTGTCGTTTAATTTCTTCAGATGCTTTAATCAACCATTCTTGATTAGATGTTGTAAGTGTAAATTCTAATTTTAATTCTTCTTTATCTCTAACCCCATCATCATCGGAATCTACCCACCCAAACTGATCTAAAACACTTGTCGCCAATTCCTTATTGTATGGATGAACTGGATTAGGCACATTACCATTGAGTTGATCTATTAAGGGTACAGGTAAGATGTTTTGATCAACAGGTAAAGCATTGTTGTTAAGTGCTTTCTGAATGATTGCGTCTCTATCCATTGATGTTGCAAGGGCAATTCGCACGCTTTTATCTGCTAAGATTTTGTTGTTGCTTTGATTGATAAAAATACTAAAAAATTGTGGGAGATAAATTTGATGTAAATTTGTTTTAGATAGATCGGGTAGGTAATCTTGATAGTTGTCAGGTAATTGGCTGATTCCTAAAATTTCTTTTTTCTGATATGCACTAAGAAGCTCTTCTTTATTATGATAAAAATAGAACTCAATGTTTTTTAAGAAAGAATCTTCCCCATAAAAGTCGTCAAACTTCTTAAGGGATATTGATCTAACGAGCCCATCATTGTTTTTCTTGAGTTTATCAATTTGAAAAGGTCCCGAACCGATTGGCCACAGGTTTGCTGATGCCAAAGTGAAACCGCTTAAAGAAATATTTTCCCAAACATGTTTCGGTAAAATTTTAAAAGTAAGATTTTCTAAAAACGGAGCGTAAGGTTGTTTTAGAACAAAATGTGCAGTTAAATCGTTATCAACAAATAGTTCTACTGATCTAAAATTTTCATATAGAGAACTGTTGTATTCCGAATCTGTAATTAAATTAAATGTAAATTCTAAATCTTTAGTGTTAAATGGTTGATGGTCATTCCCATGCCAGAACATCCCATCGCGCATCGTCACCGTGTATGTTTTTTTGTCTTCGCTAATTGTAAATGATTCTGCTGCATCACAAGCTATTTTTCCGTTTGCATCATATTTGAGAAGCCCAGAGAATATCAAATTTGTAATATCTGTATCAATTTTGCTGTTATCCGCTAAAAGAGGGTTGATATAGCGAGGCTGTCCAATCATTCCTTCTGTGTAAGTTCCTCCCTCTGTTGGAGTTGGAACATCTGACACAGGAGAAAGTTTTTTAGAGATCATATAAAATAGAGACACAAATATCAACGAAACAAAAATAGCGAAAACAATTTTTTCTTTTTTGCTAAGAACAGAAAAGGTTTTTTTCCACTGGTTCCATGTCGGCCAATTAACCTTTTTGCTCAATTTTGGGAAGAATCTTTTCTGATTATTCTGATTACTAATGGTAGGAGTTTATAGTTAAATTGCTATGCGCAACAAAGCAGTGCCTAAAAACACTATTGCGAGGATGATGGTAATGACTAATAATGCCTTCTCAAATCCTCTTTTTGCATGATAGAAGTTACCATCTCCACCACCAAAAGTGGCAGAAAGCCCTGAACCTCTGCGTTGAAGTAAGATGGTAATAACGATTAAAATTGATGATACTAATTGAATAATATCAAGTGTTGTTTTCATATATTTTCTACTTATGACAAAAGATTATATTGGCAATTCCAATTAGTGCAGTAGTTGCTACTAAAGGAATAAAGCCATTTATTGTAATTCCTATGAATAGTTGATCAATAGACCATAGGAGAGCCATACTGATAAAGAATGAGAAAATTCCAAAAGTTAAGATTATAATAGGGAATGACAGGATTTTCAGGATTGGTTTGATGAGGAAATTTACCAATGCAATTACTAATCCGATCAGGATTAGTGCAAAAAGACTACTCGGTAGTTTGATTTGCTCCATCAAATACGCCGCAATGATAAGCGACAACGAATTTGCTAAAGTGCTTAAAATGATTTGCATACAGTTAGAATGATATCATATGGATGTCCAGAAATCAATCTTGACAGGGTGTTCGGGGTGTGAATTAAGAATTAAGAATGGCGACGGATTTTGTATGGGCGTATTGCATACGCCCGCGTCGACACGTTGTGTAATCCGCATCGTCTGTATTTTAATCCAAACAAAATTTTACCCGAAAATCATATCACGCGTGACTTAATTCGTCAAC
>CAZEUY010000009.1:18493-21571 GCA_964515525.1 uncultured Candidatus Saccharibacteria bacterium
AATCCAAACAAAATTTTACCCGAAAATCATATCACGCGTGACTTAATTCGTCAACCGTTGGCTGAAAAGGGAATTTGGGGTAAAATTAGGAATAAGAAGATAGAAATTCAAAAATTACAGAAAAAAGCGAAAAAAGGTGTCTAATTGACATGAAATACGATATTGTGCAAAGTATAATTTGCATGAGATTTAATATAGTGTAAAGTACAATTTTGGAGAAGCCTAATTTTATTGATTTTTTTACAAAATATGTTAAAATATAGGTATAAGTTTTAAGATTGCTATGCTCCTTCGCTAAATAAAATCTATTCTGTATAATACTCCGTAGCTTTTATTTAGTTAGCTTAATGAAGGTTATCTATATGACAGCTACGGAGTATATATTATAAATAAAAAAGCGAAGGAGTATAAAAATATGTTGTATAATCGTAAAATAGTCAAAGAGATTAAAAAATGGATTAGTCACAAAGAAATTATTATCATCAATGGTCCAAGGCAAGTAGGAAAAACTTCTATTCTAGAGTTATTGAAAGAAGAGATTATTCAAACTGGAATAAAAACAGCAAATGTAATTTTTCTAAATTTAGAAGATGTTCAAACTCTAAATTTATTAAATTCTAATCCTGAAAATATTTTAAGTTTGGTTAAAAATAAGAATGAAAAAACATATTTTCTTATTGATGAAATTCAATATTTGGACAACCCTTCAAACTTCTTGAAACACATCTATGATAAATATGTGGAAAAAATAAAATTTATAGTGACGGGATCATCCAGTTTGGACTTGAAAGCAAAACTACAGGATTCTTTAGCCGGAAGAAGAATTACCTTCATGATTAATCCATTAGATTTTGAAGAATTTTTAGAATTTAAAAAATTTGAATATGCGCATTATCTAAAGAAAGAAGATTTAGCAGTTTCAATTATGAGTTATTATGATAAAATGTTAGAAGAATATTTGATGTTTGGCGGTATGCCCGCTATTGTTTTAAAGGATGATAGAGATGCCAAAAAAAGATTTCTTCAAGAGTACGCAGGGATATATATAAATAAAGATATTCGATCAATTGGGAAACTTGATAATGTCGGGCAATTTAACGCAACGGTGAAAATTTTATCTTCTCAAATTGGGAACTTGCTTAACATAAATGAATTAACTAATACATTAAACATTCCAAGAAGAGAAATAGAAAAATACATAGATTTGCTTGAACTGACTTTTGTCATGGACAAAATCTATTCTTATAGTGGGAATATGAGAAAACAAGTTACCAAAATGCCCAAATTATACTTTTTTGATTTAGGTGTTCGCAATGCTATTCTGGGAAACTTTCTGGAGATGGAAAGCAGACAAGATGGAGGTGCGCTTTTTGAGAATTTTATTTTTATGGAATTGAAAAATAAAATAGCGAGAGACAGGATCTATTTTTATCGGACAGCGACCAAATCGGAAATCGATTTTATTATTGAAGAAGATCTGATACTAACCCTGATAGAGTCTAAATTCAAGAATCTTTCCAAGCAGATTGACGAAAGATCACTTGAAAATTTTATGAAAGAAAACGAAAATACCAAAGAAGCTGTTGTTATCAATAAAAGTCTAAATCTGAAAAATGGTAAGATAAAATATAGTGATTATAGATTTGTTGAAGATTTGGCGTGAAGTAAAAATTGCTAAAGTCGGTATGGACGAGGAGAATAGTAATGCTAAAATGGGGGTGTATATAGAATTTAGGGTAAAATAAAAACCCTCCTTCGTCACCTTATGGGTGACTACGGCGGGCAAGACAAAAATGGGGAATTGGACAATACAATCTATTTTAATATTTTTTCAGAAATATGGTTATCCGATGATGTTCGTTGGATCATTCGTAGAAGGACTAAACATCATGCTTTTGGGGGGATTTTTTGCCGCGCGGGGATACTTCAATATCTGGGCTGTAATCGCTGTGATGTTCGCGGGGGATGTTGCAAGTGATTTGATGTGGTATACAATTGGATACTATGGAGGGAATAAGATAGGCAAAAAGTTCGGCAGATTTTTCGGTATTGATAAGAAGATGGAAAAGATGAGAGGATATTTAGAAGAAAAAGGTGGGAAAATTATTATTTTAATTAAATTTACCACTGGACTATGTTTGGCGATGCTAATTACAGCAGGGACAGTGCGGATGAAATTCAAAGAATTTTTCAAGTATGACATCATTGGAAGTGCTCTCTGGGCGTTGTTTGTATGTGGAGTTGGATACTTTTTTGGAGAAAGTTTTAATATGTTAAGCGATTCATTACCAAAAGCAGGACTGATTATTACAGCTTTTATAATTAGCGCCATCATGTTGCCAAGAGTAGTTCATAAAACTGTTGTTTGGGCAGGTGGATTAAGGAAAACAAAATCATGATGCAAGGAGCAGAACCATTTTTTTGGGAACCAGAAGAAAGTAAAAAGACAGGTGTAGGTATTTTATTGATTCATGGATGGACGAGCTCTCCATTTGAATTACAAAAATTAGGAAAATATCTTTTGGGGAAAGGGCTAACCGTTTCTGCACCGCTTCTTCCTGGGCATGGAACGGTTGCGGAAGATTTATATTTTGTTGAATGGGATAATTGGACTGAAGCGATTGAAAATTCATATCAGGAGTTGAAGAAAAAAACAGATAAAATTTTTGTTGCAGGAGTGTCTATGGGTGGAAATCTTGCTATTCATCTTGCCTCTGACCATCTTGAAATTAGAGGGGTTATTACAATGGGGGCACCGTTATTTTTGCGTAAACATTTTCTGAGATTCTTTTTGCCCATTTGGGAAAGAATCCATCCCATGACAAATAAAAGTTATCCAGATTATGTCAGACAGGAAATTTTAGTAAACAAAAGACATTATTGGAGTTTCCCGACAAAAAGTATCCAAGATGCGATTGATGGGATGAATGATTCTATAAAAAATTTGCATAAAATAAAATGTCCAGCGCTTGTTATGCAATCCACTAAAGATCATTTATTAACAGCACGCAATGCGAGAGTGTTATTTAGAAAATTAGGAACATCTAGGAAAGAAAAAGAACTTGTCTGGGTTCATGA
>CAZEUY010000010.1:0-6472 GCA_964515525.1 uncultured Candidatus Saccharibacteria bacterium
TGTCAAGTCTTTCACAAGACAGTCTAAAATGATATATTAAAGGCATGATAAACATCAAATTTATAAGAAAAAAATCAGTTATGGGAATAAATCTTAATTTGACAAACGCGAAAGCGTTTGATAATATAATATTAGCTAAAATCACCCACCCTGACCTCGTAAGAGGCACGGTGGGGTTTTAATTATATGAAGAATAAATTGATAAATAAAAAAGAAAAAGCCCCCGATACAGACAGGACTGTATAAGGGTCTTTCCCGTGAGCATTCTAATAACATAATAAACAATATGCAACAAACAAAACTTTTTACGAAGACGATAAAAGAAGCACCGAAAGATGAAACGAGTTTGAATGCTCGGCTTTTGATGCAGGCAGGATTTGTTGATAAATTAATGGCAGGTGTTTATACTTTCTTGCCTTTAGGACTCAGAGTGCTAAACAAAATAGAGAACATTATTCGCGAGGAAATGAATGCGATTGATGGGCAGGAAATTTTGATGCCTGCTTTGCAACCAAAAGAGAATTGGGATAAAACGGGCAGATGGGATTCTATGGGAGATGTTCTTTACAAATTTCAAGGGGCTAATCAGCGCGACCTAACTCTCGGATCAACACATGAAGAAACTATCACTCCGTTGATGAGCAAGTTTATTAATTCATATAAAGACCTTCCTTTTTCTGCTTATCAATTTCAAACGAAATTCAGGAATGAAGAAAGAGCAAAATCTGGGTTATTGCGTGGAAGAGAATTTAGAATGAAGGATTTGTATTCTTTTCATGTTGATCAAAATGATTTGGATCAATATTACGAACAAGCACAAGATGCTTATGTAAAGATCTTCCGAAGATTAGGGATCGGAGACATTACACACCTAACCTATGCTACTGGGGGAGCCTTTAGTAAATACTCTCATGAATACCAAACATTAGCGGATGTCGGAGAAGACACTATTTATTTTTGTGAGAAATGTTCAATTGCTGTGAATAAAGAAATTATTGATGAGCAAAAAGTTTGTCCAAAATGTGGAAATACAGATCTGAAAGAAAAAAAATCAATTGAAGTGGGGAATATTTTCAAGCTCGGAGAGAAGTTTTCTAAAGCATTCGATCTGAAATACAAAGATAAAGATGGGAGCGATAAAAATGTTATTATGGGATGTTATGGTATTGGACCATCGCGAATAATGGGAGCTCTTGTTGAGATATTTCACGACGATAAAGGAATCATTTGGCCAGAAGCGATAGCACCATTTCATGTTCACTTAATAAAACTAACAGATGATAAAACTGCTGACAAAATTTATAATGAATTATCAGAATCTGGAATTGAGGTGTTATACGATGACAGAGATGTATCTGCTGGAGTAAAATTTGCAGATGCAGATTTGATGGGAATTCCATATAGAATAGTTGTTAGTAAGAAAACATTAGAACAGGAGGCTGTTGAGGTGAAAAGGAGAGGAATGGATGATGTGGAGATAATAACAATAGATAAACTGATTAATTATGTTAAGCGCGGATAGATCGCTGATTATTACGCTGAATAGACGCAGAAACGACGTATCAGCGTTGAATCAGCGTAATAATCAGCGTGAGATCTGCGAAAATTTATGATAAATTTTCTCTCACAAGATGTCGGTATAGACCTGGGTACTGCAAATACATTAGTGTATGTTCGTGATAAGGGCATTGTAATAAATGAGCCTTCCGTTGTTGCGATCAATAAAAAAACGGGGAAGATTTTAGCGATTGGGGAGGAAGCGAAAAAGATGGTTGGCAAAACTCCTGCTCACATCGTTGCCACGAGACCACTTGTTGATGGTGTCATTTCTGACTTTGAAGTGACAGAACAGATGCTTAAATATTTTCTTGAAAAAGTTCAAAAAGGATTTTTCTCTTTTTTGTTTAGGCCAAGAGTGGTAATTGGAATACCATCAGGAGTGACAGAAGTTGAACGGAAGGCTGTAAAAGATGCGGCGATCAGCGCTGGAGCGCGGGAAGCATATTTGATTGAGGAACCGATGGCTGCGGCAATTGGAGCGCGTCTTCCTGTGCAAGATGCGGCAGGGAATATGATCGTTGATATAGGAGGTGGGACTACGGATATTGCAGTGATTTCTCTGGGGGGAATAGTTTGTTCTAGAAATTTGAGAATTGCAGGTGATGAAATGAATGAAAGCATTATTCGTTTTGTCAGAGAAGAGTTTAATATCTTGTTAGGAGAGAGAACAGCAGAATCAGTGAAGATAGCAATTGGTTCCGCATGTGGGACAGAAAAGAAATTAGAAACACAAATTAGAGGAAGAGATATTGTGACAGGTTTGCCTAAAGAAGCTACGATCAACGAAGAACAAATTAGAGAAGCGCTAAAAAGAACAGTGGATATTATTGTTGAAAACACCAGAGCTGTCGTTGAAGAAACTCCGCCAGAATTAGTGGCAGATATAATGAGTAGAGGAATTATTTTAACCGGAGGGGGAGGACTTTTAAGAGGGTTAGACAAAGTAATACACGATGAAACAAAAATGCCCGTTCGTATTACAGAAGATCCACTCACGACGGTTGTTAGAGGAACTGGGATTATTTTGGAAGATGTTGAATCGGTTAGAGAAGTTTTGGTAAATACGGAATAGAATTTTCAAAGTCCAAATTTCAAATTTCAAAATAATTTCTAATACTTTAATTTCTAATTTTAAAACACGCTATATAACCTGATATTTACTAGTTTTTAGTATTTAGATATTTGTTATTAAGATTTTTTTTGAAATTTGAAATTTGTTAATTTGAAATTTTGAACGATGGAAAATGTAAAACATAAATATATTAGAAAAACATGTATAGTAGCAATAGCTGTTTTCGTATTGGGTGGTTTTTTGATTAAATCAGATTCTTTTGTGATTAATTGGGCGATGGCGATTACTAATCCACTTGTGAAGATGGGTGATAATTTATATATGTCGGTAAAATCAGTTTTTACGATGAAAGACATCGTTAGCGAGAATATAACTCTTACAAAAAATAACATTAAATTGATCTCCGAAAATGTTCTGCTAAAAGAAGCGGAGAAAGAGAATGATGCACTAAAAAAACAGTTGGGAATATCGGCAGAGATGGGTAGAAAAACATTAAGGGCAGATATTTGCGGTTTTGACCCATTGAACTTTGAAAGCCTATTAACTGTAAACAAAGGGTTGAAAGATGGCATTCAAAAGGGGATGCCAGTTGTTTCTGAAGAAGGAGCTTTAATTGGCAAGATTGACGATGTTGCAGATGGTTTTTCAAAAGTTCTGTTAATTTTCTCTTCCAGAAGTTCTGTCGCGGCGATTACCCAATCTTCAAGAATATCAGGAATTGTTAAAGGAAATTTCGGAACATCACTTAGCCTTGATATGATCCCTCAATTTGAGGAATTAGAGATAGACGAGATGATTATTACTTCTGGGATTGGGGGAATTTTTCCAAGAGCAATTCCAATCGGCAGTGTGGCGGAAGTAAAAACTTTAGCTAATGAAGTATTCAAAAAAGCGGAGATAGAACCATTGATCAAATTGAGGCAAATAGAGAGTGTTGTCATAATTTTATAAAGAATCTGATTTTAATGTTTGGAGTTATCATTTTTTTAACATTAACTTTTTTTGCAATTTTAGATGTTTCTTTTTTTGCACGCTTAACCATTTTAGGAACATCTCCCGTCCTTTCTTTAGTGGCAATTTTAATGATCGCATCGCTTGCTGGAAATAAGAGAAATTTTTTGTGGGTAATTGTTCCAGTGAGTATTATCAGTATTTTTTCAGAACATCCTTGGTGGATAATTTTCATTGCTTTTGTAATTTCGTATTTTTTGATGGCACAAAAGAAAACATATTTTTGGGAAAATCAGACTAGTTGTAGGCTATTCAATACTGTCCTTTCCACAATGTTTTTTTATCTCATAATTTATGCTGGTTCAATGTTATTGAAAGGTGAAACTTTTTTTGCTGGTGCGTTGTATTCTTTGATGACATTTGTGATCATAGAAACATCATTATTTTTTATTGGAAGATGGGTTTATAATAATGGGAAAGTCAAAAGAATTTGGTAGGTATCAAGTATCGCATAATGAAAATGAAATAACTCCGGAAGAGGTAATTTTTGGTTTGGGTTCAGATGAGGAAGAAGGAGAAATAGAACAGTCTTTAAGTCGGAGAAGAATTTTTATATTAGGAATATGCGTGTGCTCAATTATGCTTTTTTTGTTTTCAAGAACTTTTTATCTCCAAATCGTGCAAGGTAGTTCTTATCAGCAAGAAGCTCTGTCAAATAGAATAAAAAGAATACCAATTGAAGCACCAAGAGGAATTATCTTTTCACAGGATGGACAGCAATTAGTTTGGAATGTTTCCACTTTTGATGTTGCTATTGATGTCCGAAACTTTCACGAAAAAGAAAAGTTAATGATGTTGGCGAATGCCATAGACGAAGATAGTAAAGAAACGATTAACGAGATTATAAATTCTGAAAAATTGGTAAGTCAAAAATCAGACATAGTGACTTTCAAAGATATCCCCAAAGAATTAGCGATGGCAATTAAGGCAAATCAGGAACAATTAAGTGGGATAGAAATTGTTGATGGCGTCACGCGTTTTTATCCATATGGTGAAGCATTTGCGCATGTGGCAGGATATATAGGGAGAGTTTCGGAAAAAGATATGGAGGAAAATTCTGATTATTTACCAATTGAATCAATCGGAAAATCTGGAGCGGAGATGTGGTATAATGAACATCTGAGGGGGATGTTTGGAGCAAAGTTAATTGAGGTGGATTCGTTGGGGAATAAAAAAAAGCTTCTTGCTGTTAGAAAAGCTGATGCTGGTAATGATTTAATTTTGACAATAAATTTTGAGTTGCAGGAAAAGATTTTTGAAATTTTGCAAAAGCATATAGGAGAAATAGAAGAGGCAGATGTTTCTAAAGCATGTGTGATAGCGATGAATCCAAAAACGGGCGGGATATTGGCGATGGTTAATATTCCTTCTTTTAATAGTAATGTTTTTTCTGGTAGCATGAAAGAATCTGAATTTGCAAATCTAACAAAAGATAAAAATAATCCGTTATTTAATAGAGCCATCTCTGGAACATACCCACCAGGATCTATTGTGAAACCGATGGTAGCATTATTTGCTTTGGAAGATGGAATTATAAGTGACAGAACCATCATTCAAGACAATGGTTTAATCCAAATAGTTAATCAATATGATCCATCTGTAGTATATAATTTTTATGGATGGAAGAGAAATGGACTTGGACCGATGAATGTTTACAGTGCGATTGCAGAATCATCAGACATTTTTTTCTACACTATTGGAGGAGGAAACGGGAACATCAACGGGATGGGGATAAATAAATTAAGTGAACATTTTAGTACTTTTAATTTAGGAAAATGGACGGGAATAGATATGTCTGGGGAAGCGATGGGGACAATTCCGAATCCTGAATGGAAAGAAAAAGTTAAAGGAGAACAATGGTATTTGGGGGATACATATCATGTGTCCATTGGGCAAGGAGATCTATTAGTGACGCCACTTCAAGCCACTGTCTGGACAGCAGCAATAGCGAACGATGGAGCTGCCATCAAACCGCATATAGGACTTTACGAAGTTGATGATGATGGCAATAAACGGATGATTGATCTTGAATTGCTTTTCAGTGTTGATGCGGAAAGAAAAAACATCGCGATTATTAAGAAAGCGATGAGACAGAGCGTTGTTGATGGTTCGGCGATAGCCTTAAGTACTCTCCCGATGGAAGTAGCGGGAAAGACGGGGACAGCGGAATTTGGAGGAGATGACTTAACTCATGCATGGTTTGTATGTTTTGCCCCGTATGATGATCCAGAGATAGTTTTAACTGTGTTGGTGGAAGGGGGAGGAGGTGGGAGTGCGGTTGCTGTTCCTATTGCTAAAGAGATTCTGTCATTCTGGATAAACTCTTTTTGACAAGAGGTTCCTAATTAGCGTATAATACATTTTAATTGTAGATAATTATTAAATAAACATATTATGGAAAAGTTTAAAAAATTAACAAGAGAAGAATTTAACGGTCTTGCCAAAGAGCTGGAAGAGCTGAAGACAAATAAAAGATCTGAAGTGGCTTTAAGATTGCGTGATGCAAAAGCGCAAGGAGATTTGAGTGAAAATGCAGAATATTCAGAAGCGCGAGAGGCGCAATCATTTTTAGAAAATCGTATCCAAACAATTGAGAATACTTTAGCCAGTTCAGAAGTTGTTGACACAAGTGGGCAGAAGCCAGATGTAGTTGCCATCGGAATGACGGTTGTTATAGATATGGACGGAGTAGAACAAAAATTTGAAATCGTTGGTGGTGAAAGTGCCGATCCTGCTCAATCAAGAATTTCAATAGCATCGCCATTAGGTAATGCACTGAAAGGACTAAAAGTCGGAGAATCAACAACTTTTCAGAGTCCGAAAGGAGAA
>CAZEUY010000010.1:6572-21417 GCA_964515525.1 uncultured Candidatus Saccharibacteria bacterium
ACTGAAAGGACTAAAAGTCGGAGAATCAACAACTTTTCAGAGTCCGAAAGGAGAAATAGGGATTAGGATAAAGAATATTTCCTGCTAATAAAATTAAAAGTAAAGTTAAAAGATTTCTCATTAAATATAGCAGAATTAAGTATTAAGAATTAAGTATACGGACGTAATCGTCTGCCTTCACCAAGGTTTCGGCGAGACAAGTCGTCCCTTAATTCCTAATACTTAATTCCTAATACTTTTTAACTTTATGGCCAATATACAAGAGCTTAGAGAAGCTCGCATAGAAAAATTAAATAAGTTGAAGCAGGCTGGCATAGATCCGTATCCAGCTAAGTCTTCAAGGACACATTTTGTGAAAGATGTTCTTCTTGCTTTTGATAAATTATCGGAAGAATCAAAAGAGATTATTTTATCTGGAAGAATTCGTTCAATTCGTGGGCATGGTGGAGTAATTTTTATGAACGTTGAAGATGAGTCTGGAAAGTTTCAGTTATTTTTCAAGAAAGACATTATAGGAGATGAACAGCATGCTTTGATTAAACTTCTTGATATCGGAGATTTCATTGAAGCTACGGGAAAATTATTTTTGACCAAAAAAGAAGAAAAAACTTTAGAAGTTTCTGAATGGAAAATTTTAACAAAATCTATTCGGCCAATTCCTGAAGAATGGTTTGGGTTGAAAGACGAGGAAACAAGGTATAGAAGAAGATATGTTGATTTACTCGTTAATGAAGATGTAAAAAAACTTTTTGTAAAAAGAGCAGAATTTGTAAACAACATCAGAGAGTTTTTTAATAAAAGTGGATACATGGAAGTAGAAACTCCTGTGCTTGAAGACATCCCCGGTGGTGCAGATGCGTGTCCATTTATTACTCATCACAACACTTTAGATATAGATTTGTATCTTAGAATATCTCTAGAATTGCATTTGAAAAGATTGATTGTTGGAGGTTTTGAGAAAGTCTATGAAATAGGGAAAACTTTTCGCAACGAAGGGATGAGCCCACAACATCTGCAGGAATTTACGATGTTGGAATTTTATTGGGCATATGCAGATTACAATGACCTAATGAAATTTGTAGAAAAATTTTACACAGATATTATTGAAAAAACATTTGGAACACTTGAAATAAAATACAAAGAACATATTTTGAATTTTAAGGCTCCGTGGCAAAAAGTTGATTTTAGAGAAATTGTTTTGAAAGAATCCGGGATTGATATAGATGAATATCAAACCAAAGAAGATATGCAAAAAGTTTTGAAGGAAAAGAAAATAGATTTTGACTCATCAGACGGCAGAGGAAGATTGATTGACCATCTTTACAAAAAATTAGTTCGTTCCAAAATTATTCAGCCAACTTTTTTGATAAACCACCCAATTGATATTTCTCCATTGGCAAAGAAGATGCCTGACGATGAATCTAAAACTCAAAGATTTCAGGTTTTAATAGCAGGAGCAGAATTAGGGAATGCGTTCAGTGAATTAAATGATCCAATTGATCAGGCGGAGAGATTCTCAAATCAGGCAAAATTAAGGGAGGCAGGGGATAGTGAGGCACAGATGTTTGATCATGATTTTGTAGAGGCATTGGAATATGGTATGCCACCAACAGCTGGGTTTGGGGTAGGGATTGATAGGTTGTTTATGATTTTAACAAATCAAGAGAGTATTAGAGATGTTGTATTCTTTCCGTTGATGAAACCGAGGGACGAGAATTGAGAATTAGGAATATAGAATTATATCGTTAATATTGTAGGGGCAATTCCATGTGATTGCCCGGGTAACGAGGAGAATATTCAAAAAAAGATGAACGATGACAGTGCGATAAATGATAATACAAAGACGACGACCGACGACGCGGGTGAAAACATGGTTTCACCCCTACGATGAAAAATAAAAAATTCCAAAATTAAGAAGCCTTGTTTTTTAACAAGGCTTCTTTTTGATCTTACCAATTAATCTTTACCCTAAATTTTCCTCAGGATAAAGATCTTTCTCTGTAAGTCCTTCTTTTTTTAGACCTGCCCAAATATTTTCTTTTTCTATCGTATTATTTTCCAGTCGCAATAGACCATTTTGAATTTGTGCTGTTCGTTTTAATTCTTCCACGCGTTGGCGAGTCACTCTGAGCTCGCTAAACAGAACTCCTCTATCTATATAACACATAAATGCATTATAGAAAGTCATAATTGGATTTTCTTCAAGATTTTTCAAAGATTTTTGCGCATTTTCAAGATCAATATCATGGATTTTTTTATTAATCTGTTCTTCCGATGTTTCTAAAAACTCATAAGAAACATTGGGACAAAATTTTATTTGATTTTTGAGTTTTATCAGATTAGATCTGAATAGCTCAACAGACATTTGGGCGGGATTAAAATCTTCACATTCTTTTAGCAACTCCTTAATCGCTTTAATCCTTTTTCTTTTTGCGATGCCACTGCCTATAAAAGTAAAAAGAATGGCTGCAATAATAGACAATATAATTGCAACAATTGATGTGGATAATATAGGGTATTGATATATTACGTCAATCATCATTTTCTCCTTTACCTCGGCTCAAAGAGACGGGTTTTCAAAGTACTTCTGCCATGTAATCCCCATGGCGGGAAAACTTAAAATAGATTTCAATATCTAAACAGCATAATACAATAATGATAATCCGTCAAGTCTTTCATAAGTCATCTCAAAGTGGTATATTAAAAATGTAATAGATAAGAATAATGCTATCAAAATTTGCAAAAAATAGAGTAAGTGTTTTTATAGATGCTTCAAATATCTATTATTCACAAAAGAAACTAAAATGGCAAATAGACTTTAGTAGATTCTTGGAATACTTAAAGAATGAGACTAATCTGCAAGAAATCTATTATTATACTGCGAGAGACTTTCATTTCGCTAAACAGACAAAATTTATTTCTTTTTTAGAAAAGACAGGATATAAGGTAAGAAGCAAAAAGATAAAATTTATAAAGAATAAAAACAGGGCATTAAAAGTAGACGGATTTAACAAAGGGAATTTAGATGTTGAATTGACTATTGATGTCATAGAAGATAAGAATGAATATGACACTTTGATATTAGTTAGTGGAGATAGTGATTTTGAACCATTATTAAAATTAATGAAAAAGAAATACAAGAAAAAATGTTTGGTAATGGCTACTAAACATAGTATTTCTGTCGAACTAATAAGATGTGCTAAATATGTTGATTTTAATAAACTTAAAAAGTTCATCAGAAAAGTATAAACCCGAGCTTTCGCCCGGGCTTTAGTCCCGCATTCTGTTTTCACAGAACCGAGAAGTTTGGTTATTCTCAGTGTAGCAGATATAGAAGATGTGTCAAATAATAATTTTAATTCAATTATAAATAGGAAAACTCAAGCATGTTAGACATTAAATTTATAAGAGAAAATTCGGAAGCGGTTAAAAAAGCTACGAAAGATAAAAAGATCAATGTGGATATTGATCGGTTGTTGGAAGTGGATGATGAAAGAAAAAATGCCTTAACTTCCGTTGAAGAATTACGTGCTGAAAGAAATAACGCCAGTGAAAAAATTAAAGACATTACAAATAAAGATGAACGTGAAGAAAAAATCAAGGCCGTAAAAGAATTAAAGGAAAAACTTGGTGAACAAGAAGATAAACTTCAGGAAGCAGAAAATGCGATTCGCAATATAGTTTTACAAATTCCGAACATCCCGCTAAAAGATGTAAAAGTTGGAGAAGATGAAACATCGAATGAGATTTTAAGAGAAGTCGGTGAGCCGAATAAATTTGATTTTGAACCTAAAAACCATGTTGAGTTGGGAAAAGAATTAGATATTATTGACATTGAACGAGCAACTAAAATTTCAGGAAGCAGATTCTATTATTTGAAAGGAGTCGCTACTTTATTAGAATTTGCAATTGTCCAATATGCTCTGAAAAAAATGACAGAGAAAAAATTTGTTCCAGTCATTCCACCCGTTATGATTTCTAAAAAAGCCATGGAAGCGATGGGATTTCTTTCTCGCGAGGGAGATGCGGAGGAATCTTATTATTTTGAAAAAGACGATCTCTATTTGGTGGGAACATCTGAACAATCAATTGGGACGATGTATATGGATGAAGTTTTGAAAGAAGAAGATTTACCAAAACGATATGTTGGATTTTCAACCTGTTTTAGACGCGAAGCAGGATCTTACGGAAAAGATACAAAAGGGATATTAAGAGTGCATCAGTTTGATAAATTAGAAAGATTTGTATTCTGTAAACCAGAAGATAATGAGCAAGAACAAGAAAATATGTTGGCTGATACAGAAGAAATGATGAAAGAATTGGGATTGCCATATAGAGTTGTTAAACTTTGCACAGGTGATCTCGGTTTTGTATCTGCAAGAACTTACGACATTGAAACATGGTTGCCATCTGAAAATAAATACAGAGAAACACATTCAATGAGTACATGCACAAATTTTCAATCCAGACGATTAAATACTAGATATAAAAATAAAGAGACTGGGAAAAATGAATTTGTATTCACTCTCAATGGAACAGTTTTTGCTATCGGAAGAATTTTGATTGCAATTTTAGAAAATTATCAGAATGCAGATGGGAGTGTGACGGTGCCGGAAGTGCTACAACAATATGTGGGTAAAAAAGTCATAAAGTCAAAAGTCCTTAAAGTCTAAAGGACGATGTAGCGCGGACTTTATAAACTTTTGACTTTAAGGACTTTATAGACTTATTATGCGAACACCAAAATGGCGAAAAGAACATGATAGGAAAGTTCAGAAAAAAAACGCGCTGAAAAATGTAAAGCGGGTTTTTTTGACTATTCTATTTTTTGTCATCATCTCTGGATCAGCATATCTCGTTCTGTTTTTCCCATATCTAAAAGTTCAAGACATAAGTGTGACAGGCGCAAGTGCAGAAGTCAATTCGCAAGCATCGCGAGCGATGTACGAATTTTTAGGTAGAAAAGTTTTGAGGTTCCTCCCAACAGACGGGATTTTTTTGTTTGATGAACAACTTGCAGAAGAAATACTTTGCCAGATCCCAGCCATCAAATCTGCTGATGTAAAATGGGAAATGCCTAATTTTCTTAAAGTCAGTATTACCGGAAGTCAGGGGATGTTGAATTGGTGTTTGAATAATAATTGTTTTCCAGTTGATGCCGATGGAAAGGTGACAGGGGATGCCCTTGATAGTAGTTTGCCCATCGTAAATGAGACTTGTTCTTCTGGAGAATATACTGCCAATTCTCAAAAGTTACAGTTTATTACAAATGTAAAAAAAGAAATTAAACAGAAAATGGGAATAGATACTAGAGATGTTGTTTTAGATGGATGTTTCACCCAAAAACTTGCACTGAAAACAGATAATGGTTTTGATATTTATTTCAATACTTCCAGATCTTACGATGAACAAATTTTAGTCTTGCAAAATGTGTTTGAGACGATGAGCGATGCAGAAAAATCTGGTTTAGAATATGTGGATTTGCAGGTGGCGGGGAAGGTTTTTTATAGGTAGAGTAGAACGAATTGACGCTGTCTGAACCTGGATTCAGTAGGATTTCTCAGATTATTCTCGATTCAGGATTGCAGGATTGCGACGATGTAATTGATCGTTGTACATTGAAGATTGATTATGTAGGGGCGTGCCTTTATGGCCGCCCGCGTAGGAATGTAGCAAATGAGATGATGATGGTTTATGTGCAAAACCCACCTAAACAAGCGGTTTTTGATTTATTTTATTCAAAATCCAGATACAGAGCTTGCCTGCAAGCCGTAGCTCGAAGAGCAAAGGCTTGACATTTTATCAAAAACATGATACGATGTTTTTATCAATAAACGAAAAGTTATTTCAACAATCAATAAGGAGGAAAGTTATGCGCTATCAATTAGAATATCATCCTAATCCAAATCATCTTTCGATTCATGCCGATAAAGAGTTTACTAAAGAAAAGATGGAATTTTTTGAAAGTAAAAATTGTGAAGAAAACACAATGCCATCTTTCGTTAAAGATCTTTTTTTAGTAGCTGGGATTAGTTACGTTTCATTAAAACGATATGAAATCCATATGGAAAAAGGTAATGTATTCTCATGGAATAAAATTATCAAAGAGGTAATTTCTATTTTAAAAATGCATTTTAGTCCCGAAGGAGAAGTAAAAGAAATTGCTTCTCCGATGAGATATTATATTGATGAACGAGGGTATAGACGAGATACACCTCAACCAGTCGAAGAAGATATATGTTCTCAGAATTCTCAAGATGAAACTATCGTTGATTAAAAATAGTTTTAAATAACCTGTAGATCATAGGGTCTACAGGTTATTATTTTTTTGTCTGAATTAATATAATGCAAATCCGTGATTCGTGAGCATCCGTTCTACATCCGTCCTAATCCGTTATATTATATATCAATATAGACCCCCCGATCGTATCCGTCGGTTCCAACTCCCTCAACCATCCATAATCTTCCTCTCCATACTGCAATTTATTCCACTTACTATTCTGTAAAAATGTTGCAGATATTGCGAACCATCCTGTGGATTGCCCATTATTTGCATGCCATTCTTCAAATGGGGAATTAGAACAATCATACGCTTCGCTTTCGGAGATAGAAGCTGGACCAATATCTTCTGGGTTGGCTATCCTGTCGCAGAAATAATATTTTGTGCATCCACCTCCGAAATAATCTACTTTGATGTTCTCTATATTATTTTCTTTAACCCATGAAACAAGATGTCGCAAATCTTGCCCCCAATCAACATTTGAATCGGTTACAATTTTGTAGCCGTTTTTTGATCCTCCAGCAGCCTCGTTGAAATATGCAACATAGTGTGGGTAAGATAAAATAGTTGCTCCTGCTAACCAGATGAGAAGTCCGATAAATAGATATTCTACTAATTTACATTCAGCCTTAAATAATTTCGCTATCTCGTATCCTGTGAGAATAAATACCATTGGCATAATAGGGATGAAGTGACGGAAACCGATGTTGAGATTTCCAGTGATGCTTGTGTAGGCGTAGATTATGATAAACAGAAGAAGTGTTATTTCTGTAATATGATCAACACAGTACTTTGTAAGATCATATAAAAGCTTTTTAGGGCTGAGAGATAAGGATTTCAGGGTATAAAATACTGCCATTGTAAATGCTGTCAAAATTAGAATGAGCGTTGCAAGCGGTGTCTTAGCTAAATAGACAACAGGGAAATATGATCTAAAACTTTGATTTGTCACTTCTCCCAAGAAGAAAGTTGTGTTGCCTCCAGCGACGCGTCCTACTACCATTGCAAACCCAGTCAGATAATAAGCATGTGGGCGAAGGAGAGGGATGTCAGCCATTTTATCTAAAACATTCTTTACCATTACAGCTTTTTCTGAATGCACTCCAACTTCAATTTGCGCATGGATTTTATCAACAGGCATATTTTTAACATGTGGCCAATAGAATATTCCGATCATAATGAAAGCTATAATGAAAATTAACATGAGTTTTCCACCATACTGCAGTTTTATTCTCATCCATGATTTTATGGATCTGTTAGATTTTAGCCATAGACTCACCGTATAAATAATTGTAGCTATAAGAAATAGAGGGATGATCAATGCCGAAGAAAATTTTGCGAGTTGTGCTAATGCTAAGGTAACACTTGCTTTCAGAACATTTCCCCAACTTGGATTTTTTAGCCATTTGATGAAATAGTAAATTGAGATAAACATAAATGCTGCTACTCCAACATCTGTCGTGACGAATCTCCCATGAGCGATGATGTTTGGAGAGAGTGCATAAAGCGAAAGGGCAATCAGCGCTGCTTTATCCCCAAACCATTCTTTGGATGCTTTGAATACAAAGAATCCTAATAGTAGCATGATTAGAACCATCGGAATCCTTGACCAAAAGACAATCTGATTTGCATCGTTTCCGATGTGATAAATAAAGTGCCATCCAGATTCCCATTGTCCGTTTACATCATCTTTCCACGCAAAAAGTTCAGTGGGGAATTTTAAGTTTTTGATAAATAAAAGAGGCACTGCTGACAAGTCTTTTAATAGCGGTGGATGTTCTGGATTTAATCTGAAGTCACCATATTTCATGTACGAATATCCCGCAGGGATATGGGCGATCTCATCTACGATCGCATTTTCCCCGCGCATGCTTCCAACCGCAAGGATGCACATTAAAGCTAAAAGTAACCCCGCAACGATGTTCGTATGTTTCCCAATAAATTCTTTTATTTTTTGCATATTGTTAGTTATTATTTAAGGTTCAAATCTTTCTGCATGAATCAGTGTAATAATTTGCGATCAATCTGCGGTAATAAATTTTTAACGCAGATAGGTCGCCGATATCAACGCAGATTGCACGCGGATAAAATTATGAACTAATTATAGTATAGCATAGTTTTAGAGAGGATGTTTTTTAATTAGCCAAAACATGGTAAACTAAAAATCATGAAAACATATTTTGCTGTTATTAAGTTCAATTTCTACAAAATTTTTACAAAGTCATTGATATAGACATGTTCGCCGTGCCGTTGGAAGATATTATTGAAGATTTGTTTAAAGAGTGGTAGGTTTTTGCCATAGTCCTTACTACAGTAAGGACTAATTCGTTAGTTTCTTTCAAGTGGCTTCGTCATGTAGGGGTTCAAAATCTTGAACCCGCGTAGTTTTAGGCATATGCGGACGTGCGGGTAAAACTGCTTTTTTATTTGAAATTTTTCGTCGTGTAAAGACGTTGCAATGCAACATCTTTACACGGGTGACGCACGATAATAGGTGGATAACTCCATTTTGTGGAACACAACAAAATCTGATATAATGTAAATACATGGAAAATGTGAAACATGTATCAAAATAAAAATCACCAGCTCAATGCTGATCCGCCTCGGGCGGAAAAAGTTATCACTCAGGCGATGGTAGAAGGAGAACACCTGACATGGCTTGGGAGATTTATTGAAAAAATTGTGCGAAGGTTAATTAGCTTAATCATATTTTAACTATGAGTGAAAAAGAACTAAATGGAGAATTGCAGGAAGTTGCGATAAATGAAAAATCGTTAATAGTGGATGTTGATGGATTAGAAAAATTAAAAGCTGCTGGAGCGGATACAGAAGAATTAGTCAGGGCTTTGGTTAAAATAGCGAATGAAGATACAGATAAAGCCGAACAAATTGCGACAGAATATGCTGAAGAAAATTCAGCCCCAGAAATTTTAGATGCATTTCATGATGCGGTGTCTAATAAAAACAAATAACGTAAAAGTACAAAAAACAAATAGTAAATGCAAAATCTAAATATAATTCTAGCCCCGGCGGTTTTGATCTTGGGGATAGCATGTGTGGCAGTCTCTCTGTGGATTATGATTGCTGGGCTAAAGCATAAATTTGTTGTTGCAAGGTCATTGGACATGGCTCTGCTTTTAGTGTTGGCACCATCAAAAACATCTGATCAAAACGCAAATACTTTGGAAAAATTGAGAGAAGAAATTGCTGTGATGGAACAGTTTTTGGCAGGTCTTGTCACATTGAAAGAGAAGAGTAGGTGGAAGAGGATGATGATTGGAAACCCACACATTGCGTTGGAAGTGGCAATGATTGATGAGAGAGTAAACTTTATGCTCGGTGTCCCTCGCAAATACAAAAACTTTTTAGAGAAACAACTTTTGGGAGTAATCCCAGATGCAAAGATAGAAGAATTGCCTAATGATTATTCCATATTTAGAGAAAATTCTGCAGTAGGGGTGTCTGTTGGTACGCTTGCTAAAAATTCTATGTTTCCAATTAAGACATATAGAGAATTAGAATCAGACTCGTTAAGGGAAATTGCTAATGGTTTTAGTAAAATTGAACAGGGCGAGGGGGCTGCAATTCAGATTTTGATCAAACCTGCTCAAAAGGGATGGGAAAAAGCTGGTAGCGAGGCGGCGAAGAAGATTCAAGAAGGGAAAAAACTTGAGGGGGCAGGAGTTGCTGGGCAAATTGGGGCGGGGATAGTAAAAGAATTAGGGGATGTCATCATGCCCGGGACGAAGACGGATGAAGTGAAGAAAAATGATCAGGAAAAACAGGAGAGAAAAGATGAGAAATTGACGCCTGCTCAGCAGAAGTTGATGGAAACTTTGGAAAAAAAATCATCTCAGCAGGGATTTTCTGTAAATATGCGAGTGATATCTTGTGCGGATACAAAAGAGAAAACAGAATCTATGTTGGATTCTTTAGAGGGAGCGTTTGCTCAATTTCATTCATCACAAACAAACTCATTTAAGTTCATAAGGAGATTTTTACCGAAAAACAAAAAATTGATTTGGCAATATATCTTTAGATCTTTTGATCCTAAGAAATCTTTTATTTTAGGTTCCGAAGAATTGGCGAGTATCTTTCATTTTCCAACGATTCAAAAAGTGCAAGGAGTAAAAGAATTGGATTCAAGAGAAGCTGGTGCGCCGGCTAATTTGCCAAAGGATGGAATTACTATTGGAGAAAATAATTATCGTGGAGTTAAAACTCAAATTAGAATTTCCAAAGAAGACAGAAGAAGACATATGTATGGGATTGGACAAACTGGAACAGGAAAATCTGTTTTACTGACTAATTTGATTTTGCAGGATATTAAAAATGGCGAGGGAGTTTGTGTAATTGACCCACATAGTGAATTGATTGAATCTATTTTAGAGAGAATCCCAAAAGAAAGAGCGGAAGATGTAATTATCTTTGATCCTGTTGATACTGAAAGACCGTTGGGATTTAATTTATTGGAATCAAAAAATGAAGGGCAAAAGGATCTTTTGGCGAACGAAGCGATGAGTATTTTTATAAAATTATTCGGAGGAGAAATTTTCGGTCCAAGGATACAAGACTATTTTAGAAATGGGGCACTGACATTGATGTCAGATAATGAAAACCCAGGAACGTTAATTGACATCGTTAGACTTTTTACAGATGATGATTTCCAGAAAAAATGGGTAGAAAAAGTTAGCAATCCAGTAGTAAAAAGTTTCTGGGAAAACCAGATGGCAAAAACTGGAGCAAGAGAAAAACAAGAGATGATTCCATTTTTTGCTTCTAAATTCGGAGCGTTTATTACTAACAGCACTATGCGAAATATAATTGGACAAGTTCATTCGGCATTTAACTTTCGTGAAATTATGGACAATCAGAAGATACTTCTCGTGAGCTTATCTAAAGGATCAATTGGAGAAATTAACATGTCTTTGCTGGGAATGATCATAGTCGCTAAACTGCAGATGGCTGCTATGTCTCGGAGCAATATCCCAGAAAAAGAACGAAAAGACTTCTATTTATATGTTGATGAATTTCAAAATTTTGCCTCATCATCATTCGCATCAATTCTGTCAGAAGCAAGAAAATACAGGTTGAATTTAATGGTCGCTCATCAATATCTATCTCAAATCGAAAACACTGGATCAAAAGAAGATAGCACGAATTTGCGAAAAGCGATTTTTGGAAACATTGGAAATATAGTGACATTGAGGACAGGAATGGAAGATGCTGAAATTTTGGAGAAAGAGTTTGCTCCGATTTTTGATAAAAATGATTTGGCAAATGTTTCAAACCTAAATGGTTTTGCTAGAATTTTAGTAAACGGAATTTTGTCTAAACCTTTTAGTTTGCATATCCCATTTCCTGAAGATGGGGATGATCCAGGATCTGCAAAAATGTTGAGAGAACTTTCTTCTTTGCGATTTGGTCGGGCGAGAGATGATGTTGAAAGTGAGATATTTGAGCGATTGGGGAATATTCAGAAAGAGATAAATAAAGAGCTGTAGACAACTTATCAACATGTCAGGAGAAATTATTGTATAATCTAATATGGACACTATAAAATTGGCATGGTATAATAATAAAAAAGAAACATAAAAAAACAAAATTATGGGGGATGACATACAAAAAATAAGAGAGCTTATTGAAAGCGCAGAGAGAAACATCAGGGAAGTCAGGAGAATCTATCAGAATATAGCAGGTAGCGGTGTTCCCGCTATGTCTATTGTTAATGTTGGCGGAGATGGCGACAGTGAGAATGTTGTGGAAGGAAGATTTGATGGGCAGAGTATGATTGATGATGCGGGGAAGATGTATCCCGTGTCGGCTAATTATGCTAGTAAGTCCAAGCTGGTAGAGGGAGATCGATTAAAGCTTACAATTATGGACAATGGTTCTTTCATATTTAAACAAATCGGTCCAATTGAGAGAAACCGTGTGATTGCGACAATTAAAGAGGATGGGACAGGAAGAGGTTTTATTGCCGAAGCTTCAGCCTACGCAAATGCTTCGGCAGACAAGGAGGATAAAACCTACAAAATTCTTTTTGCGTCCGTCACATATTTCAAAGTTAAAAGTGGAGACAAAGTAGTTTTGTTAGTCCCAAGGGATAAGCCATCTGTTTGGGGAGCAATAGAAAATATTCTTGAAGTAGGGTATGCTGGAGGTATCAGCGAATCTGTAAATAATTTTACTAAAGAAAACATAGAGAAAGATATTATTAATCCAGAAAAAGAAACAGTAGAGGATAAAATTGGAGACTTTGAGTGGTAAAAAAATGAATTTTCTTGAAACATTCTTAAAGCGGTTTCTTCCAGACAAAGCAGTAGAGACCGTTTTTCAGTTTGTTAAATGTGCATCAGTAGGTGTTCTAAATACTTTGGTTGATTTTGCTGTACTCAACATCCTTATGTGGGCAACGGGAATTTATTCTGGAAAATATATAGGTATTTTAATAGGTATTTCTTTCTGTTTTGCTGTGACAAATAGTTTTATTTGGAATAAAAAATGGACTTTCAAGAATAAAAGTATTAACGCTAAAGATCTACAAAGACAGATTATCACATTCATTATTATTTCTCTGGGAGGATTAGCAATAAAAACTTATTCCGCATCATTTGTAATCAACAATGTTCATATTGTTCCATTATTTAATATAAGCGAAACATTATGGGTTAAACTTTGGGCAAACGTAGGAAATGCTTCCGCTGTGTTGTTAACAATGATTTGGAATTTTGTAGGATACAAACTCGTAGTATTTAAGAATTAAGAATACAGAATTAAGAATACAGAAGATTAGTTTTGTGTCGCTCGTTGTAAATAGTAAAATATTTCAGTGTTCTATGCTCATTGAGTTATCTTACAACGACACGATAAACAGAATGCTTTTAATTCTTAATTCTTAATTCTTAATTCTCATCCCGTGGTTATTTATCGCAAATATCGTCCGCAGATTTTTGCTGATCTATCTGGACAAGAAAATATAATAAAGATATTAAAGGGTGCCATTAAAAGAAAAAACATAGGGCATGCCTATTTGTTTTCGGGTCCAAGAGGAGTGGGGAAGACAACGGTAGCAAGAATTTTAGCTAAAGCTGTAAACTGTGAGAATTTGAGCAAGGATTTTGAACCATGTGGGAAATGTCGCTCATGTTTGGAAATTACATCAGGAGCATCTTTAGACTTTACAGAAATTGATGCTGCATCAAATCGTGGGATAGATGAAATAAGGCAATTAAGAGAAGGCGTTAATTTTGCTCCGGCAAAAAATCTGTATAAAGTAATTATTCTAGATGAAATTCACATGCTCACAAAAGAAGCATTTAATGCATTCTTAAAGACATTAGAAGAACCGCCCGAAAGAACAATTTTTATTTTAGCAACTACTGAAATATATAAACTTCCCGCAACGATCATTTCTCGTTGCCAACGTTTTGATTTTTCTCGCATTTCAGTAGATAAAATTGTTAAACATCTTGAATATATTATTAAACAAGAAAATGTTTCAGCTGAGAAAGTTGCATTAGAAATGATTGCAACTAATTGTGGGGGGTGTTTAAGAGATACATTGAGTTTTTTAGAACAGATGCTTTTAATTAGTCCAAAAAATATCACATTAGCGGATGTTCAAGAAACTTTAGGGCTACCTGATCAAAAAACAATTTCAGAACTTGCAGAGAAAATTTTACAGAAGAATACTATGCAAGCAATTCAATCTGTTGGCGAAATTTTAGATGGTGGCAAAGATTTATCTGTTTTTGTTTCTTCTTTGATCGTGTATTTCAGAGGGCTATTGATGTTAAATATAAGTGATGAATTGTCAGAAATTCTTTCTCAAAATTGGACACAAGAAGAATTAAATAAAATGCGTGCTTTAACTCGCCAGACCACCAGAAATGATCTTACTTCCATAATGAGGAAATTAATAGAAGCGCAAGATAAAATGAAATTTTCAGATTTCCCACATGTCTATTTAGAAATGGCAATTGCGGAATCAACTGTGCAAAATGGATTGACAAGTGAAGAAAAAAATGATAAGAATACTGGAGAAGGCGATGGAAGTGGTGATGGAGATGTGACTGAAAAAAATCAAGAGAACATTAAAAACCAACCAAATAATAACGCGTGTTGTTCTGAAATATCTCCAGAACAATGGAATGAAATTTTAAGCGACATCAAGAAAAAAAATCATTCCGTTCATGCTTTTTTAAGCGCATGCTCTCCAGTGAAAATTTTAGATAATGATTTATTGATTTTTGTAAAACATCAATTTCACAAAGAGAGACTTAATACTCAACAAAATAAAATTCTCATAGAGTCCGCCATCAGTTCAGTGATGGGGAACAAGTTGACCATGAGATGTTTCTTTAAGGATGAGCTGGAAAAGATGGGAATTGAGGTTGGCGAGGAAACCGTTGAAAGCATGAGTCAGAATGATGAAATTATTAGCTCTGAATCCGGGGATGTAATATCGGAGGCGTTGGAGATGTTTGGAGGAAGCATCATCAATGAACAATGTGCAATTAGCAATGATCAATGACGAACGTCGTTGGCGTAATTGTTCATTGT
>CAZEUY010000011.1:0-21126 GCA_964515525.1 uncultured Candidatus Saccharibacteria bacterium
CGAGCTTCGGCTTGCAGGCAAGCTTTCTTTCTCCGAGCTTCGGCTTGCAGGCAAGCTTTCTTTCTCCGAGCTTCGGCTTGCAGACAATGTCATACATGACGAATATATATGTTCTATGCTATAATGAAAATGTAATTTTTATGGATCTACAGAGTTAACTCTGTAGATCAGCCTATGCTCTTCAATGCGATTCAGAGCTACGGCAGACAAGTGTAGAAAAATAATATGCAAGATAAACCAATAATTTTTTCAGGAATACAACCATCAGGCGATCTAACGATTGGTCAGTATTTTGGCGCCATCAGACAATGGGTGGAAATGCAGAATGATGGGCAGAACTATTTTTGTATAGTAGATTTACACGCCATCACTGTCCCGCAAGACTCCGTATTACTAAAAGAAAGAACACGACAAGTTGCTACCATGTTTTTGGCTTGTGGGATTGATCCAGAAAAATCTGTTTTATTTGTTCAATCTCAAAATCATGATCATGCTCAATTGGCATGGATTCTAAATTGTTTTACTCCGTTGGGATGGTTAAATAAAATGACACAGTTCAAGGAAAAGGGAGAAAAACAGAAAGAAATAGTTAGTGCGGGGCTTCTTGATTATCCTGTGCTTATGGCATCAGACATCCTTCTTTACAATACGACGGATGTTCCTGTTGGTGAGGATCAGAAACAACATGTTGAATTAGCAAGAGATATTGCAAAAGCTGTTAACGCAAAATATGATCAGGAAATTTTTGTTTTGCCAAAGGCGAAAGTGGGTGAGTCAGGAGCAAGAATTATGAATCTTCAAGATCCGACAAAAAAAATGAGCAAGAGTGAAAAGAGTGATCTCGGAATTATCTACATGTTAGACGATGAAGAAACCGTGAGAAACAAAATTAAAAAAGCCGTCACGGATAGTGGCAGTGAATTTGATCCCAGCTCGGATATACCAGCAATTATAAATTTATTGACAATATTTTCATTAACATCAGATAAGACAGTAGATGTATTAGCATCAGAATATGCAGGTAGGGGATATGCAGTTTTCAAATCTGATTTGGCAGAATCAATCGTAGAATTTCTAAAGCCGATTCAAGAAAAATACAAAAAAATAATTGCTGATAAAAACTATCTTGATAAAGTTCTTAAAGATGGGTTAGAAGAAGCAAAAGCTGTTTCGGGGAAGAAATTGATGGAGGTGGAAAATATAATTGGGCTTGGATTATAGTTAAAAGTCAAAAGTTCATAAAGTTAAAAGTACGCCGTCGTTTCATTAAGTTGCTATCTATCTGCGTATATTAAAACTTTGAAAAAATAATTTTATTATAGGTTGAAACGGGTCGGACTTTATGAACTTTTAACTTTATAACTTTTGACTTTACCGCCCCCGTGCAACAACAACCCCCCAAACCTTACATGCACCATTTGATTTCAACACCCCAGCGCATTCGTTTAATGTAGAACCAGTGGAACAGACATCATCTATTAGGAAGATGTTTTTTTGTTGGACACTATCTGGGTTAAGGCAGACAAATGCCTGTTTTGTATTCGCACTACGTGTTTCATGGTCATGAATTTTAGATTGTGCTTTTGTGTTCTTTGTTCGCGCAAGGATGTCCGTTCTGATGGGGGCAAGTTTATTTGATGCGGAAAGATATGCGGCAATTTTTTCTCCCAACAATTCTGCCTGATTAAAGCCTCTCCATTTTAATCTTTTCTTGTGTAATGGAACAGGAATAATTAAATCTATTTTACATGGAATTGAATTCTGCTCAATCTGTTTTATTATTAACTGTGCAAGTTGTTCATGTAAACTTTGGACTAATAAAAATTTGAAAGTTCGGATTGATTTTTTGATAAGGGGATCACTGTAATGAGTTGCAACAATTAAACCATCCAACGTCCGTTGGCTTTTACATTGAGCACATGTTTCACCGTGCAAACTGGAATTTTCACATATAGGGCATAGTTGTTCGTGCAACAGCTCAACACTTTCAAGACATTTGTCACAAATAAAAACAGAGCCTTCGGCTCCGCACCCTAAACATTTTATTGGAAAAAGGAGATCTAGGATAAAAGTGGAAATTTTGTTTAATGTAGTAAACATGACTATTAAATTCCAAAATCCAAATTAAAAATTAAAAAGGAATTAAAAATAACAAATTAAAAAATATTTTTTAATTTAGGCTTTTCACCCCGCAGGGTGATCAGCCAGCGGGCTGAGATATTCCCTTGAAATTTTTAATTTGAGCTTTTTAATTTATATACTGAATTATTACCACTTACTTTTATTTTGTCATCAACAAGGGACAGAGTATAACTTTTATTAGCCTGTAATGATTTATCAAGAATCATATCAGTTAGCTTATCTTCTATCTGGTCTTGAATAACAGCACGGACTCTTCTTGCTCCTTGATTAGGAGCAAATGATTTTTTGGCGAGAAATTTTTTAATTGGCACGGCGTATTTGATGTTGATATTTTTCTGTTTTTCAATTCTATCTAATAGTTTATCTAATTCTA
This sequence comes from uncultured Candidatus Saccharibacteria bacterium, assembly GCA_964515525.1. Taxonomy (GTDB): domain Bacteria; phylum Patescibacteriota; class Minisyncoccia; order CAYZDR01; family CAYZDR01; genus CAYZDR01. The sequence continues at coordinate 2,516 of CAZEUY010000011.1, forward strand.
TTTTTACAATTTTTTCTATCTCTATATGTCCCAATGGGTTGAAAGCGATAATTGCGTTAAATCTATCAACAATTTCTGGCAGTATTCGTTCTCGTAATTTTTTGATTGCATCTTTCTTAATGGACTCATAATCTTTACTGGTAGATATTTTTGAAGATCCAGAGTGATCCATAAATCCAATGTTGGCAACTTTTGTAAAATCAGATGTGCCTATGTTAGAGGTGATAAGTATCAAAGTGTTTTTGAAGTTTACCTGTCTTCCGCTTGCATCTGTCAAAACCCCGTCTTCCATGACCTGCAATAAGATGTTTAAAACATCCTTATGTGCTTTTTCTATTTCGTCAAAAAGAATCACTGAATAAGGATTTCTTCTCACTTTTTCTGTAAGCCTGCCACCCTGTTCGTGCCCAATGTATCCAGCGGGAGCTCCAATAAGTCCAGACACGGTATGCTTTTCGGAAAATTCTGACATATCAATTTTGACCAATGCTTTTGGATTATTAAATGCTTCTTCTGCGATCACTTTCGCCAATTCTGTTTTTCCAACACCTGTCGGTCCGATGAACATAAATGATCCAATCGGTCTTTTAGGATCTGAAATTCCAGCGCGTGATCTGCGAATTGCTTTGACAATTGCGGAAACTGCTTCTTGCTGTCCAGCTATTCTTTCGTTCATTCTTTTTTCAAGCTGTTCCAAATTTAATAGCTCCTTATCTTCAATTTCTGAAATTGGAATACCTGTGCTTTCTGAAATCAATTTTGCGATGTCAGCATCTGAAATAGATAATCTCTTTGTCGTTTTTCGTATTTGTTGTGCATCATTCAATGCTTGTTGCAATATCTTAATTTTATCTCTTTCCACAATTGCGCGTTCATAATCCCCAACTTCAAGAGCTCTTTCTTTTTCGCTTATGCAAAAATCTTTATCTCTCTCAATCTGTTTTACTTTGGCCAAATTGCTTTGCCCAGTTGTGCTGTAATTTTTAACTTTTGCAGATGCCTCATCCATCAAATCAAAAGCCTTGTCAGGAAAATGTCTATCATTCAAATATCGTGTTCCCATATAAACAGCTGCTTTGACTGCTTGTTTAGAAATTTTAACATCGTGGAAGTCTTCATAAACATGTTTTACTTGATCAATAATGTTTTCAGTTTCTTCCAATGTAGGTTCTTCAACAAGAATAGTTTGAAATCTTCTTTCAAGAGCCGCATCTTTTTCAATAAATTTCCGATACTCCTCAAGGGTGGTAGCTCCAATGCACTGAATTTCCCCCTGCGTCAAAGCTGGCTTCAAAATGTTTGCCGCATCCATTGATCCAGAAGCACTTCCTGCTCCAACGATAGTGTGGATTTCATCTATGAACAAAACAACATCTTCATCATCTGCTGTCTCTTCAAGGATTTCTTTAAGTCGTGACTCAAATTCTCCTCTGAACATCGTCCCAGCGATCACCAAAGCTAAATCAATAGAAACAATTTTTTTGCCAATCAAACTTTCAGGGACATCATCAACTGCGATTTTTTGAGCTAAACGGTGAACGATTGCTGTTTTTCCCACTCCGGGATCACCGATGAGGATGGGGTTGTTTTTGTTTTTTCGTCCAAGGATGTCAATCAATCTATTAACTTCTTTTTCTCTTCCGACAACCAAATCCAACTTTCCATTCCTTGCAAGATCAGTAAGGTCACTCCCAAAAACTTCCAATGCCGATTTTTCTTTTGAATCATCTTTCCGCGCACCGAAAGGACTGTCAAACATTTTAGCAATTTCAGGGAAACGGGCAGTGCTTTCTATGATTATTCTCAATCGCTTTTTGATATTGGTAATTTCTGTGCTGTCCAATTTTAATAGTTTAACAAAGTCTGATTTAGATAAGGAAATAATCCCCATAAGTAGATGTTCTGTCCCAAGATAGTTATACTTAAATGTGCTAGCCACATCAAAAGCCATTTCAATAGCATGACACAAATCTGTTGATAATACTGGATCCCAATGATTTTCTTTTGGCAGACTTTTTATGGCTTCTTCTATTCTGGATATTTTAATTTTGGAACTTGTTAAAATAGATGCTCCGATGCTTCCTTTCTCTTTCAAGATTCCTAAGGCAAGATGGAGTGATCCAATGTATTTATTGGAATTTGTTTCAGAGTTTTTTATAGCCATTTCTAAAGCATTTTCAGCATGGCTTGAAAACCTTTCTGAGATTTTATTTGGTAGTATATCTATCATGTTTACTGTGATTTTAGTAGTTTATTTATATGGGTATTCTATACTAAAACAGTCAAAAAGTCCATAAAGGCGAGAGATTATAGGTCAGCCTGAGGATGATCACCCGTTAGGGTGAAATGATGACAATGAAAAAGAGCCCCATACAATTCGTCAAGGGTAGCAACATGTGGTAAAATTAAGATATTATGACAAAAACATTTACTATTCACGATTTACCAGAAGAAGAGCGACCGCGGGAGAGGTTGATTAAACTTGGTGAACAAGCGCTCTCTGTTCCAGAATTATTACAGCTCATTCTTGGGCGTGGAATTGCAGGTGAATCTGTAGCAATTACATCTCAAAAACTTTTATCACAGTTTGGCAGTCTCCAAAAATTATCTGAAGCAAATGTTGAAGAACTATCTGAAATTAAAGGGATTGGATTGGCAAAAGCTACACAAATTAAAGCTGTATTTGAAATTGGTCGTAGGATCAATACCCAAACAGTCCCATACAAAAGTAAGGAGCTTATAGATCCTAAAAATGTGTATCAGTTGATAAAAAGCAAGTTAAAAAATTATCACAAGGAACATTTCTATATAATTATTCTCAACAGCAGAAATTGGTCAGTTGAGGAAGTTTCAATAGGAAGTCTCAATACTAGTATTGTCCATCCGCGTGAAGTTTTTGCTGAAGCAATTAGAAACAAAGCTGCATCAGTTATTTTTGTCCATAATCATCCATCTGGAAATCCAGAACCATCAGAGAGCGATTTAGTAACAACAAAAAAATTAGTTGAAGGAGGAAAAATTCTGGGGATTGAAGTTTTGGATCATGTTATCATAACAAAGAAAACGTTTTTGAGTATGAAGGAGAAGGGGTTGATGTAGGTTTTATTTATTTGTTTTTATTGGTACATTAAAGTAGAATAAAAGAAGTAAGAAGATACAACAATTTTAATAAACTAAGATAAATAATTTTATGGAGAATAACCAAACATTAGATGAAATAAAAAAATTATTGCAGGATGTTGTTACAAAAGTTGATCAGCAAAACGAAGAAATAAAAAAATTAGAAAACAGAATGTTTGCTGTTGAGCAAATTAAAAATAATAAAAGTGAGGGTATATCTATAGAAAAATCACAAACTGATTTGCAAAGGCAAGAAATAAATCTTGTAGAATCATTGGAAAAGGCCGATAGAGAAGAAAGAATGAATAAAGGAAACTTTGAAGAAAGACTTGGTGGACAGTGGTTTGCAAAAATTGGGATAGCTGTAATTTTTATTGGGATTGCTCTTTTCTTAAAATATGCGTTTGATAATAACTGGATAAATGAGGCGTGGAGAGTAATTATAGGTATATCAGCTGGAGTAGGGCTTTTGGCTGTAGGAGAAATGTTGATAAAGAAATATTTTAATTATGGTCAGATTATTATTGGAGGAGGAATTGCTATCCTGTATCTTTCAATATTCGTGGCTTTTGATTTTTACCATTTAATTCCATCCCCCGTGGCTTTTGTTACAATGGCAATAATTACAATGATTGCGATGTTTCTAAGTTTGCGTCATGATGCAATGTCATTGATAATAGTTGCTATTGTAGGTGGTTTTGCCTCTCCACTTTTGTGCTCGTCTGGAGTCAATAATCAGGTTATTCTATTCTCTTATTTGTTAGTATTGGATTTAGCAATATTTTCCGTATCGTTGTTTAAAAAATGGAGACTACTTAATCTAATAGGTTTTATTGGCACGATTCTTCTGTCTATAATTTGGTATGGACAATTTTACTCCATTAAACAGTTGCCTGTTACGATATTTTTCTGGACATTATTTTTCCTTATTTATTCCATTGCTCCTTTACTTTATAATTTATACAGAAAAGAAATTTCAGCAGGTGAAGAACAACTTCTTACATTGTTTGCTGGATTGGTCTATTTTGGATCTGTTTATGGTCTGATGAATCCTAAATATCACGCGTGGATGGGGGTATTTGCTTTAATTTTGGGGCTTTATTATTTGATCTGGGCGTGGTTTACCAGAACTGTTTCTCCACAAGATGAGAAATTGTATGGTTTTCTGGCATTTTTATCAGCTGGATTTATTGCTGTCGCTATTCCTATTCAGTTTAAATATTACACGATTACTATTGGATGGATGATAGAAGCGTTGCTGTTGTTGTATATCGGAGCGAAGCAGGTGAGTGAACGGGTATTAAATAGTGATGAAGAAAAACAAAATATTGTAATCGCATTTGGTTTAGTCGTTTCTCTTTTGGCAGTTATTAGATTATTGTTCGTTGATTCCGTTCGTATTATGCAAAATGAAATTTTCTTCATCAATAAAAGATTTGGAATATTTCTGTTTGTTATTTTATGTTTTTATTCTGCAGGATATATTTTCAGTAAATGTATACGTGTACAGGTATCGCAAAAACAGATAATGAACACGAAAGATGTTATGGTTGTAATGTTGATAGTTGCCAATTTTTTAACCATATTTGCTATAAGCAAAGAGATAGTTAATTACCATAATCGTGAAATTAATGTCCTAACAATTGAACAGAATAGTTTAATTGTTAATAACGTAAAGTATAAAAATAATAGTAGCGCAATATATTCTGATGCTAGTTATAAAAAGTTGGATGAAAAAATAGAAAACGTTAATTATAGATCAAGTATCGTGTTGTCATTATTCTGGTTGTTATATGCCATTATTTTGTTAGCTATAGGTTTTGCAGGGTCATATAAAGCGATTAGAATAGGTGGAATTGTTCTATTGATGTTCTCAATATTGAAACTATTCTTTTATGATTTGTGGCAGTTGGGAACACTGTATAGAATTATTTCTTCAACATCATTAGGTATTGTGTTATTATTTATTTCGTTTACTTATCAGAAGTATAAAGAGAAATTAAAAGAGGTTATATAGCAAAAAATAAAAATCATAGCAAAAGGATGGATTATTATTTATAGCGGATAGTTGCTAAAAGCTACAAAAAGGCAAAGCAGTTCTTAGCTATTAGTTGTGACGACGGACTTTATGAACTTTTTAACTTTTTAACTTTCTAACTTTGTTTGTGGATAACTAATTTAATTAAAATAGCATAGTATGGTATAATTTCATTAGATAATGAAAAATAAAAATGCAAAAACAAAACGGTGAATTGGGGATGCGGGAAATAAAGAAAATGATAAAGAAAGGGCTATTACTGACAGCGCTGATCCTTTTTGCTGTATATTTTTTACCGAGGATTCCAGAACTGACAATCCGTGAAACTGAGGCAAGTGAACAGAATGATGTTTATGGTTCAGCTTGGTCATCCAGTTCCGGATGGATTAGTTTTAGCTCAAGTGGAAGAGAAGGTGCATGGGCGAGTGTTTCAACGGGTGCTAATTATGGAGCATATATAGAAACAGATGGGGATTTTAGAGATGGGACAGACTGTGAAAATTGTGTATGGAGTTCTAATCTTGGGTGGATAACATTTAGTCCATCGGTTATGTTCCCAGGAGATGATTATCCCGTTTTAGCTGGTAACCCTGGTTATGATTGTGATGCAAAAAAAATAGGACAAGATATCAGAGGATGGGCGAGAATTATTGTTTTAAGAGATGATGGTGAGGGGAATGACTCTCAAAGAGGATGGATAAAACTTTTTCCACATCCGGGGGATGCAGTTTCTGATTGGGGGATAACCGTTGGAGCTCAAGTCAATGATACATATCCATTAGAAGGAATTGCGTGGTCAAATAGTGTTGGTTGGATAGATTTTAACGGAGTGGCAGGAGACGCGAGTGAATTTGGAGTTTTTTGGGGAGAATTGCCTGAGCCAGAATTATTACAAGGAAATGTAGTTGGGGCATCGTGGAGTTCAAATGTTGGTTGGACTAGTCTTAATGTTGTGGATAGAGGAGAAGGGTGGGAAGATGTTGATATAGATGCAATCTATGGGGTCTATATTGAAGAAGACGGAGGATTTAAAAATGGAGTTGATTGCGAAAATTGTGCGTGGAATTCAGAAATTGGTTGGATAACATTTAGTCCATCTGTTATATTCCCAAGTGATTCATATCCTGTTTTAGAAGGAGATGTGGATTATGATTGTGATGCCAAAGTTGTTGGGAATGAAATTAGAGGATGGGCGAGAATTATAATTTTGAGGGATGATGGGGACGAGGAAGATTCGGGAGAAGGATGGATAAAATTACATTCTCATCCAGATGATCCAAATCCGGGTTGGGGGATAACCGTTGGGGATACAATCGTTGATGGAAGGTTGCCTTTGCTCGGCTATGCGTGGTCTGCTGATGCAGGATGGATTAGTTTTGATGGGATAGCTTTAGATGCAAGTACGTACAATGTTTATTGGCAGGTAGCAATTACCGCTCCTACAGATTTTGCGGTAGAATTGTCAAGTTCAAGCCCATGCAATACAGTAGTGTCTACATGGACAGATACTTCTGACAATGAATCAGGCTTTATTGTTGAGCGTAAAGAAATAGGGCAGTTATGGGCAGAGGCAGTAGAAGTATGCAATGTAGAACCGAATGTTGAGGGATGTATGGATTCAAGTTTAACCCCCGGTCAAGAATATGTTTATAGATTGAAAGCCACTGGAGATTCGGTGGATTCAGATTGGTCAAGTGAAGAGTCTGTAGAAACATATGCAATATGTTCGGTTAATGCTCCGATAGTTTCTGGCGAATGTCCAAATAGAACAATCATCACATGGAATGAAGCGACTGCTTCGGAGTCTGCTGTTCTGGAATATTCAGTAAGAAGAAAGACAGTAAAAGATGCTGATGGAAATCCTGTTGTAGAATCATGGGTAGATGCTGATGGGTCATGCAGTGAAATTACAGAATTAACTTGCACAGATACATTTGAAGATGTGGCGAATGCTAAACAGACTTATGTTTATAAGGTGATTATTACCGATATTGCTAGCCCTGAACCTCATGATACAGCTGAATCAGGAGAATCTAACGAAGTTGTACCTTGCCGATCAATACCTTCATGGCAGGAGATACACGCACATTAGTATTAAATTTCAAAATCCAAATTTCAAATTTCAAAAAAATTTCTAATAACAAATATCTAAATATTAAAAACGAGTAGGCATTACGTCGTGTAGTTGTTTAGATATTAAAAATTAGAAATTAAAGTTTATTTTGAAATTTGAAATTTGTGAATTAGAAATTTAATAGGGAGAATTGTAAATTGGGGACAAAAAGTGTTTTAGGAGTTGATATAGGAACGACAAGTGTAAAGATAGTTGAACTATCTCGGAAAAATGATGGAAGAATGAGATTGGAAACATATGGTTCATTGGAATCAGTTGTGCATAAACAAGCACTTGAAGAAACATTGCAATCAAGTACAGAAAAAATATCAGATGCTCAAGCAGCGGCGATGGTAAAGAAAATTATAAAAGAAGCGAATGTAAAAACAAAAAGGGTAGTTATGTCTGCTCCCGTATTCTCTACTTTTACATCTGTTATAGAATTTCCAGAAATGTCAGAGCAAGAAATAGAATCTGCTATCCGGTTTGAGGCGAAACAGTATGTTCCAGTTCCACTTTCCGAAGTTGTTCTAGGATGGAACATCATTGGAAAAAAGACTTATGATATTTTAGGAGGGGGCGGAGCTTCTAATAAAGTTTTGGTATTAATTGTTGCAATTCCTAAAGAATTATCTAATAAATTTTCCAATATCGCACGACTTTCAAATTTACAATTAGCCGCATTAGAAACAGAAAGTTTTGCTCTAATTAGATCTTTATTGGGAAACGACAAAAGTACAGTAGTGTTAGTAGATATAGGGTCACGTGCTACTAATATAAGTGTTGTAAGTGGCGGATTTATTAGAGTAAGTAGAGGGTTGGATACCAGTGGGGCAGAAATCACGAAGATTCTTGCTGGAGGAATGGGGATTGATATGAAGAGAGCGAATGAATTGAAAAGAAGCGTTGGGTTAAGGATGGATGGATCCAACAAACAAGTTGCAGAAGTTATTTTACCGATTGTGGATATTATCATGGGGGAGACGAAAAGAATTATAGATATTTTTTCGAAGAAAGAAGGAACGAGTTCTCGCGTAGAAAGAATTATTTTAGCCGGAGGATCGGCGGGAATTCCTGGGTTGTCTGAAAGATTTACAGAAGTGACGGGGGTAAAAGCAATGGTAAGCAATCCATGGAGCCGTGTAGAATACCCAGAAGCGTTAGGAGATATTTTAAATATGATAGGGCCATCATTCGCCGTTGCGGTGGGGTTGGCAATGAGGGAAATATAAAATATGCCAGAAATTAATTTAGCCTCAACAAGCGGAATTGTTAAAGATAACAAAAATCATATAATATTTTTTGCTATCAGTGCGGTTATCTTAATCGGATCAATTTCTGCTCTGGTTTTCTTTAAGATTCAAAAAAATAATGTGCAACAAGAATATAAAGAAAGTGCCGACAAAGTGAATAATTTGCAGGAAGCCGTTGAGATGTCAGAAGATGTTGAAATGATGTTGTCTTTGCAGGAGCAAGTCGAAGAAATAGAAATAGCGCTCTCTAATCATCCATATTGGTCTGATATATTAAAATTTTTAGAAGAACAAACCATCTCAACTGTGTGGTATAGTAATATGACTTCTTCAATTGAAGATGGAGCAGTTGTCTTAAATGCACATGCAGGAAGTTTAATGGATATTGCAAAGCAATTAGTGAATTTTAATAAAAATAAGGATATTATTAGCGTATCAGTTGATGGTATAAATAGAGGGACTAATGGGAAGGTGGCATTTAATGTAACTCTTAATTTAGAAAACTATATTTTGATGAGAAATAAGAAAAGTCAGGAGGATGAAAATGAAAATTAGTGTAATTGTTTTAGTATCATCAATTGTTGTGGGAGGAGGAATAGGTGGATTTTTAGTAAAGCCTACAATAAGTGATATTAGTGGGCTGAAAGATGATATCGCTTCAGCGAAAGTGATGGAAATGACGATTAATGCAAAGAAAAGTATCATAGATTCTCAACAAAAAATTCTTCAAAATGCCAAGACAGATAAAATAAAAGAAATTTTTCCAAACAGCCCCGGAGTGCCAGATTTACTTGTTCAAGTTCAAAATATCGCTTATCAAAGTGGGGTTTCTCTTCAAAATATCTCTTTTACGATAATTGATAATTCTTCAACAAAAAGTCTTTTAACAGCTAAAACATCTACATTGAGAGGTGAAGTGACCAATGATTTACCCACAGTTGAAATATCAGCGAGTGTGATAGGTGTTTATTCTTCAATTAAGTCATTTCTAAATTTAATAGAAAATAATGTCAGAATTATGGACGTGACTAATGTTAATTTATCTATGCCACAAACAGATGATGCAATAGAGATGTCAGCAGATTTTTCTATAAATGCTTATTTTAAGTCTGGTCAGATAGTTAATAAAAAGAGTAATATACAAAGTAATATACAATTAGAGGAATAAAATAAAATTATGCAAAATGATAAACAAAAAAAACAGTTAATTTTAATTGGAGTAATAGTTGCTATAACTGTTGGTATACTGTTTTTTAATAAAAAAGGAAGTTCAAAATCAAGTATAGCAACAACAGCTTCAAGTGTTCCTGTCGTTACTATTGGTAAGCAATTTCAAGGAATTGAAAATTTGAATTTGAGTGTATTATTAGAGAATAGTTTTGTTGATTTGGAAAAAGTAGAAGGATATCCTATTGATCCGGGAGATGTAGGAAGAAATAACCCATTTATTCCATATGAATAGGGGGTTTATCACAAAAACTATTCCAGAATTATTGCAAGAAAACGGTTATATCACCGCGGAACAGTTAGTTGCTCTTGAGAAAGAATCTTCAGAACAAAACAGACCGTTAGAAAAACTTGTTTTAGAACAAGGGATTATTACAGAAGAAGATCTAATTAAATTAAAAGCAAAAGCGTTAGATGTTCCTTATGTAGATTTGATGGGAGAACAGATTTCTGTTGATATTCTCAAGGAATTTCCCAAAAAAATAGCCGTTCAATATAATTTTATTCCATTTAAGAAAGTTGATAATTGCGTTTATGTTGCGATGGCTGATCCCGAAGACACGAGAGCGTTAGAGGCATTGAAATTTATTGCGTTGAGAAAAGGTATTGATTGGAAGATTTTTCTTACTTCTCCGGCAATGTTGCAAGAAGCTCTTCATCAGTACAGCAGTTTAACAGCTGAAGTTGGTAAGGCTCTAGAAATTTTAAAAGAAGAAAAAGAACAAGAGGAAATAAAAGAATCTAAAGGGAAGCAAATTACCGCTGCGGAAGTGGAAAGAATTGCTCAAGAGGCTCCTATCAGCAAAGTAGTTTCTGTAATCTTGAAGCATGCAGTTGAAGGAAGAGCCAGTGATGTTCATATAGAGCCAGTAGAAAAAGAATTGCGAGTGCGATACAGAGTTGATGGTCTTCTTTATACAAGTCTGGTGCTTGCAAAAAGAATTGCTCCTTCGGTAGCAGCTAGAATAAAAGTTTTATCAAATTTGAAATTAGACGAACAACGTAAGCCTCAAGATGGAAGATTTCACATAGATATTGATGGGAAGGGAATTGATTTACGAGTTTCTACCTTGCCGATAGCGGATGGTGAAAAAGTTGTGATTAGAATTCTAGATAAGACAGCGGGAATAAAAAAACTCACTGATTTAGGATTTGATACTAAAAGTCAGAAAATTCTTGAAAAATCTTTGCAAAGTCCATATGGAACAATTCTCGTAACGGGACCAACTGGATCAGGAAAGTCAACTACTCTTTATGCTATGATGAACATTCTTAATAGCGAAGGGGTTAATATCATTACGTTGGAAGATCCTGTTGAATATCGTATGGAAGGGATAAACCAAAGTCAGATACGCCCAAAGATTGGATATACTTTTGCGTCTGGATTGCGCTCTATATTGCGTCAAGATCCAGATGTTATAATGGTAGGAGAGATTCGCGATGGAGAGACCGCAGAACTTGCAACACATGCTGCACTAACAGGACATTTGGTTCTTTCAACTTTACACACTAATAGTGCAGTAGGGGCAATTCCTCGATTGATTGATATGGGGATAGAGCCGTTTTTATTATCCTCGGCATTAAATGTTATTATCGCTCAACGACTTGCGAAAAAAATATGTGAACACTGTAAAGAAGTTGTAGAGGCTCCAGAGAATGTGATCAACGATATTAAAAAAGAGTTATCATTGATAGGGGATGCTACTTTGAGAGAAAAGTTTTCAAATATTGAGATAAAATTATATAAAGGCAAAGGGTGTAAACATTGTTCGCAGAAAGGGACCAAAGGACGAGTGGCGATTAGTGAGGTATTAGTTATGACTCCAAATCTTGTTCAAATTACTTCTAAAAACCCTTCTGATGATGATATTCTTCAAGAAGCTACTACTCAAGGAATGATTACGATGAAACAAAACGGTTTTATGAAGGCTGTTCAGGGCGTTATTTCTTTAGAAGAAGTCTTAAAATTAATAATGGAGTAAAAATATGGATAATAAAACTGTCCTAATTGTTGAAGATGATTTGTTTATACTTAATATGTATGTGACAAAGTTAAAGTCCGTTGGTTTTACAGTTGAATCTGCCGAAGATGGAACATCTGCGATAGAGATAGCTAAGAGAATAATTCCAGATGTTATTTTATTGGATGTGATTATGCCAGTTATGGATGGGTTTGAAACTTTAGCGCAAATCAAAAAAGAAGAAAGATTAAAAAATATTCCAATTATTTTATTAACTAATTTAAGTCAGAAACCTAATATAGAAAAGGGATTGAAGATGGGAGCAGTAGATTATATTATTAAAGCTCACTTTACTCCCTCGGAGGTTGTGGACAAAATAAAGAAAGTGTTGTACTCCTCCGCTAAATAAATTCTGCTTCCATATAATATACTTTGTAGCTTCTTGTTTAATTGGCTTAATAAAAAGTATCTATTATAATAGCTACGGAGTATATACTATAAATAATTTGAAATAAAAAGCGAAGGAATATAAACGATGGCAAGTAAACAAGAAAGTTTAGCAAAATTAGACGAATTATTAGAAAATGTTCTCAAAGAGGGAGCATCCGATTTACATTTGGGAGTTGGTATCCACCCGACATTGAGGATAGATGGAAGTTTAGTCCCTTTGATGCTATATAAAGCATCTTCTACCGAGGAATTGGATATAATTGTTGATGCGATAACGAATGAACGGCAAAGAAAAGAGTTTGAGACGAGTGGAGATGTAGATTTTTCTATGTCTTCAAAAGGAAACTCAAGATTTAGGGTGAGCATATATAAACAGCGAGGGCAAATCGCGATAGCGATGAGACTGATTCCTATTAGAATTCGGACAATTAAAGAGTTGGGATTGCCTGTTGCATTGAAAGAATTTACTCGTTTAAGTCAGGGATTATGTTTAATAGTAGGACCATCTGGATCAGGGAAATCAACTACTTTAGCTGCGTTGATTGATGAAATAAATCACACAAGATCGGAACATATAGTGACAATAGAGGATCCTATAGAATATTCTTTTGTTCAAGATAGATGTATTATAAACCAAAGAGAAGTTATGGTTGATACAGAATCATTTCCGCGAGCACTTCGTTCTATGCTTAGAGAAGATGCAGATGTTGTAATGGTTGGAGAAATGAGAGATCTAGAAACTATTCGGACAGCTATTACTGCTGCAGAAACAGGTTGTTTAATTTTTGCTACTTTGCATACCAATGATGCCGCGCAATCAATTCACAGAATCATAGATGCATTTCCTGCTCACCAACAAAATCAAATTAGAACTCAATTAGCGGGATCTTTAGTGGGTGTCGTGTCTCAAAGATTAGTCCCTAGAATTAATGGAGGAAGAGTACCAGCGGCAGAAGTAATGTTTGTTAATGTAGCAATTAGAAACATTATTAGAGAAAATAAAATCCATCAATTAGATCTTGTTATTGAAACAGGAGCTGAAGATGGAATGATTACAATCAATAAGAGTTTGTCAGAACTTGTAAGGCATGGGATTATATCTATGGAAAATGCGAAGTTCTATTCTACAAATGTTAATAATCTAAAAATGTTAGTAAAATAAATGGAATTCAATTATAAAGTTAAAACAACTGCAGGGGAAATTAGAACAGGAACTGTGGATGCTACTAATGAGCAGGTTGCCGTAGAGGCGTTAAGCAGAAGAAATTTTACGATTATATCTATTATTCCTGCTGGAAAAGGGATGTCATTTGAAATCTCATTTTTAAATAGAGTTAAGAGAAAAGAACTTGTTGTTTTTTCCCGTCAACTTGCAACTTTAACTGAAGCCAAGGTTCCTTTAGTAGAAGCGTTGAATACATTGAGTGCACAAACAGCTGGCAAATATTTTAAGGATGTAATCTATGAAGTTTCAAACGATGTAAATGGAGGGACAGCTTTTTCTTTAGCATTGGCAAAATATCCAAGAGTGTTCTCGGAATTTTATATAAGTATGGTTGAGTCTGGAGAAATTTCAGGTAATTTACAGAATACGTTAGTTTATTTAGCGGATTATTTGGAGAACAATTATGACTTAATGAGAAAAATCAAAGGAGCAATGATGTATCCTGCTTTTATTGTTTCTGCCTTGTTTATTGTGGGAACATTAATGCTCGTTTTTGTCATCCCGCAATTGACTTCTATGCTAATTGAATCGGGGCAAGAACTTCCTGTGGCAACAAAAGCACTTGTTGCAGTAAGCGATTTAATGGTTTCTTTTTGGTGGTTGATTATCCCTGGAGTAGTAGGTTCGACAATAGGAATATATTTGTTAGTGACGAGAACACAACAGGGTAAAGTGGCATGGGATAAAATTATTATTCGTATCCCGGGCGTTAGAGGTATTTTGACGAATATCTATGTGACGAGATTTGCTGAGAATTTTAGTACATTAGTTTCTGCTGGAATACCAATAGTCAAAGCACTAAAAATTACTGGGAATATTGTAGGGAATACAGAATACAAAGAATTAATATATCGTGCTGCAGATAAAGTAGGAACGGGGGAAAATATAAGTTCTGTTTTTGCAAAAAGTAAATTAATCCCTCCTATTGTAAATTCAATTTTGAGTGTAGGGGAACAGACCGGAAAATTAGACAGTGTTCTGAAAAATATAAGTCGTTTTTACAAGAGAGAAGTAGATGCTGTTGTCGGGAATATTACAAAATTAATAGAACCAGCTATGATGATAGTGATGGGTGTAGCGGTGGCAGTTCTTGTTGCTGCTATTCTAATGCCGATTTATAATATGACTCAAGCATTCTAATGAGAAATTATAAGAAAAACAAACTGTGTATAAGTGGTTTTACTATAATAGAAATTCTTGTTATAATTATTACAGTTATTAGTTTGGTTGCATTAGTAATCTGGGGAGTAGGATTTGTGAGGACAAAATTCAGAGATATCAAAAGAACGTCAGACTTTAACGAGATTCAGAAAGCGTTAGATCTTTATAATAATCATAAGGGATGGTTTCCTAAATCAGATGGAAGTATCTGTCTTAATGGATCAGATATCGTGACCCAGAGTTTAATAGATGAAGATGTTTTACTACATGCTGTTCGGGATCCAAAATTCCCCGATCTAGATCCTCAAACATGGCCACCAATGGGTAAGAAAAGTTGCTATTATTATGAATCAGATGGCGCTCATTATTTTCTTGGTTATTGTATTGAAGGAACGATAGGTAATCAATCAGAATGTTTTTATGTCCGTAAATAATAAAATATAAATAGAAAAATATGCATAAGAATAGTATCAAAAAAGGTTTTACATTAGTTGAGATATTGGTTGTTATAGCAATTATCGATCTTTTGGCGACTATTATTATGATTAGTTTGAGCGGGGTCGGCGAAAAAGGAAATAATGCTAGAAGAATAGAAGACATAAGGAGTTTACATACTGCCTTGATTTCTTATTATTATAATGAAACTCCTTATCATTTTCCAAATGCTGCTGATAGTATGTTAGATTCAAGTGAACTTGCGTCAAGTTATATTATCGAAATTCCAGAAGATCCAGATCCTTTAGATAATGGATATTTTTATGAGGCATTTCAGAGAGATGGTTCATCTGCATGTACCACAGCAGGAAATAATTGTAAACAATTTATATTATGTGCTGATTTAGAGCCAGCCGGAGATAGCCAAGTTTTTTGTTGTGACAAAGATGGATGTGTAGATAATGTAGCTACTGGATATTGCTCTACATTGAGTGAATGTCCATAATTTCAAAATATAAATAAAATAAAACCCTCCTTTGCCAAGAAGCTATGGGGGGCGGGGAATAAATATGATTTTAAAAAAAGACAAGTTTAAAGCGTTTACATTAGTGGAGTTGTTAGTCGTCATATCTATTATCGGACTTCTTGCTACGATCGTATTGGTAAGTTTGAGTGGAATTGGTGAAAAAGGGAATAACGCTAAGAGATTGTCTGATTTGAGAGGTATTCATACAGCATTGATTGCGAGTTATTATAAAGATGTCCCTTATCATTTTCCTACGGCAGCGGAAGGAACTGCACAATTAGTGACGGACAATTTATTAAATACAAACCCAGTTGATCCTGATTCAGGTAATAATTATACTTATACGCCAGTAAGCAGGGCAGGAGCTACAGGATGTCTACTGACTACTTGTAAAGACTTTACTTTATGTGCGGGATTAGAGCCGTATAATGCATCTGGAGTCCCAACTAATTATTTTAAGTGTGATAAAGATGGATGTGCGGAATCTGCTACTTGTCCATAGTTAATTAACTAATTTAATAAAGTATATCCCTATTTATTACTGGGATTACAAAAAAGAGAAAGAGAGGTGAATAGTATGAAAAAAATAAATGAAAAAGCGTTTACGTTGATAGAACTTTTGGTTGTAATAGCTATCATCGGTATTCTCGCGACTGTTGTGTTGGTTAATCTTTCTAGCACAAGAGAAAGAGCAAGAGACGCAAGGAGAAAGAGCGATCTTTCAAATATAAGATTGGCATTGGAGATGTATTATGATGCTCAATCTATTCCAGCATATCCCGCTGAAACGGGATGGACTGCAGCCATTGATACATACATGTCTGGTGGAGCTACTCCTACAGATCCAAGAGGATCAACTTATGTGAACAGCGGTGCTTATTGTTATAAATTAAACTCAGATGGAAACGGCTATGAAGTATGTGCTCTATTGGAAGGCGTAGGGACAGATACAGCAACATCAAGCATATGTTTACCAACAGAGGGATCTACTGTTTGTGATACCGATCTCGCTGCTTCTTAGTCAAATCTATTATTATGATTTCTTTGATTATTGCTATAGTAGGTCTTTTGATTGGCAGTTTTCTGAATGTAGTGATATTTAGGAACAAGAATGGAGAACAAATTTCACAGGGGCGGTCTCACTGCCCCTTGTGTGGAAGGGTTCTATCTTGGTATGAATTGATTCCTGTTTTTAGTTTTCTGATGCAGAGTGGTAAATGTCGTGGCTGCAAAAATAAAATATCTTGGCAATACCCAATTGTTGAGATTTTTACAGGAGTTGCTTTCTTTTCAGGGTGGCAATTTTATTTAAGTAAGCAGATATTTCAGAATTCAGTTTTATTCTGGTGTTATGTCTTATTAGTTTTGTTTTGGATTGCGACCTTGGTTGCAATTTTTGTTTATGACTTGAAGTATCTTGAAATTCCTATAAGTTTTTTATTGTGGGGAATAATTTTTGCGGTTGCTGTAGTATCTGTCCGAGATATAAATTTATATTTTATATCAAATAGTTTTGTTATAACCAACAGTACTGTTATTTCAGGAATTATGGGGGCATTAGTGGCAGGTGGATTTTTCTTTATACTTGTAGCTACTTCACATGAAAGATGGATGGGGAAAGGAGATATTTATATAGGTGCAATTATCGGAATGGTAGTAGGATGGCCATTGATTCTTGAGGCGTTGATGATTTCTTTTATATTGGGGGCTATCGTGGGGATATTTTTAATGTTATTAAAAGGAAAGAACTTAAAAACAAAAATCGCTTTTGGACCATTTTTAGTTCTTGGAGGAATGATCGTTTTATTATGGGGACAACAGATACTAAATCTGTATTTAAAAATTTTATAGTTCAATGAAAAATAAATTTATTTTAGGAGAAAGAAGATATTTATCTGGGTTTACATTGATTGAAATGTTGATCGTCTTAACCATAGTTGGGATGTTGACTGTTTCAATGTTGCTTAGTAGGGGAAACACGGAAACTCGTGCTCAACTTTTCAATGTAGCGAAAGATGTTGCACTTGCTGTTAGAGAAGCAGAAGGATTAACAATGATGACACTTGAAGAAAGTGCATCAATTCCTTGTGGTTTTGGAGCGTTTTTTCAGTATTCGTCACAAGAGAGTTTGAATACATATACTGCTTCACAAAAGATATTTTATGAAAATACCTCAGAAAGTGAATGTCTCGGAAGTGTAAATATGACATGGGGAGATGTTCTGGGAGATGAGGTAGAAACAGAAAAAAGCATGAAAGATTTTAGCGGTCAGGGAGTTGTAATTAGTGACATCAAAGCTGGTGGAATATCAATTGCTGAAAATCCAAGTGGCGATTTCTGGACAGGCGAAATATCATTATTTTTTGTTCCTCCGGAACCGATAGCATATGTAAATGGAAGTGCATCTTCTGATAATTTTCCAGTAGAAATAGTAGTTGGAATAAAAGGTGTAAATTGTAGAACAAATTTTGATAATGATAATTGTAAAATAGTAAGAATAAATCAATTAGGGTATGTTTCTATTGACTAAAATACATCAAGGGAATCAAAAAAATAGCAAATCTTTTTCTTTGCTGGGAGTTATGATTGCTATATTTATTATTACAACAGGAATTGTTGGGGTAATTGGTCTGATAACAAATACGATTTCACGTTCAAAAATTACGGGGCATAGAGTGATTGCAACTGGGTTAGCTCAAGAGGGGATTGAAATAGTTAAAGATATTCGGGGGACTAATTGGATGAATGGAGATGCATGGGATGATGGGATAATTGATGGGACATATCAGGTGAGCTATTTGATGACAGGATTGTTAGATAATGGGTCTTTCCCTCTTTCTGAAAAAATGAGATTTTCAACAAGTGGAGATGGGTATTCTGTGTGTAATCCTGTTGTTCCGGCATGTTTGGCGACATTTGATCAAGAAACTATTTTTACAAGAATAGTGGAAATTTTACATAATCCGGATGGAGATGCAAGTACGGAAGATATTATGTCAAAATGCACGGTATCGTGGGAAGAGAGAGGGAATGTTCAAAATGTTATAATTGAAAATTGGTTATATAATTGGAGATCATGAAAAAAACAAAATCACTTATCTC
>CAZEUY010000012.1:0-6123 GCA_964515525.1 uncultured Candidatus Saccharibacteria bacterium
GATTTGCCAGAGGATAAACAGGCGCAGGTACTTGCAAGAGCTGGAGAACTTTTAATTAAGAGACTTTTCTTAAAAGTTGCAGATATCTTATCCCCAGATGATAGAAACAATTTTGATCAGATGCTCGGACAGGAACCACCAGTTTCCGAAGATCAAGTTTCATCATTTCTAACTGAAAAAGTTCCAAATATAGAAAGCTTGTTGCAAGAAGAAATATCTTCTTTCGCAGGGGAGTTTAGGGTATAAGTAAGAACGGATTCATAGTAGCCAATGAGTAAATTAAAAAGTTCAAATTAAAAATGACAAAGGAATGTCAAATTAAAAAATCAAAAAAATAAATCGTTGTAATTAATATTTGACATTTTTAATTCCTTTTTAATTTGTTATTTGGATTTTGGAATTTCTATTTGAAGAAAGTCAGTTTGGTTAGTGATTTATTACACCAAAACGTAGAATATTGTTGGACTTTTTGACTATAGGGGGGTATTATTGATGTATGACTATCAATAATAAATTAGTAGGGATGTTTTTACGTAATAAGGCCGTTTTTGTGGCTATTTTTTGTGGTCTATTGATAAATGGGGCGATGTGGATTGTTGTAGCTATCAATGAAATATCTGCCAACATCCCTATTCCGTTGCATTATAATGCCTACTATGGAGTTGACTACCTGGGAGATTATAGGAAGATATTTATAATTCCAGCGGTTGGAGTTATAATTATTTGTGTTGATATTATTTTAGGGGTTATTCTTTCTAATAAGTGCAAGATCGCATCAAAATTGCTGTTTTTCATTATTCCGTTTTTACAAATTCTGTTGATGATCGCAACTATTTCTATAATACTGTTTAATAAGTAATAACATGGAATATCCAAATGCTCGGCCGGAACAATTAAAAGATAGATTTCTACAGAGAAGTTTTGAAATGCTTCCAGGGATGGTGACATGGACTACTCTGATTTTTTCTGTTGTAGCTTCTTTTTTCTGGCCTATTGCGGCAGCTCTTTTTATTATTGCTTTTGATTTATTTTGGTTGATTAAGGCAGTCTATATGTCTACATATTTAATATCCGCATATCGTAGTAAGACCAGAAACGAAAAAATTGATTGGTTTGAAAAATTAAAAAACACAAGGCGAGAAGATTTCCCAGAGAATGCACCAAATTGGGAAGACATGTATCACCTAATAATTTTCCCGACAGCCAATGAACCGATAGAAGTTATTGACGATGCTTTTACGAGAATTTTGAATTGCCAATATGCTAAAGACAAAATTATTGTTGTTCTCGGGACAGAAGAAAGAGATGATTCAGAGAGAAGAGATGCAAAAGAAAAATTGGTTCGCGAAAAATTTGGAGATAAATTTTTCAAGACATTAGTGATTAGACATCCAGACGGGATACAAGGAGAAATGAAAGCAAAGGGAGCGAATGCAACATGGGCGGCTAAAAAAGCGAGAGAGGTAATTGATGAGTTGGGGATCAAACATGAAAATATTATTGTTTCTGCTTTTGACTGTGATACATGTGCACATCCACAATATTTTGCTTATGCAACCTATCTTTATTTAATGGCTCCTGATAGGGAACGTTGTAGTTTACAGCCACTTCCGATGTATCATAATAATTTGTGGGATGCTTCAATTTTTTCTAGAGTAATTGCGACAAGCTCTTCCTTTTGGCATATGATAGAGAGCTTGCGTCCTGAAAGATTAGTAACTTTTTCTAGCCACTCAATGGGGCTAAAGGCACTGATAGAAGTTGATTATTGGCCAGTGGATATGGTTTCAGATGATTCGGTAATTTTCTGGAAATGCTACAATTACTATGGTGGAAATTATCGTTCCATCCCGATGTATATGCACGTGTCATTAGATGCTGTTGTCGCAGATACATATTGGAGTTCAATCGTGAATCAGTATAAACAGAAAAGAAGATGGGCTTGGGGGATTGAGAATTTTCCACTTCTTTTTAGAGCGTTTCTGAAAAACAAAAAAATTAGTTTTTGGAAAAAATTTAAGCATCTATTTATCATGCTTGATGGGCATAGATCATGGGCAACAGACTCTTTTATAGTCGTCATTCTTGGATGGCTTCCGCTTGTTGTTGGAGGTGAGGCGTTTTATGCAACAGTGATTGCTGGTAGGCTTCCAAATATGACACGTGTTTTGATGACATTTGCAATGTTGGGGCTCGTAGTTTCCGCGGCATTAGGGACAATGATGCTTCCTCCGCGTCCAGAAAAATATGGCAAATGGAAAAGTGCTATGATGGTGTTGCAGTGGGTGGTTGTTCCTGTTATAGCACCATTTTTGGGAGCACTTCCTGCTTTAGATGCTCAAACACGAATGATGTTTGGAAAGTATTTAGGGTTTTACGTCACCAAAAAAGTTAGAAAAAAGTAGAACTTATGATAAAAAATAGAATTCAAGATATTCATAAAGGAAACATCCCTCGTTATGGAGGAGTGTTTCTAATTGTTCCATTTATTATCGTAATGATAGTATGGTATTTTGTAGGTACACGGGATAGTCGGCTATTACTACTCGCATCAGTCGCTCCAATGATTCTTGTTTTTGGGCTGTTAGATGATAAATATGATTTAAGCTCTTTTTTGCAACTATCTTTTCAAATTTTTATCGCCATCTTTATCGTGGCATTTGGCATATCCATTACACATATCACCAATCCTTTCGGAGGGTTATTTTTTTTGGGAACATCCTCTGGCTTGGCAACAGTTATCTGGGTTGTTGCGATTATGAATGTGATCAATTGGGTTGATGGGATAGATGGGCTAACTACTTCAATTGGAATCATAAGTTGTGGGACTCTCTTAATTTTATCTCTTTTGCCAAAAGTAAACCAACCATTTTCTGCAATTCTGGCAGGTATAGTTTTAATTTTATTATTAGTATTTCTGCCATTTGTTTTTCCGCCTGCTAAAATATTTATAGGAACCAGTGGAAGCATGTTTTTGGGATTCATCATAGCAGTGATTGCAATCATCAGCGGAGGGAAAATAGCAACAGCATTTTTAGTTCTGGGCATCCCAATTCTTGATGCGGGAAGAGTTATCCTATTAAGGATCCGTGCCAAAAGATCTATCTTCAAAGCAGACAAATCTCATCTTCATCACAGGCTCTTGGAGTTGGGATATTCACAACGTTCTATCGTATTATTGCTATCTTTCTTTACTATAATTTTGGGGATACTTGCTGTTTTAGCCCAAAGTATGGGAAAATTTCTTTTAATTATCAGCCTTCCATTGACTTTCTGTGTCATTTTGATATACTTCTCTGTAGCATAACTATTGATTATACAAATCCTATGAGTGCATTTGCAGTAATAAAAACAGGCGGTAAACAGTATAAAGTCAGTGTTGGCGAAAAGCTTAAGATTGAAAAGTTAGATGTGGAAGAAGGGAAGAGCGTTGAGTTTGACGAAGTGCTGATGATCGCGGATGAAGATAAAGGAATTGTAAAAATCGGTAGACCATTTATCAACGGAGCTAAAGTTGTTGCAAAGGCGTTGGGAGAAGGCAAGGGTGATAAAGTGACGATTGTGAAATTCAAAGCCAAAAAGAGATATAAAAAGAAACAAGGGCATAGACAGATGTTTACGGAGGTTGAGATAGAACAAATTGACGCTGTCTGAACCTGGATTAAACAGGATTTCTCAGATTGTTTCCCGATTCAGGATTGCAGGATTACGTTGAACATACCTTTGAACATACCACATGGTATGTTCATTTGTTTTTGTAAGGGCTGAACCCATGCTGTGCCATGATGAATATCTGTGGTGCCTGCCCCGTCGTCGTTCGTCGTCACGTCATGGAATTTTGCAATTGTCATTCGTATGGTTTATCCCTACACAATGACGCCGTAATCATGAAATCTTGAATCGAGACTAATCCTTTAAATCTGGTTTAATCCAGGTTCAGACAATTGGGCGTTTCGTTGTTCAAGACAACTAAAAAATCCCATAAAACTATCTTATGGGATTTTTATTTTACTAATACTGTTATTATTCACATTCAACACTGCTATCGGTGTTGAATGATTTTTTCGCCACATCGTTGCAATACACAATAATGTAAGAAAAAAATAAACAAAAAAGACTAATTAGGAAACTTCTCATTAACATCTCCTCCAATCTCAAACCGTTCGCCTCCCTGCAAACGCACCTTTCAGCGTTTCGGGATCAGCATATTCAATGTCTCCTCCAGTTGGGAGACCTCGTCCAAGTCTGCTTATCTTAATTTTCAAGGGACTTAACAACTTTATAATATATAAAGCTGTTGCTTCTCCCTCCGTTGAATGGTTGAAGGCGATAATAATTTCCTTCAATGTCGCGACCTTTATTCTATCAACCAATTCCTTTATATGCAAGTCTTGTAAAGTATTTTCGTCCATCGTTGGATTTACGGCTCCTCCTAGAACATGGTAAACACCGTTAAACCCTAAAGATTCCTCTATGGGTAAAATATCTAAAGCTTCTTCTACGATGCAGATAGTCTGATGATCTCTCTCTTGATCATTACAGATAGAACAAAGCTCTCCCTCTGCGATATTAAAACATTTTTTACAAATTCCGATTTTTTCCTTAACTTCTCTCAATGCATTTTCAAAATTATTGAGATAGCGTCCATCGTTTTTATGAATCAAAAAATAAACAAAACGACGGGCTGTTTTGGGCCCTACTGAAGGCAATTTCTGGAACTGATCTATAAGTTCTTTAATAGGAGTCATTGATAAAATTTTCTGCTTGTTCTGATTGATCTGCTTGATATCCCTGGTGATGTATATCAAGATTTCTAAATCGGACAGCCGAAGAATCAAAATACAGATCTACATCTCCAATAGGACCATTTCTATGTTTAGCAATAATTATTTTTGCGATATTTTTCTTGTCGCTATCTTTCTTAATTTTATCCTCACGGTGAATAAACATCACAAGGTCGGCATCCTGCTCAATGGAACCGCTCTCTCTCAAATCTGATAATCTTGGTGTTTGACCATCTCTTGATTCTATCGCTCTTGAAAGCTGGGATAGCGCTATGACTGGAATATTTAATTCTTTTGCCAATGACTTTAACGATCTGGAAATCTCACTTACTTCTTGCGTTCGGCTCTCTGTTTTTCCTGTTCCTTGCATAAGTTGTAAATAATCAATAACTAAAAGTCCTAATCCATATTCTGATTGAAGTCGTCGCGCCATCGTTCGAATTTGCATCACATTGTTGGAGGCGGAATCATCAATATACAAAGGAGCTTCAGATAAAGTCGCCATCGCATGGCTGATTTTTGCAAAGTCATTGTGATGTTCTTCACTAGAAAGTTGGCCAGTTCTTAATTTCCATGCATCAACTCCTCCTTGAGCGCACATAATTTTATCAATCAATTCTTCTTTTGACATTTCAAGACTGAATATGCCAACTGGTATTTTCTCATCAACAGCCACTTGTCGAGCGATGTCTAAAGCTAAAGTCGTTTTACCAATACCCGGGCGAGCTGCTAAAATTATGAGATTAGATTTTTGCATTCCAGCTAATTTCTGGTCTAATTTTTCAAAGCCAGTTAAAATACCGCGAACTTTTCCGCTCTGTTTATGCAACTCATCAATCCTATCAAACGCTTCTTCTAGAACGGGTTTAATGTGAATGAAATTTTGAGATGCGTAATTTTGAGAGACAGAAAATATCTCTTGTTGAGCCTGATCCAAAACACTATTAATTTCCTCATCTTCATTAAAACCAAGTTCAGTAATCCTTGCTGCAGCGTTGATGATGTTCCTCAATGTGGATTTTCGCTGGACAATTTTTGCATAATGGACAACATGAGCGGCAGTGGGGATTGAGTTTACAAGAGATGTTAAATAGCTTACCCCGCCAATATCATCAATCGATTTTTTCTCTTCCAATTTGTTGGTCACGCTCAAAATATCAAGCGGTTCTTGCTTTTCGTAAAGTGAAACAATCGCTTCATAAATTCTTCTATGAGCGTCTTTGTAAAAATCGGCAGGGCGGATGATGTCAGAAATTTTAATAATCGCATCTTTACTCAACATTAAACAACCAAGCAACGATTGCTCTGCCTCTAAATTTTGTGGTGGTAGCTTTTGGTC
>CAZEUY010000012.1:6223-7630 GCA_964515525.1 uncultured Candidatus Saccharibacteria bacterium
TCTTTAACAACAAACCCCAACCCCTCAATCTCCTCCCTCAACTTATCTGCTTCTTTCCAATTTTTTTCTTCTCTTGCTTTTTGTCGTTGGTTTATAAGTTTCTGTACATCTTCTGGGATTTTGATCTCATCTTTTTTTAATAAATCCAAACCGAAAACTTGATCCATCTTTTCTATCGTTTTCAGTTTTCCATCTGCGTTTTCATCTCTCAATAATTTCCATAAAACAGCAATAGCTTTTGGCATATCCAAATCATCTGCGATTGCATTTTCAAATTCTTTCAAATACTGTTTATTTATTTTCCCATCATCTTCCAAGTCTGGAATAATATTCTTTAGTCTATTATATGAATTTTGTGCATTTCCAAGATTTTCTAATGAAAAATTTAATGGGCTTCTGTAATGTGCTGATAAAACTAAATATCTAAAAGAGAGGGGATTAAAATTTTTCTTTTCCAATTCCGAAATAGTATAAAGTCCACCCTCACTTTTGCTTACTTTCTTTCCTTTGAAAATTAAGAATTCACCATGCATCCAATATTTTGCTGGAATCTTTCCTGTTGATGCTTCTGATTGAGCGATCTCATTTGTATGATGGACAGGGATATGATCAATTCCTCCAGTGTGAATATCAAACTGTTCACCAAGATATTTCATTGACATCGCTGAACATTCCACATGCCATCCCGGAAATCCGATTCCCCATGGACTATTCCATTCTTGCTGTCGCACATCCGGTTTTTCAGAAAATTTCCATAGTGCGAAATCAGTAAGATTCTTTTTTTCTTTCATCTCAACTCTTTTCCCAGCCTGTAAATCTTCCAATTTCTGACCTGTCAATTTTCCATAGTCACTTAATTTAGAAGTGTCAAAATATATTCCATCGCTTGTTTTATATGTGAAACCTTTTTCCTCAATACTTTTAATTAGTTCAATCTGTTCTTTAATATGTTCTGTTGCTCGGCACCAGATGTTGGGCTCAATAATATTTAATTTTTTAGAATCATCTTTAAAAATTTTCAAATAGTAATTTGCGATTTCTTGAGCTGTCTTGTTTTCTTTTTCTGCAGCTTTTTCTATCTTGTCTTCACCAACATCAGCGTCACTTGTTAAATGTCCAACATCTGTCACATTCATTACATGCTGAACATTGTAATCAAAATATTCCAATGTTCTTTTTAAGACATCTGCAAAAATGTATGATCTAAGATTACCGATATGTTGATACCAGTAAACTGTCGGGCCACATACATACATACCGACGGTTTTACCGTCGGAATTTATCGGAACAAATTTCTCTTTTCGTTTCGTTAATGTGTTGTAGATACGCATACAAATGGACACTAATGTTGAACAAATATTCACGAATCACGAATTCGTGATTCGTATGCATTCGTTCTGCATTCGT
>CAZEUY010000012.1:7730-9403 GCA_964515525.1 uncultured Candidatus Saccharibacteria bacterium
ACAAATATTCACGAATCACGAATTCGTGATTCGTATGCATTCGTTCTGCATTCGTTCTGCATTCGTGTTGATTCGTTTTACATTACAGCCATTTTTTTCTCTTAAAATACGCAATCATCAAAACTGTTGTCATAATCATGAACAAGAAAATAATTGGTGCTACGAAGATATTGTTTATCCACGGAACATTTTCAAAGACATTCATTCCCCAGAATCCAGTGATGACAGAAAGTGGGAATGTGACAAAAGAAACAACTGTAAGAATTTTCATTATCTCACCAATTTTGTTTGAAAGAAGCGATTCGTTAGTATCCTTTAATGCCTCAACTGTTTCCTTGTGATTTTCTAATGCGTTCCAAACCCTGATATTGGATCCAATGATGTCTCTAAAATAAATCTGGAATTTTTTAGGTAGGATTTCAGTATTATCCGCTGTTGCTAATGATTCCAAAATTGATCTTTGCGGTTTTAATATCCTTCGTAAACTTAACACTTCCCGTTGAATCAAAGAAATTTCTTTAACCATCTCTTTCTCTCTGCCCTTGAAAATTTGCTGTTCAATCTCATCAATCTTTTCCGCGATGCGATCAAGTTTTGGGAAACATGCATCAAATAATCGTTCCATCAGATGATAAAGTAATTGCCCAGTTGCTTGCCCCATGTATCTTTCTGCAACAGATGTATGATTTCTACATCCTTCAAATGCAGATAAGAGAGGAGGGACGGGGAATGGGTGAGTAGTAATTAAATGAGTTTGTGTAATAAAAATTTCTAATTCAGAGCTCACAGTGCTTTCTCTGTCGGTGTCGTAATAAGGGAAATGTAAAACTATGAAAATATATTTTCCATGATCATCGGCCTTTGGCCTATAGGTCATTCTGTCAATTTCCTCCAGATCTATTGGGTTGAAATGAAATTTCTCTCTCAAAAATTCAATATCTGATGGCTGTGGTTTTTCAATATCAATCCAAGTGACTTTTTTGTATTCTATTTTGTTTCTCATACTTGTCCTTCCGTAGCTACCCCGAAGGGTAGCGAAGGAGGATTACTCCACTTTTAATATATTTCTATTATACCTAATTTCCCAACAAAAAAACAGCCCTTGACATTTAATTAAAAGTATGCTATGATGGGGGTAGAAAATTAATATGAGTAACTTGAAAAACATCTTCTTTAAAGGGGATAAAAATGACAAAAAAGAGAGTAATCCATATGGTGGTAGCAATCATAGTTGTTGCTCTTGCCATTAGATTAGCAAATTTATGGGCAGGGGAATCTCAAGTAATTCAGTATTTGGGATTTATGATATTCATAATGACGATTATGTATTATGTCGTCATAAAAAAATAAAAAGGAGATTAAAGATGAAAGGGAAAAGAATAGTTACAACTGCAATATCAGTAGAAGGGGGTATGAAATTACTCCAAAAGATTGAAAAAGGCGAGTCCGTAAGTGACTCGCAAAGATTGAAAGTAATTCAGGATATTTTAGCATTTTCACCACGTGATTGGTCTGATGACGATGATCTTTGGTTGTTATGGCAGGTAGCTCTAAATGGCATTGACGAATAGAAGAAACAAGGGTTCGGCCGTACCTAATAAACGGTCTTTTTATTTATCCTAAAAGTAGCAGAAAAAGATGATTGGCGCTTGGAGTTGACAAGTGCTAACGGC
>CAZEUY010000012.1:9503-20857 GCA_964515525.1 uncultured Candidatus Saccharibacteria bacterium
CCTAAAAGTAGCAGAAAAAGATGATTGGCGCTTGGAGTTGACAAGTGCTAACGGCTTGTATATAATAGAAATAGTGTTTTATTTAGGCGGTGGTTTTGTAAAATTATTACTGTCTGTGTACAATTTAGTTAAAAAGTCAAAAGTTCATAAAGTTGAAAGTACGGCATAACGGCGACGAACGGACTTTATAAACTTTTGACTTTAAGGACTTTATGGACTATGTTTGATCGGCAACAGACAATTTTATCGGCGGTTGTTCAGGAATACACAAAGACAGCGATGCCTGTTGGTTCAGATATCATTTCTGAAGAATATATTGATCTTTCTCCAGCGACAGTAAGGGCGGAGATGAATGAACTTGAAAAAACAGGTTATCTTTACCAGCCACACGCATCGGCAGGTAGGATCCCAACGGATAAAGGGTTTCGGTTTTTCGTAAATGAAGTAATGGAAGATCGACCGTTATCTAAAAAAGAAATAAAAGAATTGAATCTGGAACTGTTAAAGGCGAAGACACAGTTGAGTAGGCTATCAAGAACGACAGCAAAATTACTTTCAAATTTTACAAAAACATTTTCAGTGGCAGGATTTCTTAATGAAGGAGACTGTTGCGAAGCGGGAATAAAAGAGTTTTTCAACAATCCAGAATTTACAGAGATGGATCAAGTTGTGCAGGCGGCAGAAATTCTTGATTATCTTGATGAATGGATGGACAAAATAATGTTGCAAAATTCTGAAAAACCTGTCCAAATTTATATAGGAAAAGAAAATCCAATTTCAAAATTACAAGACTATTCAATGATTGTTTCCAAATATGAATTGCCAGATGGGAGACAAGGATACATCGCAGTAGTCGGTCCAAAAGGTATGCAATACGACAGAAATCTATCCTTTATAGAACATATCACTAAATTATTAACAGGATAAATCATCCTTTGGATGGTTACCCGTTAGGGTGAAAAAGTATAATTATTAAAGACATTTATTATGAAACAAAAGAAGGATGTAGCCGCCTTCGTCTCTGATGAGGCTACGGTGTGCCAAGAGAAAATAAAAGAATTAGAACGCGAATCGCAAGAACATTTGGAGGGATGGCAAAGAGCAAAAGCAGATTTTGTAAATTACAAAAAACGGCAAGAGGAAATTTCGGCAGAGTTTAGAAAATTTGCATGTGAAGGAATTATTGAAGATTTTCTGCCAATTTTAGACAATATGGAACTTGCATTAGAACATGTTCCGAAAGACCAAAAAGACGCAGAATGGATAAAGGGGATTGTGCATATAAAGAGAATGTTAGAAGATACGTTGAAAGCAAATGGGGTTGAAGAGATTGCAGTGAAAGTTGGAGATGAATTTAATCCAGAAATACATGAAGTCGTGGAAGTCAGAAAGTCAGAAAGTCAAAAGTCGAAAGTCGGGAAAATAATTAGACGAGGGTATAGGTTGAATGGGAAGATTATACGAGTGGCGAGAATTTTGGTGTAGGGGCGCGGTCTTGCGCCCGCCCTCGTCGTCGGTGTTTCGTACACAAACCATCATTATCTTGTTTGCTACATTTCTACGCGGGCGGCCATGAAGGCACGCCCCTACAAAACGATAACGAATAATAAATTTAATTATAATTAACACAATTAAGGAGACAACATTATGTCAAAGATATTAGGAATTGATTTAGGGACAACAAACTCTGCGATGGCAGTTGTTGAAGGTGGGGAAGCGACGATTATTGAAAACAAAGAAGGTAATAGGACGACTCCATCTGTTGTTGCGATCAACAAAGCAGGTGAAAGATTGGTGGGGCAAATTGCCAAGCGCCAAGCTGTGACGAACCCGAAGGACACGATCTTTTCTGTAAAAAGATTGATCGGAAGAAGTTTTGGGGAAGCCGAAATACAGGAAGATGTAAAACTTTTGCCATATGAAATTATCAAGGCGAATGGTGGGATCAAGGTAAAAATGGGTGGGAAAGAACATTCTCCGCAAGAAGTGTCTGCGATGATTTTGCAGAAATTGAAAGCGGATGCAGAAGATAAACTTGGAGAGAAAATTACTGACGTGATCATCACTGTTCCTGCGTATTTTGATGATTCCCAAAGACAGGCGACAAAAGATGCTGGAGAAATTGCTGGTTTGAATGTTAAAAGAATTATTAACGAACCAACTGCAGCTGCTCTTGCTTATGGTCTAAACAAAAAGAAAGATGAGCAGATAGTAGTTTACGATTTAGGAGGTGGAACGTTTGATGTTTCAGTTTTGGAGGTAGGAGAAATTGAAAATGAAGATGGAAAAAAAGAATCTCGTGTGGAAGTTAAAGCTACACACGGTGATACACATCTTGGTGGAGATGATTTTGATCAGAAAATAATTGATTGGATTGTAAGTGAGTTCAAAAAATTAGAAGGGATTGATTTGTCTAAAGATCAGATGGCGTTGCAGAGATTGAAAGAAGCTACTGAAAAAGCGAAGCATGAACTTTCAACGACAATGCAGACAGAAATTAATCAGCCATTCATTACAACAGATGCGAATGGTCCAAAACATTTGAATCTATCTCTATCTCGAGCTAAATTAGAAGAATTAGTTGGAGATCTTGCGAAAAAAACTTTGGAATCATGTAAAGCTGCAATCAAGGAAGCTGGTTTTGAAATTAAAGATATTGACGAAGTAGTTTTAGTTGGTGGGCAGACAAGAATGCCACTGATCCAGAAAATTGTTGAAGATTTTTTCGGAAAAAAACCACATGTTGGCGTAAATCCAGATGAAATTGTAGCGATTGGCGCAGCTATTCAAGGAGCTATATCAATGGGTGATATGGGGAAAGACGTTCTATTACTTGACGTCACACCGCTTTCATTGGGGATTGAAACGATGGGTGGAATTTCAACAAAGTTAATTGAAAAAAACACAACAATTCCAACAAATAAAACTCAAGTATTTTCCACTGCTGCGGACAGCCAACCATCTGTAGATATTAATATCTTACAGGGAGAACGTGAAATGGCATCCGGGAATAAATCTCTAGGACGGTTTATGTTGGATGGGATTCCACCAGCTCCACGCGGAGTTCCACAGATTGAAGTTTCATTTGACATTGACGTTAACGGGATTCTCAACGTTTCTGCTAAAGATAAAGCGACAGGACGTGAACAGAAAATTACAATTCAAGCATCATCAGGGCTTTCAAAAGATGAAATTGAAAACATGAAAAAAGATGCTGAAGTGCATGCAGATGAAGACAAGAAAAAGAAAGAATTGATAGAATTAAAAAATACTGCTGAAACTTTAATCTACAGCACTGAAAAAACATTGAAAGATGGTGGAGATAAAATTAAAGATGAGGACAAAAAAGAGATGGACGGGAAAATTGAAGCATTGAAGAAAGTTAAGGATTCTGATAATCTTGAAGAGATAAAGAAAGCTTCAGATGATTTAGGGCAGGCGATTCAGAAAGTAGGAGCGCAGATGTATCAGCAGGCACAACAAACTGCTCAAGCGGACAAAACAGAACAGGCTATGGGGACGAAGGATGCAGGGGATGATCCAGTCTCCGCTAAAGCTACGGCGGACGAGGAAGTTAAAGACGCAGAGTTTACGGACAAAAAGTAGGGATAACGATGCGGGATCGACGGTAGGGGCACGGGGCACCGTGCCCCTACGGCGGAATCAAGATTATGTTATATAATATTTAATCAATTAAAAAAATAATATGGAAAACAATACACAAAAAATTCAAATCAAGGCATCTGACGATGTTCTTAAAGGATCATATGCGAATGCGATGTCGGTAAGTCATACGAAAGAAGAATTTATTCTTG
The DNA here is from genome assembly GCA_964515525.1 of uncultured Candidatus Saccharibacteria bacterium. Classification (GTDB taxonomy): domain Bacteria; phylum Patescibacteriota; class Minisyncoccia; order CAYZDR01; family CAYZDR01; genus CAYZDR01. The sequence goes on from CAZEUY010000012.1 coordinate 13,319, forward strand.
ATTTCTTAAGCTTATTTCCGCCACAGGGTATAATTAACTCAAGGGTTATTATGAGCCCAGGGCACCTGAAGAGAGTAGTTGCAGCGCTTGCGGATAATCTAAAAAAATATGAAGATAAGTTTGGGAAAATCAAAGAATCTGAAGAGCCGAAAGGAACGACAGTAGGATTTCAAGATAGGGGATAGTATGGACATATCAAAAATAAAACTAAATACAAAACACGATTCAAAAATAAAAATAGTGGTACTTACAATTTTAATTTTTATAGCATCCTTGTTTGCATGGACAGTTGTCAAAAGATCTTTTTACGCGACAGACGTTCAATTTACAATTCAGAATGCGGGGAGTTTCTGGCAGTGGTTCTGGATAAAACTTGGGTGGCCATTGATAGGTTTGGTGACGCTTTGGTCTCTGTTTATCGTGTATCTCATTGCTGTATATAATAGATGGATAGTGTTCTTCATGGGAATAATGTCCTCTGCAGTATTTCTGTTTGTTTTCTATTCCAGCTCACAATTAGCAATGATGTTCTATTTGGCAGGAGCAATTTTTTTAACAGGAGCGTTAGTCGTGTCCGATGGGGTCATCCAAAAAGAGCAGACCCAGCGTGTGAATTTTGCTGTAAAACCATTAGTTAAATGTGGAATAGGATCTTTGGTTCTTGTTCTTGTTCTGATGCTTTCTTCTATATACTATTTTTCCCCGATGTCCACAGCGGTTGATAAACTCACAGTTCCAGATAATCTAATCAATCAAATCATAGGGACGGCAAATGATATTTCTGGAACATCAAAAGAGCAAACAGGGAAACTTCAAAATTTGGCGAAAGATTATTTGAGCGAGAATATGCCGGGGATGGAAATTGATAATGATACATTAAACAACATAATGAAGAGCATCCCATCTGTTAATTTGGGATCAAATGAAAATTCTAAAAGTTTGTTCAGTGGCATTAAAGATCAAGTCAATCAACAGATAGATACAATTTTTTCTCCATACTACAAATACCTACCGATCTTTTTTACTGTCAGCTTTTTTCTGTTAATGCAATTTTTGGGGAAGATATTTTCAAGTTTGGTAATTCTTCTATCATCAATCCTAACGAAAATCTGTTTCACTTTCGGGATATTTGAAAAAGAAACGGTGACTGTTGATAAAGAAAACATCATATTCTAATATATAAAATAACCTATGGCTAAAGACTTATATGAAACTCTTGGGCTGAATCGCAATGCCTCGGATGAAGAGATAAAAAAAGCATACAGAAGACTTACTCAAAAATATCATCCTGACAAGAAAGATGGAGATGAGGCGAAGTTTAAAGAAGTGAACTCTGCTTATCAAGTCTTGTCTGACAAAACTAAAAAGCAACAGTATGATCAGTTCGGTCAAACATTTGATGGAGCAGGCGGAGCTGGTGCTTCAGGATTTCAAGGGAACCCATTTTCAGGTGGGTTTTCTGGCATGGGAGGAATGAATTTTGAAGGAGTAGATATTGATGATCTTGGAGATATTTTTGGAAACATGTTTCACAGAGGTGAAAGCAGACAAGGAGCAAGAGTTAGAAAAGGACCAGATATTGCTGTTGATGCTGAAATCTCATTTGAAGAAATGGTTTCAGGAGTAAAAAAAGAGTTTAAATTATACAAAAATGTTCAGTGCGATAAATGTAACGGAACTGGAGCTGAGTTAGGATCAGGGACGAAAAAGTGTTCTGATTGTGGAGGTACTGGTAGAAAACAGACAACACGAAGAACTATTTTGGGATCATTCGCACAAGTCGTCGTTTGCCCAACATGTGAAGGAGCGGGGGAAGTGGCGGACAAAAAATGTTCCAAATGTAGGGGCATTGGAAGTGTTAAAGAATATGATAATATAGCAATAGAAATTCCACCCGGTGTTGAAAGTGGGGAAACTTTAGTTGCTCGTGGGAAAGGTGAAGCAGGTGGGAAGAATAGTGTTGCAGGGGATTTGTATATCAGAATTACCGTAAAGCCACATAAAGATTTCAAACGTGAGGGATCAAATGTGTATTACAAACTGCCAATCAGTTTTACCGAGGCGGCGTTAGGATATAAAGCGGATGTGCCGACAGTTGATGGTTCAGTTGAAATGAAAATTGTTCCAGGCACTCAATCGGGAACAATTTTACGTTTACAAGGAAAGGGACTTCCGCAACATTACGGCGGCCGTCGTGGTGATCAGTTTGTAGAGGTGCAAGTGGTGGTGCCGAGGAAAGTGTCACGGAAAGGGAAACGGTTGTTGGAAGAGCTGGAATCTGAATTATAAACGGATTTGCACGGATGAGAAACGGATGCTCACGGATCACGGATGCGACAGGGCGAGAACCGTTCTCTCTCACCTTGTCATCCCGAAAGTTTTTTGAATAAAAAAATTTGAGGGATCCCGTGACAACAACGTGGCGAGCATATAATTAGGATAGAGTGAACCCGTTATGGTTACAGAATTCTTTTTTCAATGTCCGCCTAGCCCGAATCAGTTAACAATTATCAGTTTTCAGTAAACAGTTCCGAATAACGTCGTAAGCGCAACTGATAACTGTTATCTGAGAACTGAAAACTGATTAGAGCCCTCGGAGAGTACTCTATAGGGGTTTTGAAGAAACCCCTACGATATTGTCTGAACCCTGTCTCGACGAGCCAAGGCGGACTGGATTCTTTGGATTGAAGGATTAACCAGGATTCAGGATGACGGGATTGATTATTACGGTGTTGTAGGGGCACGCCCTTGTGGCTGCCCGGGCTGAAATGACCATCATTTGAATTACGATAATTCATTGGGGATGGGGTTTTGATGAAGGATAAATAATGTATGGAAAAAGAAAATGTTAAATATTTTGGATTTATATTTTGGTTACATTTAGTAGCGGTAATGTTTGCTTATTTGTCTCCATTTTTAATAATTTTTTAAGGGAATATTTTTATGAATGAAAAATTTAAATCAGTAGAATTTTTTACTAAAGACGAAGACAATCTTGGGATGTTACAACAATCTTTAGAATCAAAAGAAATAGACAAGGAAATTATTCCTATTCTTAAAAAGTTTTTTTCATTGCCAATTACTCCATGTGAAAGTTGCTATGGGCATACAGAAAGAAATAAAAGCCCTTATCTGAGCTATGTTGAAGATGATCCTCGAAACGAGCAAGATGAGAATTTCCAGAAATTATTCAAGGAAAGAATTGATGAACTAACAAATAAAATCAATCAGAGATTCGGTAGTGAGGCTGTAATTTTAAATTTAGAAATGGTTGATCATGGTGGAGGACCAAAAGATTATACATTACGATTTGAAGTGATTGATAAAAAATATTTTCAAGAAAAAGGGAAAGAGCTTTTAGATATAATCTGGGAAGAGTTTTCTAAATATCTCGATGAAATAAATGCGATATTAAGATAAATAACCCACCCCCACCATGGCAACACCAATAACCCACATCGTCCTAACAGAAAAAGTTTTTGATAAATTCTTTGGAAATGGGACAAATCCGCCTTCGCTTTGCGAGCTTCTGCCTACGCTGAAGCTTCGGCAGACAAGACGGCGGACAAGGGATTTTTTTGTTGGCACACTTTTCCCAGACATCAGATACTTAAAAGTAATAAAAAGAACAGAAACTCATTTTGACGGTTTATCTATTAACGATTTACAAAACGAAGAATCTTTTTTTGCAGGATTAAAATTCCATTCAATTTTAGACAATGTAAGAGATAAATTTATTACAGAAAATGATGTTTATTCTTTATGTCCAGAATCGCAACATACTAAACCAGCGTTAAAAGTGTTAGAAGGTGAATTACTCTATGACCATATAAAAGACTGGAATGTGTATATAAATTATTTAGATGAAATTTTACCTGTTGAGAAAAAATATGGGATTGCAGAAAGGGATCTAAAAAAATGGCATTCTGTTTTGCAGGAATATTTTCAAAGAAAACCAGATCCAGATTCTGTCATTAAATTTACATTAGGCATAAATTATCCTAAAGAAGTTGCCGATGAAATTAATAAAATTATTTTAGTAATTCGCAAAAACAAAAAAGTTATTGAAATAATAGAGAAACTATATAACGATTTTGATTCTTTAATAATCTGACATTTTGATTGAAAATAAAAAAGTGATATAATGAAACAGTTGAGTAAAAATAAAAAACATGTCCAAAAAAGACAAAACAATTGCGGTTTTTCATAAGAAACAGGTTCGTCGTCATTGGGATGCGGACAAGGAACTTTGGTATTTTTCTATTGTTGATGTTATTGAAATTTTAACGGGAAGTTCTATCCCTAAACGGTATTGGTCAGATCTAAAAAATAAATTAAAAGCTGAAGGTAGTCAAGCGTACGAAAAAATCGTACGGTTGAAAATGATTGCTTCTGATGGTAAACAAAGAGAAACAGACTGTCTTTCTACAGAGAATTTGCTTCGTGTAATCCAATCAATCCCATCCCCGAATGCTGAACCATAAATCAGTTATCAATTATCAGTTTTAAGTTTTGAGTTGTGATTGTGTAACTGTTAACTGAAAATTGTTATCTGAACACTGAATAGTTAGAGGTGGAAGCGTAGCGGGTAAAGCGAGAAAAGATATTGAACAAAAAATTGGTAAGAAAGTTATTTCTTCAAGCAATGCAAAGCATTTACAGAATACTAAATTAAAAAGATTAAAATAAAATCATAAAAAGTGGTATAATGAAACAGTCAAAGTAAAAATAAACAATGAATCAAATAATAAATACAATCCAAGAGTTAGCAAGTAAGGGTCTTGCATCTTTGGGAATTGCTGGTGCTGGTTTGGGGAGAATGAATTGGGCATCTCCGTCGTGGGATTTGTTTTTAATAATACTGCTCGTTATAGCAGTTTTTTTGTATGGGATAACATTAGGAAAAGCGAGAATTATTGTCATTCTCTCAAGTATTTATATGTCCGCACTTGTTGCGATCTTTTTCCCATGGAATGTGTCATGGAACGTTCTAAAGAACGTTCCAATAAAAGTTGCGATTTTCGTTGCGTGTATGCTTTTACTTTTTGTTACATTAACAAGATCCGGACTTGCTTCTATTTTTAGAGCATCAACAGAGGGCTCGTGGATTGAAACGCTAATTTTCAGTATATTTCAAATAGGCCTAATTACAACAATTATAATGTCGTTTTTTGCTCAAGAAATTATCACAAGTTCTTTCCCAATAATGAGTACAGTTTTTACTGGATCTGTCGCCCAATTTATCTGGGTGGTCTTACCTATTTTAGGTTTGATTTTTACGAAAAAGAAACGGGAGTATAAGACGTATATGTAGAACTCATAACTCATAACTTGTAACACATAGCAAACAACCATAATGCATAAAAAACTAACAGAAAATTTTGAATACAAATTTGATGTCTTAAAATCAGGTATTCACACTATATCAATCACAGCATCATGCAAATCAGTAAAATTCTTTGGTTTATGGTGAGGAGGAGATCTAAGAGTAGAAATAGATGGTATTAAATTAAGAGAAATTCCAGCTGAAAAGAAACCTCAATATTACGATATTCCATCAACATGGAATGGAACAAAATTAAAAGGATTATCCAAAACAGTTCTCTTTATTATAGAATTGAAAGTTGGAAAACATATAATAAAATTTATTCCGAAAAAAGAAGCAATACTTGAAAAAGAACCAGAGATTAATGAAATAGAAAATTCCAATAATTTTATGCTAAACATAAAAGAGCAAGCTCAAGATGGAAATAGAAGACCATGGATAACGATAGCTCTAATAAATCTTCCAACAAGTATCTTTGATATCTCAATTACATGTGAAAAAAGAAAATGGGATAGAGATGATGCTAAGATAATAATAGATAATAAAATTCATAAACATGAAACATTAAAATGGGGGAAGAATTGGTTTTGGCAGGGGAGAGAATTGAAGGGAGATACATTAATATCAAGATTTTATTTCAACCTTAAAGAATCAAACCACTATATTGAACTTTGGGCAGATAGAATGCCGACATTAAATGATATTTGGATGCATCTGAGAATAAAAAAAGAGGGGGATAAGATTATACCAAAGACATCAGATGATATTATTCAACAAATCAATGAGTTGTATGTAGAAGTTGGGAATGAAATAGAATTTAAGGAGATTCCTGTGCCAGTTAAAAATTTTATAAAATATGATAAAGAAATTGAGATAGCTAGCAAAGAGTTTGATATAGATCCTATTATATTGAAAACTACAATCGCACAAGAAAGTAGTTTTGGTAAAAGAATAGATCATGATGAACGATATATTGGCGAGAGTGGATTGATGGGTTTGGAAAAGAAAATGTCTATAGCGCAATTAAAAAATTTGGGGTATGATTTTGATTATAGTGATATCGGAGATGTGATTAGAGCTTCTGCTGCATATTATAAATGGTTAAAAAGTATCAAAGTTGATAATTTTAAAGATAATGCCAACCCACTTAAACTGTATGTTCAATATCGGTCAGATATTAAAGCAAAACATGTTACAAAAATAGGAATTAAACAATTTTTGTTCTATTATTTTTATTATAAGGAATAGTATTTTGTGTATAATTTTATTAAAAAATACAAAATTTTTATTATTATCTCGCTCTTGCTTTTGATGGGTTTTGTTATTGGTATTAAATTAGCTAAAAATAATTCAGATTTTAGATTGCCAGTTCAGTATCATAATTATAGAATCATTGGAGAGCACTTTATAGATATTAAATATGATGAAAACTGTGATGAAGATTTTAAATCAAAATTAATGCTTATTAACAGAGATGAGTATGACTGTATAGGAATTTCAAAAATTGTTTTGCTACGAGATGACGGTTATTTTCTAGAATTACCAGGATATGGAGAAGGGTTTGAATGGTGGCAAGCGGGAGATCTTAATAAGAACGGTTTTGTAGATGTAGTTGTTTTGTACCAAAATATGGGGAGTGGTTCTTCCCAGCCATTTTATTTTTATGAATGGAATGGAGAAAATTTTGAAGTAAAACTACATAATAGCAATTTGTTTAATTGGGATGAGTTGGTAGATTTGGATAATGACGGTTCAATGGAAATTGTACATGAATTTAGATTATTCCAATTCGCATGGCCATGGAAAGAAATATACAAATGGCAGCTTGATCAAACTAAAGGAACTTATGGATTTGTAAAAGCTAATCATTTATTTCCCGCAAGTTATATTGAATGGCTTCATGACAAAGAATTAAATCCAAATGGAAATTTTGAAACCGCACTTGACTTTTGGGAAAGTCAAGATGGAAAAATAACTTTGGGGATAAATCAATGTCTTAAAGAAAAGGCAGAGTTGAATTCGCAAGGAGTGTTTGCAGATATAGAAAGTTGTTATTAATAAGCCGATTGTGATAAAATAATAGATAACAAATAATAATTAAAAACTCAATATGAATAAACCATATGTAAAGCCATTAATTTTGGTTATCGGTTTTGGTGTGTTAATTTTGTGTGCGTTGTATTTTACAGGAAGATACGATGAAAATATACAAG
>CAZEUY010000013.1:0-13133 GCA_964515525.1 uncultured Candidatus Saccharibacteria bacterium
GGGGTGTTGTTAACAAATCGAGCGTTCAAACTATGGCGAATATCGCCAAAGTTCTTGGCGTTTCTACTGAGGATTTAATAAAATGATATGAAAAACAAAACACTTGTATTTTTGGGAATAGGAACATATATTTTGTCCGTCTTGTCGTCTGCCGAAGATTTGTCAGGAAATTATACTGCACCAGTTGTTTTAATTGCAGTATCAGCAATAGCAATGTTGGCATTTACGATTATGGTCGTGGTTCGTTTATGGAAAACGCAAAAAGTTACTGCTATTTTATTTCTTGTCTCATTTTTGATAACTCTCGTTTATATTTCAGCACCAGTCAAAATCATAAATTTCCTCTTATTTATCTGGGTGGTGTCGCTTCTTTGGGCAATGGCAAAACAAGAAAAATTTAGTAAAATAAATATAATAACAAAAATAGAAAACTATTACTTAAACCAACCCGTAAATGAAGCACCGGACTTAAAAGAATATACAGCCGAAGAATATCAAATGTTTGAAATGGCTGGCTGGGTAAAAATGTTAGAAGATGAAAAAATATATCATGGTAAAGAAACTAATTTGAACGGGAATTTGTGGAACACTGTAATTGGTGCAACTAATGGGAAAATTTATAAAATTTCTTTACAAATTATAGATTCAGACAAGAAACATTTAGAAAATATTTTCAAATCAACACTCGATTATGTGATTAAGGAAATGGACAAATATAGTGAACACCCATTTTTATCTAAAAGATATATTTGGGACGCACAAGAGGAAAATTTTATTTATGAGCAATTAAGTAAATTCGGGCAATACTGTATAAACATTTTCATTACTTCCAACTCTATAAGAGAACAGGTGCAAAATTATATTTCAAAACAGTAGAAGATAAAAATTTATGGTTATTAAAATTATTATTGAAATCATTTTGGGATTTATTTTACTAATAGTTAGTTCTGGCTTTTGGAACTGCGTTAAATCTCCAAAATTTTTAGCAAAATTGTTAGGTGATTATGACGAATTAAAAAAGTTTTTTCATCATTTAGGAAAGGAAAAAATTAAACAGAAAAGTGAAATTGTTGATCCGAAAATTGTATTTTCGGTAAATATCGCTTTATGGATTAAGGCGAGCGTATCGGCGTTAGATAAAACGCGCAACATGTCGCTGGTTGTAATCGTAGGAATCTTTATTGGGAGCTATTTTATAGGAAATATTTTTCTTTTAATCAATATCGTTTTATTTTTTATAATGGCTTTTTCGAATATTTCGGCGTCAGCTCAAAACAATATATTTTCTGATATTCATACGATAATGCTGAATGTGTATAAATGGGATAAAGTTAATCGAGCTGAATGTGAACATTTTTGCAATACAGAACAGCCGAGAATTTTTAAAAATATTTACAAAGTAGTGACCGAAGAATAAAAGAATTTATGCTTATGAACGATTTGGATTTACTAAAACGGGATTTACTTTTTGAAACACAAAGATGTGCGGAACTTTTTAATTCGCAAATTTTTACCAAACATCAAATTTTTACGCAGTCCGCTTTTATTGAAATTATAGTCCGACTAAATTATATCCTTCAAGAGTTGAGTAAAAAAACAATAGAATAATTTGGGCGGACGATGTGCAAACCGATCAAAATATCAAAGACATTACTGATTTGGTAAATAATTTGCGAAATGCCACATGTCATAGCGATAGTCTAAGAAATTACATAAGCAATTCAAGCATAAAATTTGTCTTTAATACTTTTGTTGGAAAATGTTCAAATGCTGTTCAAATCGGACAAAATATTTCGTTAGGCAATGAATATCAAGACGATGTAGCTTTTTATTATGGAGATAAAAGGATTTATCTTGTAAGGCATATCAAAAAGCTTTTAGAAAAATTGCCTGACAAAATTAACAAATTAAAATAGGTGGCGTGCCAGTTTCACTGGCACGAAATTCGGCGGTGGCGGAAAAAAATTGGAATCGGAAAGCGGAGGCGGGCAAAAATTCTTTTTCCTCAATCTCCCTTCCTTTTTGCCCGCCCGAGCGATTGGATTTTAAAATTCGGAATTCGGATTTTCGTCAAAAAATGTTCGAACTTCGTTCAAAAAACACCGCCTTCGCTACGCTGAAGCGTGGCTACGGCGTGACAATGTCCGCCAAGTAGCCAACGCGAAAGCGGGATTCGTTGTACCGAAGCTAAAACCAAAACCATGAAAAAAGAAATTACAACAGACACAAAAATTGCAGTTTTTAGGAAAAAAGAAGTTCGTAGAACTATTTATAAAAACGAATGGTGGTTTTCGATTGTAGATGTAGTAGAAGCTCTTACTGATAGCGTTAACTCAAGAGATTATTGGTATAAGATGAAGATTAGAGTTAAAGGCGAGGAGAATATTCAGTTGTCGACAATTTGTCGACAACTGAAACTAGAATCAAGTGACGGTAAAAAATATGAGACAGACTGCGCTAACACCGAAGGTATGCTCCGCATAATTCAATCAATTCCATCTCCAAAAGCAGAACCATTCAAGCGATGGCTTGCCAAAGTTGGTTTCGAACGCATAAAAGAAATAGAAGATCCAGAACTGGCGACAAAAAGAACAAGAGCAATATATAAGGCAAAAGGATATTCTAACGCATGGATAGAAAAAAGAATAAGAGGGATAGAAGTAAGAGAAACATTAACAGATGAATGGAAAAACAGAAAAGTGAAAGAAGGAAAAGAGTATGCAATACTAACAGCAGAAATATCTAAAGCAACTTTTGGAATGACTCCAACCGAATACCAGAAATTCAAAAAACTAAAAAAAGAAAACCTAAGAGATCACATGAATGATCTGGAATTAATATTTACAATGCTTGGTGAAGCATCAACTACAGAAATTGCTAAAAATAGGAATGCCCAAGGATTTTTAGAAAATAAAATAGCTTCTAAAAAAGGAGGCAAGATTGCAGGTGATGCCAGAAAGAAATTAGAAAAAGAGAGTGGTAAAAAAGTTTCAACGAAAAAGAATTATTTGTCGTTGTCAGAAAGTAGAAAGGGGTTAAAATGAATACTATTAAAAATGTTATATTTGATTGGTCAGGGGTATTAAGTGATGATTTCAAACCTGTTTATGAAGCCACGATGTTAAATATGGAATATTTGATAGGGAAAAGGATAACTTTAGAAAAATTTAGAAAAGAATTCACACTTCCCTATATGAATTTTTGGAATAAATATGTTCCAGAATTAACTAAGGAAAAATGTGATAAACTTTTTTTGAGGCGATTAATAAAGTAGATAAACCAACACCGTATAAAGGGGCTAAAGAGGTATTAGATTATTTTCGTCAGAAGAAAATTAACATGATTATTATCAGTTCGCATCCACATGATAAGTTGATTCAAGAAGCTAATGAATATGGTTTTTATGATTACTTTCAGGAGATTAATGGGAGTATTCATAATAAAACAGAAGCAATTTCAGATATTCTTCAGAAAAATAATTTTGATCCAAAACAAACTTTATACATTGGCGATATGACTCATGATGTTGATGCCGGGAAATCAGCAGGAGTGACAACTATTGCATTAAGTTCTGGCTATCAATCTGCAGAAAAATTGTCAGAATCTAATCCTGATTATCTTATTTCTAATATTTCCGAGTTGAACCAATTAGTAGAATAAATAGTAGGATTTTCGTAGTGTCCCTTGTGAGGGACACTACAGTAAAAAAATAGATGCGGAGTAGTTGATTGATAATGTATCCTGATATTCTAGACTGTCCGAAAAAATCGGACAATTAAAAATAACAAGGGTGTGGACAAATTGTCACCCCCCTATAGAAAATCTCAGTTATTTACAATTTGTAGACAACTGAAATAGTGTCTATGAGGGACACTACGACGGACAGGCGTGGTTCTTCTATTTGAAGAAACCCTCGGGATGACAGTGGAGGGTGTCAAAAACGTATCTTTTGATGTGAATAATTAACAATTTATCAATTATGAATAGTATGATACAATAACAGTAAGATGGTGTAATTAGTCCAAATTAAGCTAATAGATATGCGAAATAGCAAAGAAAAATTTTTGGAATTTTATGCAAATTTACCTCTTGGTATTAGAAAAGAGATTGTTTGCGTATTAGACGACAAAGGCCCCATTACTTGGAATGTTGCTTATATCGAAGTGGATAATAACACAAATATGGGAAAAGAAATTTTAAGGAGATTAGAGGAAATGGAAATTATATGAAAGACAAAAAAGAAAAAATAAAAGAAGAGATCAAAAAACTTGTAATAGCAAGATTGAAAGTAATGTCTTCTAACAGAAAAATTTCCATTGGTTCATCTGGTGAATTTTCCAAAGAAGAACTTATTCAACATGTTGAAAGAGAAGACGAAGTAGGACGAAAAATTACCGAAGTTCAAATGGAGTTTCTTAAATCGTTAAAAGAGGGTATATTTTATGAACAAGATACTTTTGGTTACGAGACCAAAATATGATGATACAACTTACTATCTTTTTCATTGGACAAAAAAAGTAATAAAATTAGCAGACAAAAAAGGGATTCAAATTTTGGATCTCAAAGAGAAAAGAGCTAATAGAAAAGAGTTTGAAAGCATTATGCTAAAAAAGCAACCGTTGCTTATTTTTTTGAATGGGCATGGAAATGTTGATAGAGTTACAGGTCAGAATGGCGAAATTTTAATTAAGACGAATGATAATGAGGTGTTATTAAAGTCCAAAATTGTTTATGCGCTTTCTTGTAAATCTGGAAAAGAGTTAGGCCATAAAAGTATTGAAAAAGGAGCGGTAGCCTACATAGGATATGATGATGATTTTATATTTTATTTTGAAGACAATAAAGTCTCAAAACCGTTAGATGATAAAACAGCGAAGTTGTTTATAGAACCTTCTAATTATGTTATTGAAAGTTTGTTAAAAGGACATTCTGTGGGAGTTTCTTGTCAGCGATCAAGACAGCTATATAAGAAAAATATACAAAAATTATTATCTATTGATTCTTCTTCTGAACTAATCCCTTTCTTAATTTGGGATATGAAACATCAAGTATGTTTAGGGGATAAAGAGGGAGCTTTATCTAAAAACAAATGAAATAAATACTTACTGTTAAAATAGGTGTTTTATATTTTGAAAAAACTACGATAACGTACAAGTTAGATTTTTAACCAAAACCAAACCAACACATGTTGCAAGAGATATTAAAAAAAGAACCAGATTTTAGATTACAACAAATAAAAAAAGCGATGTTTGATGTGGAATGTAAAAGTTGGGGAGACATCACTACTTTGTCTAAAAATTTGCGAGCGGAATTAGAAGATAAAATTCCATGGATGTCTGTGACGGAAATGAAAAAACAAAAAAGTGAAAAAGATGGGACGATGAAAGCGCTTTTGAAACTTCAAGATGGGTTGGCTATTGAAACTGTGGCGATGCCAAATACTCGCGATGCGTGGACACTATGTCTTTCTAGTCAAGTAGGGTGTGCAGTAGGATGTGCTTTTTGTGCGACTGGAAAAATGGGGCTAAAGAGAAACTTAACAAGAGAAGAAATTGTAGATCAGTATAGATATTGGATGAGCCAAAATCTTAAAATTACGAATGTAGTTTTGATGGGGATGGGGGAACCACTCTTGAATTACGAAAATGTTAGAGATGCGTTTAGTGATATTCTCCGATATTCTGGTGTTGGAGCTAACCATATTGTTATTTCCACGGTGGGCATAATAGACAAATTAAATTATCTTTTGACTGATGAACTGTGGCCAAATGTGAGGATAGCAATTTCTTTGCATAGTGCAATTGGTGAGACACGTAAAAAATTGGTGCCTTTTCATACGGATAATTTTTATCAAGATTTGATAGTTTGGGCGAAAAAATATGAGGAAAAATTGGGGGCGAAAAATAGGTATTTATCTTTTGAATTAGTATTGCTAAAAGGTGTTAACGATAGCGAAGAAGAAGCGAAAGCCCTGATAGATTTTTTGAAGTGTATTGGTTTATGTAAAATTAATTTGTTGATATATAATCCTTCTTTACAATCAGAAAAAAACGAAATGGAATCTACTTTGGAAAAAAATGCACTTGAATTTCAAAACAGGATTCAGTCTACTGGTTTTATTTGTACTATAAGAAAATCCTTTGGAAGAGATATATCAGGAGCTTGCGGGCAATTAGCAGGAGAAAAATTACAATGAAACAAATACTTAAAAGATATTTTGGTTATGATGAATTTCGACCATTTCAGAGAGAGGCGATTGAAAACATCTTGGGAGCGAAAGATACTCTCGTCGTTCTCCCTACTGGAGGAGGGAAATCATTAATTTATCAGATCCCAGCGATGATGCGTGACGGGATTGTTTTAGTTTTTTCGCCATTAATATCTTTGATGAAAGATCAGGTGGATGAATTAAATGAAGCTGGCATCCCAGCTGCTTTTCTTAATTCCACTCTTTCTGCCAAAGAAAAAGATGACACTCTGCGGGATATCGGAAACCAAAAAATCAAAATTTTATACATCGCTCCAGAACGTTTTTTCACAGGGAATTTTCAAGAATTTTTACAATCATTAAGCATCTCTCTGATTGCCATTGACGAGGCGCACTGTATTTCTGAATGGGGGCATGACTTTCGTCCAGAGTATCGTAGGCTGTCCATCTTAAAATCACTTTTTCCGGATATTCCTCTTGTCGCGCTAACAGCAACAGCGACCGAACAAGTTCAGTCGGACATAGCGAAACAATTAAGCACTCCTACGATGACTCAAATGATTGGAAGTTTTGAGAGAGAAAATCTTGCTCTGTATGTTCACAAAAAGCATGATTTAATAGAACAGATTGCAGGTGTTATTTCAAAACACAAAGATGAATCAGGAATTATTTATTGCTCAACTCGAAAAAAGGTTGAATCAACATCACAAATCTTGGAGGCGATGGGATATCAAAATTTGCCTTACCACGCGGGGATGAATAATGATTCACGGACGGCGAATCAGAATGCTTTTCTAAAAGAAAATGTAAATTTGATGGTTGCGACAGTTGCTTTTGGGATGGGCATAAACAAATCTAATGTGCGATTTATTGTTCATGCGAATTTACCGCAATCAATAGAAGCATATTATCAGCAGATTGGACGTGCAGGTCGGGACGGTTTGCCATCAGATTGTCATTTATTTTATTCAAGTGGTGATGTTGCCACGCAAGAATATCTGATCTCTCAATCTGAAGATGCGACTTTTCAGGAGCTGTCTTTTCAGAAGTTGAAAGAAATGGAAAAATTTGCACGTAATTTAGAATGTCGTCACAAATATATTTTAAATTATTTTGGAGAGAATAGAAGTGATTATCATTGCAAAGAAAAATGTGACATCTGTTTGTCGTGCGATATTAAAGAACAGGATATTACCATTGAAGCACAGAAAATTTTGTCGTGCATTTACCGTGTCCCATATCCAGTGGGTGTTTCATCAATTACTAAGATATTATCAGGATCAGCATCTGAAAAAACAGAAAGATTCAAAGCACTATCTACTTTTGGGATCATGAAAGAAAAGACACAAGATGAAATTAAAAGTTTAATAGATACATTGATTGACATGGAATTTATTAGGAAAGAAAAAGGAAAATATCCGACAGTAGTGCTTAATAAAAAGTCTCAAGACGTTCTATTGGGAAAACAGAAAGTAATAATTAGAACGAAAGAAGTGCATGAAATTGAGCATGAATTAGATTATGAAAAAGATTTATTTGAATTGTTAAAACAATGGAGAAAGAAAACTGCGGAACAAGAAGGAGTTTCTTCTTACATTATTTTCTCAGATAAAGTGCTGATTGATTTAGCGACATATCTCCCCTTGACTCAAAATGATTTAAGAAGAATTTCAGGGATTGGCGAGAAAAATTTTGAACGATATGGAGAGTTTCTTTTGTCAGCGATTAACAGATATTGTAGAGATAAAAACATCTCTTCGCGGATGGAAAAATTAGCGATCAGAAAAATAAGAAATTATCGTGGTGGATATAAATCTGATTCTGATACTATTTCCGTCACACATTCTTTGTATAAAAGTGGATTAAGCGTGGAAGAAATTGCAAAAAGACGTGGTCTATCGTTCAATACTATTTTTACTCATATCAATGATCTTTTTTCAAGAAAACGTATTCCAATTTCTGATCTCAACAAATTTGTTCCTTCAGATCGTGCCGAAATAATAAAAGATGCTTTCAATAAAACAGGAAGTATAGAAGCACTTAGCCCTGTGAAAAATTTGTTAGGAGATGATTTTTCCTATGATGAAATAAAATTAGTCAGGGCAACATTAATGGCTATGAGTAAAGATTGATTTCTGGGGTGGAAGTGATAAGATATAATCAATGATCAATGACAGAAGATACGTCGTGTAGGGGCATATTGAATATGCCAGCGTGGATAGTAAAATAAATTATAAACAAGCAATGACGATAATAAAGAATAAAATTGAACTAGCAGTATTAAAAGAACAACAGTGTTCATTTGGTGATTTTGCTAAGGCAGTTATTGATGTAGAAAAGGGAATCATGGCAATAGGCGGAGAACTACACGCCGATGAAGAGAAATCGTTACTTGAAGATGGATCAAAACAGGAGCATCTTTGGGGGATTAACATTTATATAGAAAACGATAAATACAATATTGAATTTGATTCTATGATAAATTTGCGTGCATGGCAGAATAATAGAAGTCGGGGAGTAGATGATCCAGAAATACAGAAAAAGATAACTAAAATTGTGGAGAAATTAGTGTGCTAAATTATCAACATAAAGAATTGGCGGGTGGGAGATGGTTTGAATTTAGTCTTCCTGAACAGCTTGCGAATGTGGGGAGTGAAATTGGAAGGGCGATAAACTGGAAGTCTGCCTACGCTGAAGCTTCTTCCTACGTTAAAACTTCGGCAGATAAATCGGCAGATAAAAAAGCTAAGGTGGCCAAGTATAGCGACAACGCTTTTTTTCGCGGGCTGGAATTGTTAAGTTTGACGATTGATGATCCAAAAAATAAATTGCGATTAAAAGAATTGACAAGACTTTACGAAGCATTGGGAGATTATTTTATGGGAGAAAACATTTTTCAATCGTCAGATGAATTGTGGAATAAATATTTTTACTTTTTTAATCATTTAGTGAGATCTCAAAATGGAAAATTTTAATCAGGAGGATTTTAATCGGTTTGTTGTTGATAATAATATCTATGGATTTTTTGATGATCCAATTACACTTAAATCTGGAAGGCAGTCGCATTTTTATGCCAATTTTAGAGATGTGGTTGAAGATGTTTGGATGACGGATAAATTAGCTGATTTTGTGATTGCGTTTGCGCGAGACAATGAGATAGGAGCCAATACTTTTTATGGAGTTCCTGAAGGAGCGACAAAATTAGGAATTATCGTTCAATATAAATGGGCACAAAAATCAGATTTCTATTATCAGGGAAGTCACGCTCTTGCGATGGGGAGAGCCAAGCCGAAAGATCACGGAAATTCAAAAGACAAATCTTTCGTTGGAATGCCAAAAGGTAAAGTTGTCGTTATTGAGGATGTTACAACGACGGGTGGGTCGCTTTTGAAAACTATAGAAAATTTACAGGAAGCGGGAGTTGAAATTTCTGCAGTGATTAGTCTGACAAATAGAATGGAAAAAAGAGATGATAAAATGAGTGTGGCAGATGCTGTCCAAGAAAAAGGAATAGATTTTTTTCAGATGAGCTCGGCTATTGAAATTTTGCCGATCATGTACAAAAAAATTCAACCGGGAAAAGAAATAGGGGTTGCCATAGAAAAAGAATTTCAGAAATATGGAGTTGAAGATTTATGGTTAGTTCCACGTGAGACAATGGCGGATAAACTGTTAGATAAGATAGACGAAAAACAAAATCCATGCGTGGTTGGAATTGATCCGTTTTTTGAAAGGATTCCAGCGCATTTAATAAATGGCGATTCAATAGAAGATGCGGCAGATGCGATTAGACAATTTGCTTTTGGGATCGTTGACGCTGTTTGGGATCTTGTTCCTGCTATCAAAATTCAAATGGCATTTTTTGAAAAGTATGGTCCAGCTGGAGTTCAGGCGATGAAGGACACTGTGGATTACGCTCGATCAAAAGGACTTATTGTTATAGAAGATGCAAAGAGAAATGATATTTCCAGTACTGCTCAAGCGTATGCGGATGGGCATTTGGGGATGGTGCAAACTGGGAATTCAGAAGAAGCATCTCTCAATGCCGATATGTTAACAGTCAATCCTTATCTCGGGACAGATGGTTTAAATCCTTTCGTGAATGTTTGTAGGACATATGGGAAAGGAGTCTTCATTTTAGACAAAACAAGTAATCCGAGTTCAGGTGAATTGCAAGATAGATTAGTTGAATTAACGCAGGAAGAGAAAGAGGAATTAGAAAAACTGGGGGTTGATGCTCAACATGAAACGGAAGTGTATAATGTAGTTGCGTTGACCATAAATAGATATGCGGAGAAATACAGGGGGACTCGTGGATATTCTTCAATTGGAGCTGTTGTTGGGGCAACTTATCCAAGGCAGGCTGAAATTTTACGAAAAATCATGCCAAATTCTATTTTTCTTGTTCCTGGATATGGAGCTCAAGGTAGTGGAGCGCAGGATCTGATGAACTGTTTTAATGATGATGGATATGGAGCAGTGATCAATTCGTCTCGTGGAATAATTTTTGCTTATGAAAAATATGGAGATGGTAATCCAGAAAAGTTTGTTGAAGCTGCAAGAGAGGCTACTAAAATGATGATTGATGATGTGAAGTTGGCAATGAAGGAAGCCGGAAAGTTCCCGACGCGTTGGGGGGATTCTTTAAGCTTGGGATGAATGGAAAATAAATTTCTTGGAAAATCTATATCAGGATGTTTCACGATTCCGTCTGGGATAATCACGGCCAATGTTAAAGTTATTGAGAGAATTGCTAATGAGATTCCTGAGATAGGAGTGATTACGACGAAAAGTATTGGAATTGCTCCGCGCGATGGAAATAGAGAACCAATTTTTTCACAATATGCTCCAGGATGTTTTGTAAATGCTGTTGGGTTAACTAATCCCGGCGCGGAAGAATTTGTAAAACAATTATCAAAAATAAAAATTCCAAAAGATAGATTTTTATTAGTTTCTATTTTTGGAAAAGATGTTGAAGAATTTGTTTCAGTAGCGAAAATTATTGCTCCAGTTGCCGATGGTCTGGAGCTTAATTTATCCTGTCCGCACGCGAGCGGTTATGGGATGGCTATCGGCCAGAACCCCGATCTTGTTCAAAAAATAACAAAAGCAGTTAAAGGTGCTGTAAATATTCCTGTCATCCCCAAACTTACGCCGAATGTTCCTAATATTGGAATTATTGCCCAAGCTGTGGTCGCGGGAGGGGCGGATGCAATTTGTGCGATTAACACGGTTGGTCCTGGCTATTATACTGTTGATGGAAATCCAGTTCTTACGAACAAAAAAGGTGGTATGTCTGGAAAAGGAATTTTGCCGATTGGTTTGAAATGCGTTAAAGAGATTTCAGAAGCTGTAAATGTTCCGATCATAGGATGCGGCGGAATCAGTAGCGCTGTGGATGTAAAAGAATACCAGAAAGCTGGGGCAAGTATTTTTGGAATCGGTTCTGCGCTAATCGGTCTTTCAACACACCAGTTAAAAGAATATTTTAGAACGCTGGATCAAGATGTAAAAGCTGAAACACACAGTGCTGTGAAACTTCTGAAACAGAATATAAATATGCATTTTACAAAATGCAAGATCGTTGAAAATAAAAAATTAGCAGATGATTTATCAATTATCGTGTTTGATAAAAATATTAAAATAAAAGCTGGGCAGTTTATTTTTGCGTGGATTCCAGAAGTTGGAGAAAAACCATTCTCTGTTTTAGACGATGATCCGCTAACGCTCATGATCTATACCAAAGGATGTTTCACAAAGAAATTGGCAAGTCTATCAGAAGGATCGGAAGTGTATTTTAGAGGACCCTATGGCAATGCGATAGAAATTGAAGGAAACCCAAAGATGCTTTTGGTAAGTGGAGGATGCGGAATGGCGGCTGTTTATCAAATTGCAAGAGATTTCAATAACACAGAATTATTTATAGGAGCAAAAGATAAAGACCATTTGTTCTATGTGGAAAAAGCAAAAGATTATTCAAATGTTTATGTCGCGACTGACGATGGTAGCGAAGGATATCATGGATTTGTGACAGATCTGCTAAAAGAAAAATTACAGAACATGCAGTTAGATGAAAATGTGATATTCTTTAACTGTGGTCCAGAACAGATGATTAAATCTGCAGTTGAAGTAGAAAAGAAATTTGTATCTCCTGACAAAATTTATAACTCCATAGACTATATTACAAAATGTGGGGTGGGAATATGTGGAAGTTGTGCTTCTGCTGATGGAAGGCGGTTGTGTGTTGATGGACCGTTCCTCAACGTGGGATAACTATTTTAGACAAAATGAAAACGGGGATCTGTCTTGCAGATCTCCCGTTCTTTTGGCTTTTTGCCAGTTCCACAAGGTGGAACCTTAATTTCTTTGCTTTACCGTCCGGTTGTTACACCAGACGAATTAAACCAAATTTTAAAACCATTTTTCCCCTCCCCTATATAATAACAGTTAAATAACTACCATTACATCTAAAATATCATTATATACCCACTATAAAACATGTCAAGCGAAATGTGTGGAAAAAGTGGAAAACGGGAAAATGCGCTTTTTGACCAATAATGATTTTTAGGCTATTATTGTTATATATTCCAGGGATGGCAGAGCGGCTTATGCGGCGGTCTGTAACACCGTTCCAGGTAGGTTCAACTCCTACTCCCTGGACAAGTCAGTTATCAGTTAAGAGTTAACAGTTTTCAGTTGCGACGTCGTCCGAACTGATAACTGTTTACTGAAGACTTAAAACTGAACTCGCCCCTATGGTGAAATGGATATCACGTTTGGCTTCGCCATGTCATCCGACATGGCGCCCTGTTGGATAACAGGGCGGACCAAATAAAAATAATTGCGCTTGTAGCTCAATGGATAGAGCACTTGGCTTCGCCATGTCATCCGACATGGCGCCCTGTTGGATAACAGGGCGGACCAA
>CAZEUY010000013.1:13233-20678 GCA_964515525.1 uncultured Candidatus Saccharibacteria bacterium
ATAAAAATAATTGCGCTTGTAGCTCAATGGATAGAGCACTTGGCTTCGGACCAAGGGGTTGAAGGTTCGAGTCCTTCCAAGCGCACAAAGAATCAATTTACAATCTTCAATGTACAATTACGGACGATAACGACATTGATCATTACACATTGCAAATTGAAAATTGACTCTGCGGGTATAGTATAATGGCATTACAACGGTCTCCAAAACCGTTATTCCAGGTTCGAATCCTGGTACCCGTGCAAGAAGTGTTTATGAAGTTTTTTGACAAAAACAATTTTTTTTGGAGGGAGAATAAAATGTTAAATCTTATTATCAGCAAAATAAAAGAAAATTTACACATTAATGTAAACTGGGATAACCCAGTTTATTGCTATATACTAATGTGTTTATTCTTTTGTTTACTGTTATTTGTTTTTTTGATATCACATCATGTATAAGCGAAAAAAAAGAAAAAAGGGATGTTGCAGTAAGACCGCAGGATCCCTCTTTTTATTGGAATATGATATAATTAGCTATAGAGTCAAGTTGCAGTTGGGCGGGAGCTAAAGATGGTAAAGTTGAGAGAGAAAACTGCATTATTTAGGGTAAAAAAGTGATAAAACACAGATATACTTGCCATTTTGAGTATATATATTGTATACTATATATATGAATTATGCACGAACAATCTTTAATCAACTTTATGATAATATAGGCAAAAAACCTATTTTGGTGCTTTATGGTGCTCGGCAGGTTGGTAAAACCACTTTAATAAAGTCTATTATGTCCGAGTTCCCAAATTCATTGTACTTGCAAGGGGATGATCCAAAAGAAGTTCTCTTGTTGGAACATAAGTCAGCGAAAGAGTTATCTGAGCTTGTTTCAGGATATGATTTAGTGATAATTGATGAAGCACAAAGAGTAAAAGATATTGGTGTTACCCTTAAGCTTATTGCCGATAATGTGGAAAATGTGCGAGTTATTGCCACGGGTTCATCTTCTTTTGAATTGGCTAATAAATTAAATGAGCCATTAACAGGAAGAAATCGTAAATTTTATCTTTATCCTTTATCAATCAAAGAGTTGGTTGATGCGTATGGCAAAATGCAGGTGAACAAAGAAATTGATTCTTATTTGACTTTTGGTATGTATCCGGCGATAGTTAATGCTGTTTCAAGGGAAGAAAAAGCGATTCTTGTAAGAGAATTAGCTGTGGATTATTTATTTAAAGATTTGTTTTTTTTCGGAGATATACGCAATTCATTTGCTTTTGAAAAATTAGTAAAACTTCTTGCTCTGCGCGTGGGAAGCGAAATATCATACACGGAGATTGCAAAAGAAGTTGGTGTGAGCAGAGATACGATATATAATTATGTAAATTTACTTGAGAGGGCATTCATCATTTTTAGATTGATTCCGTTGTATACTAATAAAACAAAAGAAATTAACAAAAGCCATAAAATATATTTTTATGATATAGGGATAAGAAATGCGGTAATAGGTAATGCGGATCCAATAGAAATTAGACCGGACAAAGGGGCTATATTTGAAAATTTCTTTATTGCTGAAAAAATAAAAGAACGTGCATATCATATGCATTTAAGTGATGTTCATTTTTGGAGAAATAGACAAGGTTCTGAAATAGATTTTGTGGAAGTGATGAATTCAAGTAAAGAAATTTTTGCATATGAATGCAAGTGGAAAGAAATTGTTTCAGCGCCGAATTCATTTAAGACGATTTATCCCGATGCTCGTTTTGAATGTATTACTACTGAAAATATTGTGGATTATTTTACAAAATGATATTGAGAAGATAGATATGACACGATTATAGAAATTAAAAATTATGAATCAAAACATCAAAACAAAATTCCCAAGTGGGTTTTATTGGGGGGCAGCTACATCTGCTCATCAGGTTGAAGGTGGGAATGTTAATGATTGGTCAAGATGGGAAAAAGAAAATGCAGAAAGATTAGCGAAAAAAGCTGGGAAACATTGGAAGAGTCCGTCTCGATTTCATCGAGCCGAGACAAGCTGGCAGAAAGAAAAATTTCCAGAAATGTTAAATCCAGAAAACTATATTTCTGGAAGTGCTTGTGATCACTATAACAGATATGAAGAAGATTTTGATATTGCAAAAAAATTAGGTCATAACGCTCATCGTTTCTCAATAGAATGGTCGCGGATTGAACCTGAAGAAGGAAAATTTAATCAAAAAGAAATTGATCATTATCGCGATGTTATTCGTGCGTTAAAAGAAAGGAATTTAGAACCATTTGTTACTCTTTGGCATTTTACATGTCCAACATGGTTTGCAGATAAGGGAGGTTGGCTAAACAGAAAAGCTGTTTTTTATTTTACAAGATATGTTGAAAAAATAGTTTCAGAATTGGGGAGTGATGTAAAATTTTGGATTACATTAAATGAACCAGTGCTGTATGCTTTTATGTCATACCTCAAAGGGGACTGGCCTCCACAAATAAAAATGCCAAAGAAATTTAACAAAGTTGTCCGAATATTTGTTAAAGCGCATAGAGAGTCCTATAAAATAATTAAAGACAGAAATCCACTTGCAAATGTTGGGATAGCAAAAGATAATTCATATTTTTCTCAATTTGTTTGGTGGTGTCCGTTTGAATGGCTGATTGTGAAGATATTAAAATATATAGTGAATGAAAGTTTTTTAAATAAGATAAATAAATGTCAGGATTTTGTCGGGTTAAATTATTATTTCCACCGTGAAATTGGATTATTTCGGCATAAAGTCAAACAAGAAAATAAAACCGACATGGGATGGGAAATTTGCCCAGAAGGAATTTATCATGTTCTGAAAGATTTAAAAAAATATGACAAGCCAGTGTATATTTTAGAAAATGGGATTGCCGATGCAGATAATAGTAAAAGAGAAAAATTTATTGAAGATCACTTGATATGGGTGCGAAAGGCGATGGATGATGGGGTAGATGTGAGAGGATATTTTCATTGGTCATTATTAGATAATTTTGAATGGGATAAAGGGTTTTGGCCAAAGTTTGGATTGGTGAGAGTGTGCAAGGGAACATTAGATAGAGAAATTAAGGGTAGTGTGTTGGAATAATAAATAAATTAAAAAGCTCAAATTAAAAAATTCAAAGGAATGCCAAATTAAAAATTTAAAAAATACATCGTCATATTTGATAGTTGATATTTTTAATTCCTTTTTAATTTTTAATTTGGATTTTGAAATTTTATAATATGTATATACTAATTGCAACAATTGCATATTTTTTAGTAGCTATTGCCTCGGTAGGTGACAAATTTTTGGTGACGAAAAAAGTTACTAATCCAGTGGCGTATACATTCTATGTTGGAGTTTTAGGAATTTTTGCTTTAGCATTTGCTCCATTTGGATTTTTTCTATCATCATTAAATATTACTCTTTGGGCATTATTAAGTGGCTCAATTTTTTTAATTTCGTTATTCTTCTTGTTCACATCTTTATTCAAGGAAGAAGCATCAAGGGTTTTTGCGGTTTTTGGAGGATGCAATGCAGTATTTGTTATTGCGATCAATGCTTTCGTATTCAATGAAATTCTGAAAGGCATTCATCTAATTGCAGTTATTTTATTGATCATAGGTGGAGCGTTAATTTTGTATAAAAAGAAAAATAGTTTTCATGATGCAAAAAATATATTCCCGGCGATTTTAGCAGCATTTTTATCTGCTGTTTCAATTGTGATAGTAAAACGCGTGTATTTAATTGAACCGTTTTTTAATGCCTATATTTGGACACGGATAGGATTTTTTCTTACAGCAATGATTTTGTTGTTGCGAAGAAAAAACAGAGAAGTAATTTTTGGGACGGCGCGAAGTGCTGGAAAAAGTTCATGGGTGTGGGTTGTTAGTAATAAAGCATTAGCAGGGTTGGGAGCATTTTTAGTAAATGTTGCGGTTGCTACTGGGAGCGTTAGTATTGTATATTCTATGCAAGGAATCCAATATGCTTTCATCTTTGTTTTCGCTGTAATTTTATCTGTAAAACTTCCATCTATTTTACATGAAGAGCTAAATCGCTCAGAACTTTGGCATAAAATCTTGGCTATTTTATTAATTGGGGGAGGTTTAATTGCACTAAGTCTGTGATATACTCCTTCGCTTTTGATTATTTATAGTATAATACTATGTAGCTATTATAATAGATAATCTTTATTAAACCAGTTAAACAAAAAGCTACGGAGTATTATACAGAATAAGAATTTATTTAGCGAAGGAGTATAAAAATATGATAAGAAAATTTTTAAAACTTGTTCTTCTATCTATCTGTGCATTACTTCTGCTACTTCTGTTTTTACGTAGAAAACCATCCAGCGCTGTCAAAAATTCTGAAGATATAAGATGGGGAGTGGTTTTTTCAAAAAAGTTTTCGAGTGAGATGGGGTTAAATTGGCAAGAAAATTATTTAGCAATTCTTGATGATTTGAATGTAAAAATAATTCGTATTCCTATGTATTGGCAGGATGTTGAGCCACAAAAAGATGAATATATTTTTGATGATTATGATTGGATGATAAATGAAGCGAAAGAACGTTCAGTAGGAGTGACTTTTGTGATCGGAAGAAAAGTTCCTCGATGGCCAGAGTGTCATGTTCCAGAATGGGCATCAGATTTTTCTGAAGACAATCAACAGGCGGAAGTTTTAGAATTATTGCCAATTATAGTTGAGAGATATAAAGATTCTGAAAATCTTAAAGCATGGCAAGTTGAGAATGAACCATTTTTAGATTTTGGAATATGCCCATCTTTAGATGTAGATTTTTTGGACAGTGAAATTGATATAGTAAGGACGCTTGATCCAGAACGTTCTATTGTCGTCACAGATAGCGGGGAATTAAGTACATGGGTTCGCGCAGCGAAGCGAGCGGATATTTTTGGGACGACGATGTACAGAACTGTTTACACAGAACCATTAGGATATGTTCGTTATCCATTGACTCCGAATTTTTTCTGGAAGAAAGCGAATATTGTTCATTTTTTTGATCCAGGAAAGTCTATGATTGTTTCAGAGTTGCAGGCAGAACCGTGGGGACCGCAGGCTATTTATGACATGGATAAAGAAGAGCAAGATAAATCAATGAGTATTAAACAGTTTGAAGAAATTATTGAATATGCAGAAGAAGTGAGTTTTCCAGAAGTGTATTTTTGGGGAGTTGAATGGTGGTATTGGCTGAAAGAAACACAGGGGAGGGGAGAATTTTGGGAGTATGCCAAAGCGCGGATTAGTCGCTGATAATGACGCTGATTCGACGCTGATACGATGTATTGATTTTTTAGGTGAAATAAGATAATATAAGTGTAATAAATAACATGAACAATGAAGAAAAATACAATTTAATAACGAGGAATATTGAGGAAACTATGACTGGGGATGACTTGAAGTGGATGATAGAAAATGATATTCCGCTGAAACACTATATTGGTTTTGAAATTTCTGGGAAAGTCCATTTAGGGACTGGTTTGGTTTGTATGCAGAAAGTGAAGGATTCAATGGACGCAGGAGCAGAGTGTATTATTTATCTTGCTGACTGGCACACATGGATTAATGAAAAGTTGGATGGAAAGATTGAAACAGCTGGGAAAATTGCCCAAGGGTATTTCAAGCATGCGTTAATGAAAGCATTAGAATGTTTGGGTGGAGATCCTTCAAAATTACAGTTTATTATGGGCTCAGATCTTTATCATAACAACGATAAATTTTGGGAGACCGTTATAGATGTTTCTAAACATACTACTCTTGCGCGAATGAAAAGAAGTATTACTATTTTAGGAAAAGAAGAAGGAGAGGGAGTAGATTTTGCAAAATTGATTTATCCAGCGATGCAGGTAGCAGATATTTTTACAATAGGAGCAAACATTTCTCATGCGGGGATGGATCAAAGAAAGGCGCATGTGATCGCAAGGGATGTTGCTTTACAGATTGAGAATAATCCATTTGAATATGATAGTAAAAAATATAAGCCAGTCGCGATTCATGGACCGCTTTTAATGGGATTGGGAAAACCATCCGAATGGCCGATTGATGAGAATAAAAAAGATGAGTTAATTTCTGCTTTGAAGATGAGCAAATCTCAACCAGACAGCGCTGTTTTCATTCATGATAGTGAAGACGAGATAATGCGGAAAGTTAAAAAAGCATTTTGTCCAGAAGGTGAAGTTGGTTATAATCCAATTTTGAATTGGGCGAAATTGTTAATTTTTACAAGAGAAAAATCCATTTATCCGTCTCGACTCGGCGTCGAGCCGAGGCGGACAATTTCCAGAAAACCAGAGCATGGGGGAGATTTGATTTTTAATTCGTATAATGAGTTAGAAAAAGTATTTGAAAAGAAAGAATTACATCCGATGGATCTGAAAAATTTTGTAGCAGAGTATTTGATCGGATTACTGAAACCAGCAAGAGATTATTTTATGGATGGGGATGGACGGAAAATGTTGGATGAATTAGAGAATATAAACGCGGAATAGTCGCTGATAGTGACGCTGAATAAACGCAGAATTTGCGTCGTTAATTGAAAATTGTTAATTGTCAGCCCGCGGGCTGATCACCCCGCGGGGTGGGATCATTGATTTTGGAGAGGTGGCAGAGTGGCCGAATGCGACGGTTTGCTAAACCGTTGTATGGTTTTATAGCCGTACCGAGGGTTCGAATCCCTCCCTCTCCGCCTTCGCGCGCCGAAGCTAAAGCTTTGGCGCGCTTCGGCGGACAATGTCCGCAGAACGTGCAACGGAGTGATAAAATAATAATAGTTCTCAAAACCTTTAGCGAAGGCGTGTATTATGTGGTATGTTTATGTTTTAGATTGCAAAAATAATAAACCTTATGTAGGCTGTACTAATAATTTAAAAGATAGAGTAGAAAGACATGAGAAAGGATATGTTCCAGCGACTAAGGGTATAAGACCGATAGAATTACGTTGTTATTTTGCTTTTAAGAATAAGTATTTAGCATTTAATTTTGAAAAGTATCTTAAATCCGGATCAGGTAGAGCATTTATAAATAAACATTTTGTATAATGAAACTGGGAAAATATAAGCATTACAAAAGTAAATTGTATGAAGTTGTTGGTATTGCGAGACATAGTGAAACATTAAAAGAGATGGTAATTTACAGGGCGCTTTATGATTCTGAAGAATTTGGAAAGAATGCTTTATGGGCAAGACCAAAAGATATGTTTTTCGGAAAAGTTATAGTTGGTGGAAAAGAAATTCCACGTTTTGAATTTTTAGAGTAAAAATTTTAGAGGAGGGTATTATGAAAGGGTTGATATTGGTATGTGAAGATTGTGGGACAGGATATTGTTTCGTGTCAGGCGACATTCCTGAGAAATGCGAATACTGTAAAGGAAAATTAGTAGAGCAGAGTGAAGACGATTCTGGAGAGTTAGAGGAAGACAAAGAGTAAGAATAGCGTGGGGTATAGTGTGTGG
>CAZEUY010000014.1:0-5596 GCA_964515525.1 uncultured Candidatus Saccharibacteria bacterium
CACAATATAAATACAATGCAATCATTTCAACAGTTTTAGTGCTGGGGATTTTAATCGTTGTTGGTATAGTCTCTGCAATGATGCCTTTGAGAGTTGATCTAACTGAAAATAAAGAATTTAGCATAAGTGATGCGACTATAGGAATACTGAAAGACTTGGATGATGTGGTAAATATAAAAGCATATTTTTCAGAAAAACTTCCAGCAGAGTTTTTGAATGTCAGACAAATTACAGAGGACATCTTAGGAGAGTATAAAAATTATTCTCGTGGGGATATAAACATAGAATTTATAGATCCGCAAGATGATGAGGATTTACAGAAAGAGGCTAGGAGTTTTGGAATTCCAGAATTGCAATTTTCCAATGTTCAAAAAGATAAGTATGAAATGAGCAAAGGGTATTTGGGGTTGGTAGTACTTTATGCAGACAATAAAGAAGTCATCCCTGTCATCAAGGACACAGGGACACTTGAATATAATTTAACCGCTGCAATTAAAAAGGTGACATTAGATCAGGACATCAAAATTAGGTTTGCAACAGGCAACGGTGAGTTGGACAAGGAAGAAGACATCTCAACAATATATAAGGGTCTTGCGCAATTATACAATGTTTCAACAGTAGATATTTCAAAGGGAGATTTAATTTCAGATGATGTGACAACATTAGTTATAGCTGGACCTACGGAAAAATTTTCATTGAGGAGCCAATATGTGATTGATCAATTCCTGATGAGAGGGGGGAGCCTGTTAGTACTAAACGGCGGAGTAAAAGTCGGAGAGATGCTTAGGGCAAGTAGTAATGTTATTGATTTAGAAAAATTAATAAAGCATTACGGTATAACAATAAATAGCGATTTGGTTTTGGATAATTCTTGTGAGATGGCACAATTTACGAGTGGCTACACAACATTTATTACACCATATTCATTTTGGCCAAGAATTGGAGAGGGTGGTTTTAATCAGGAAAGTTCTGTCACAGGTGATCTTGAAAATTTAGTTTTACCATGGACAAGTTCTTTGGGTATCGCTCAAGATAAACCAGATGGGATGATGACTCGTTTAGCGATGTCATCAAGTCAGTCGTGGACAATAGAAGGTTCTTTTAATATCGCTCCAGATATAGATCATGCTCCCGGAGATTTCAAGGAAAGCATTCTTGCTGCATCTGCATTCGGAAAATTTAAAAGTTACTTTACAGGAAAATCAATTCCTCAAAAAGAGGTTAGCAAAGATGCAGGAGATGAAGACATTATTCCTCAAGAAGATGAGAAAGATTTTATTTCCGAATCTCAAAAAGATGGAAGGATTGTAGCTGTTGGGAGTGCTAATTTTATTGAAGATACTTTCTTACAACGATTTCCTGAAAATGCTGTTTTCTTCCAAAACATTTTAGATTCTGTTTCCATGGATGATGCACTGATAACTATTAGATCACGCACAGCTTCATCAAGACCTCTTGAATCTGATCTCTCGGAAACAGTTAAAGCGATAGTGAAATTCATTAACATATTCCTTGTCTCAATAATTCTTGCAATTTTTGGAATCATAAAATGGTTTGTGAGACGAAAAATAAGCAAAGAAGAGTTTTAAGAAGAAACTTTATATTTTCAACTAAAATCTAAAGTTTAATAGTGAACTTAATCTTATATAAAGAAAGGATAAATATGCAACGATTCAAAACTACGATATTGCTGGCGGTTGTATTGGGGGTTCTTATTGTGGTCACTGCAGTGGCTTCCATTATGTCAAACGGTAAACAGGAGGATAAAAGTGGGGAAGCGTTAATCACAGCTAACATTCGTGAAGCAAATAAAATAGAAGTAATAAAAGGTGAAGAAATTCAAGAATTAAGTAGAGTTGAAAATAAGTGGGTTGTATCTTCAAAATCGGGAGTAGATGCTGATCAAGGCGCTGTTAATGAAATGATTAACAAAGCAGAGGAAATAACAAAAAATGATATAGCTTCCACGAACCCTGAAAAGAAATCATCTTTTGAAGTTGATGAATCTGGAGTTGAAATAAAAATGTACTCAGGGGATTCTCTCATTACAGATTTCTTTGTAGGAAAAGCGGGGGCGGATTTTAATAGTACCTATGTGCGATTAGCGGAAGAAGACGATGTGTATTTAACGAAGAACTATATTAGAATGTATTTTGATAAAACTGATTTTAGAGATTTAACAGTTTTGGATTTTGATAAAGAGCAAGTCTCGGAAATCAAAATTGATCAAAAAGGAAAAGAGATAACCATCTTAATGAAAGAAGAGGGCAAGTGGAAGGCAGAATGGTATGATGAGTTTAAGATGGATGAAAGTAAAGTGACATCATTACTTAGTTCGTTATCAAAACTTTCTGCTAAAGATGTCATCGTTGATAAAAGTTTATCTGAGACAGGATTGGATAGTCCAAGTATGGTTCTTACAGTTAAAATGGAAAATGGTGAAGAGAATATATTGTTTGTTGGAGACAAAGAAAATGAAATTTATTATGTCAAACGTTCTCTTAGTGACATCATTTACACTATTGCGGAATATAAAATCAAAGATATGCAAAAAGGGAAAGATGATTTTGAATTGAACTAAAGAATGAAGATAGTCAAAATAAAAAACACCATGGGATAAACCCATGGTGTTTTTATTTTTTTTTAATGCAATGAGCCGAGGATCTTTTATGGCATATAGCCACTATCTCAAAAAATGAGGCCCTTCAGGAGGGGGGAAGAGCAAGACCCTCGAGTCGCTACATTAAAAATCACAAGTATATTATACAAGACTTGAAAAAATCTGTCAAGTGAAAGTAGATCTTTGTCAAGTCTTGCCACCTCGGGCTGTTTGATGTGATGTGAATTTTATCAGAAACTGATTGTGATGAGTGGCAATAAATGAGAATATAGTAACATTTTTACAGAAATAAAATTAATAATAAAGAAATGTGCATATAAATGCACATTTCTTTGATTTTTGGATTGATTGTTCAGGTAAACGAGGATATAATAGAAGAATGCAGTATATAACCGCATCAAAATTATATGATTACATAAAATGCCCTCACAAAATTTGGCGTGATATTCATGGTCCACAAGAAGAAAAAACACAGGATCCAAATGATTTCATTAAACTTTTATGGACCAAAGGTGTTAAACACGAAAAAGATATTATTGCAAAATTGGGGGATTTTGAGAATTTGGAAAGTGGAACATTTGATGAACGATTTGAAAGAACGATAAAGGCAATGCAAGATAAGACTCCCTTGATCTATCAAGGAGTATTAAGATATGAGAATATTTTAGGTATCCCAGATCTCTTAAAAAGAATGCCGAATGGCGATTATATGCCAATTGATATTAAATCTGGCATGGGGACTGATGGGGTTGATGATGAATTTGGGCAAGAAAATAAACTCAAAAAACATTATGCCGTCCAGCTTTGTCTCTATAACGAGTTATTAAAAAAACTTGGGTTTGCTTCGCATGACAAAGGGATGATAATTGATATTAACGGAGATGAAATAGAATATGATTTGAAAGTTAAAATGGGACCAAGGGCGAATAAAACATGGCAAGAATTTTATGAAACAGTTAAAGAAAATGTTGATTTATTAATGAGAGGGAAAAACAAAAACAAACCTGCTTTATCAGGCACATGTAAAATTTGTCCATGGCATGCGAGCTGTAAAAAGTGGTGTCAAGAAACGAAAGATCTAACCAATATCTTTTGTTTTGGCAGGAGTAATAGAGATAGAATTAACGAAGATCTTTTTATCAAAGATATTGATAATTTCTTGAACATTGATATTGATGAAATAATGAAGCAGAAGAAAAAAGAAATTAAAATGGGGAATAAAGAATTTCTCTATGGGATAGGAGAGAATGGTTTGAGGAGAGCGGTCAAACGAGCAAAGATATTTCACCAAACTAAAAAACCAGTTTTTTACAATCCGATTATTTTTCCAAAAACAAGCTATGAATTATTTTTTGACATTGAAGATGATCCGACTCAAGAATTTGTCTATTTACATGGAATTTATCAGCGTAAAAATGGTGAAGAAAAATTTATTGATTTCACGGCAAAAGAACATACAAGAGAGGCAGAAAAAGAGGCGTGGGGAAATTTTTGGAAGTATATAAATTCACTTCCTAAAGATGATTTTTCTGTATATTATTATTCTCCGCATGAAAAATCTACTTACAGGCGACTGCAGAAAAAATATCCGGATGTAATATCTGTGAAAGATGTTAATGATTTTTTTGACAATCCAAATGTGATTGATCTTTACATGAAATATATTCTCAAGGAAACTGATTGGCCATTAACGAGTTATTCAGTGAAGTCAATTGCGCAGTTTTTAGGTTTTCAATGGGAAGACGAGAATCCATCTGGCGCTGCTTCAATTGAGTGGTATAATAGATATGTAGAGACGAAAGATCCCGCTGTTTTGAAAAGAATTTTGATCTATAATAAAGATGATTGCAAGGCGATGATGGTGATTAAAGATGAAATTGAGAGGTTACAGGGGTAAATTTGGGGGGAATATAGATATTTGCATAAAATGTACATTTTAATGTACATTTTGTTGTTTTTTGTGTTGATTTGTGGGGTGAATAGGAGTATAATAAAATATAGAAACATTAAAACAAAAGTGGCTTAAATTTCTTCAAACCACTTTTGTGCATTGATTTTTTTACTTTTTTAAGAGCAATAAAATCATGATTATAATGGATAAAAGTTCAAAAGAACTCATAGTTTTATAATTTTCGCTGTTCAGAAATGCAGACTAAGCATTCTGGTTGTTGAGATAAAAACCAATCGATTTTTTCATCTCAAATAAAGTTTAGCAAATTTAATAAATAAAATCAAATCAAATTATGAATTTTTACACAAAACTTGAAAATTTATTGAAAGCAGAACCCCATTTTGTAGATCAAGAGGGGGATCTATTAAAAAGCAATGTTCTTGATTTGGCGTATAAAGCTGACAAAAGATTGATTGAAATACTTTTATCTGATAAAGATCTTAAAAATAAATTTTTTAGCAAAATATCTGCCTCTGGCGGAAAAGATTCCGCTCTTGTTTTTAACATTAATGATTTTGTAAATTATATTCAAGATAAAAACTTTTTAGCGGATTCCTATACAAGATATTGCAAAAAGATAGGGTTCAACATCAAAAATAAATTTTTAAACGAACGTAAAGAAGTAGCGCTTGTGTGGCCATTCAAAGACTGTGTTTTAGAAGGTGGACAGACTCATGAAGACGCAAAGCGAAAAGAGATATTTTTTAATGAAATTTTGGCTCAGGATGAAATTGATAAATTATTAGATCCTAAAGTTTTAGTAAACTGGAAAAGATATTCGCAAGATGGAGGAGAAGATGTAAAAAGTCTAAAACGAGATGCCGACGGGACTATTCAGGAGAACTTTATTATTAAAGGTAACAATCTTTTAGCTCTTCATTCGTTAAAGGAACAATTTCAGAATAAAGTAAAATTAATTTACATTGATCCGCCGTATAATACAGGCAATGATTCTTTTGGTTACAATGATAATTTCAATCATTCCACATGGCTGACTTTTATGAAAAATCGGTTAGAGGTGGCAA
>CAZEUY010000014.1:5696-19936 GCA_964515525.1 uncultured Candidatus Saccharibacteria bacterium
AAAAAAGTGAAAAAATCAGGAAAACTAATTGATGAAATAGAATTTGATGAAGGCGGAATTTCTAAAGCGGTTAAGTGGAGAGGTGGAGGAGAATTTATCTATTGCGAGTTGATGGAATATAACGAAAAGTTTGTTGATAAAATTAAAAAAGCCGATACGACTAAAAAACTTTTGAACATCTGGGAGAATATGAAAGAAAAAAGTTTTTTGAATTACAATGTTGATCTTAAAAAGTTTGAGGGGAATATTGATGAATTCAAAAAATTATCAATAGATAAACAGAAAAGAACCTTGCTTGATTTTCTTAATAAGAATCAACTTTATACTAATTTGAGTGAAATTAAGGATATTGATTTCAAGGTTTCTAAGGGGGATCAGAGGATGAATGAGGGGTTTTATGGAGAATTGTAAAGGATGATGGTCAAAATTAACGAATTTTTGAAAAAAGGACCAAAAAACTGGTGGGTTAGACAAACTATGGCATGTTTAATCGTTATGTTTGTTGGTTTTATTATTGTTAAAAAAGAATGGTTTATGAAGTGGTATTTTGGTTTAGTTTTGACGGCTATAATAATTGGAATAAGCGTAAGGTTTAAAATAGGTAAATATAGGGAATCAAAAAAACCAAAAGTTTTACCAACAACAGGCTCTCCAAGTATTTTTGATGCTAAGATAGGAAGTCCTGAATGGAAAAAATATCAAGAATCTGAAAATTCAGGGAAAATTAGAAGGTCGCATAATCTATGAAAAATATTGAGAAAATGGTAAATAAACAAAAAGTAATTTGGGTTTTCGGTATTAGTGGTTCCGGAAAAGCAACCCTTTTAAAGAAATTTAAAAATAAAAAATTAAAACTTGATAAATTTGAAATTTCAAATGAATTGAAAATTTGCGAAGCTAGCCTAGTATGCGGGAAAACAAAAAGTGGTAAAACAAGGCATAGAGATCAGCAGAAGATGGAAGAAGAAATAGGGGAAATTATAAAAGAAGGAAAATCAGTAATAGTTAAAGTTCAATTTAATGATGTAGAAAAGGGTATTAACATCCCACAAAAAATTAAAGATATTTTTCCGAGCCTAGAACATGAAGCGTGGATGTTGGGTATTTCTTATGAAGAAATGAAAAAAAGATGGGATGACAGGAGAAGAAATAATCCAACGTGGAAAGATGAATCAAATACGGATAATTATGAAAAGGCAACAAAAAGAATGAAAAAAGATATAGAGGATATAGGCGAAGGTTTTATTAAAAAATATTTCTGTAGTGATAATTATGAATATATTTCCATAAACAGTCATGACATGGATGCTATATTTAAAGAAAAATCAAAAAATCAAGATATGTCCTAACAATTTTTGTATGAACAATTCTAAGATGAACGAACCAAACAACAACCAAATTATCATCTACAACACCGAAGATGGGCAGACAAAGATTCAGGTTCAGTTGAAAGATGAAACGGTTTGGTTAAGCCAAAAACAAATGGCGGAGCTTTTTGGTTGTTCTGCAGATAACATCGGACTTCATTTGAAAAATGTCTATTCTGAAAGAGAATTAACAGAAAATTCAACTACCGAGGATTCCTCGGTAGTTCAAAAAGAGGGTGATAGAGAGATAAATAGACCAATAAGGTGGTACAACTTAGATGCGATTATATCAGTTGGCTATCGTATAAATTCTTTACGTGGCACCCAATTTCGTATATGGGCAACTCAGAAACTACGAGAATATATTATAAAAGGATTTGCTATGGACGATGAGCGTTTGGCTGAAGGCAGAGTGGCGAAAACATATTTTGAGGAATGGGAAGAACGAATCAGGAGAATCAGAACATCAGAAGCGAATTTTTATCAAAAAGTAAAAGATGTTTTTGCAACTAGCGCGGACTATAATTCAAAGACAGATTATGCCAAACTATTTTTTGCAACCGTGCAAAATAAGTTTCATTTTGCTATTACAGGTTTAACTGCGGCGGAAATTGTAAAAAATAGAATTGATAGCAATAAAGAAAATTTAGGGCTTACAAATTGGAAAGGTAAAATCATTACACGTGAACAGGCTCAAATTGCCAAAAATTATCTACAAGAATTAGAATTGAAAAGACTGAATTTATTAGTAGAACAGTTTTTATCTTTTGCAGAATTACAGAGTGTAGAACAAAGAGTGATGTATATGAAAGATTGGATTAAAAAGTTAGATGGTTTTCTAACTCTAAACGATAAAGAAATTTTGCAAAGATCTGGTAGTATTTCACATCTTGAAATGGAGGAGGAAGTAAGAGAGCAACTGAAAGGGTATAATCAAAAGAGATTAGCTGACAAAAGTTAAAATATGCCACAACAATTTTTATATGAACAATTAGAAGCAGAGTTTGGAAGAAGAACCATAAAAGAAATAGCTGTTCCTAATTTTTTAGTTGAAAATATTAACTCCAAATTTGAGCTTAGAGAATATCAAGAAGAGGCCTTTCAGAGATTTTTTTGTTACTATGAAAATAACTTTGACTTTAAAAAAATTCCAATTCATCTACTGTTTAACATGGCTACAGGATCAGGAAAAACTTTAGTAATGGCAGGATTGATTTTATATTTATATAAACAAGGTTATCGGAACTTTCTATTTTTTGTTAACTCTACAAATATCATTGAAAAAACAAAAGATAATTTTTTGAATAATCTATCTAACAAATATCTATTCAATCAAAAGATATTTATTGGTGAGAAGCAAGTTGAGGTTAAACAGGTGAACCATTTTGACGGAGTAAGCGATCAAGATATAAATATCTGTTTTACAACAATTCAAAAATTGCATACAGATTTGTATAACGAAAAAGAAAATGCTTTGACGGTAGGAGATTTTAAGGACAAAAAAATTGTTTTTATCTCTGATGAAGCTCACCATGGGCAATCACACACCAAAAATAAGCAAAAAGAATTATTTAATAAGCCAAATTGGGAAAATACCGTTGAAAAAGTGTTTAAACAAAATTCTGGCAATTTGCTTTTAGAGTTTACTGCTACAATGGATTTTACAGACAAAAACATAGTTGAAAAATACGAGAACAAAGTTATTTATAAATACGATCTCAAAGAATTTAGAAATGGTGGTTATTCCAAAGATGTTGAGTTATTACACACAGACACTAACAAAGAAGAGCGTATTATTCAGGCAATAATTTTAAGTCAATATCGACAAGAAGTTGCGGGAAAATACGGTATAGATCTAAAACCTGTTATTTTATTCAAGTCTCAAAAAACAATTGCTCAATCAGAAGAAAATAAAAAATTATTTCACAAAATAATTGATGGCTTGAATACCGATAACATTAACAATATAAAGATACTAAGTAATGTTAAAATTTTACAAAAAGCTTTCAAGTTTTTTGGAGAAAACAAAATAACCAATACCATTTTAGTAAAAAAGTTGAAAGATGGATTTGCTAAAAATAAAACATTAAGCGTCAACGAAGACAAAGAAAAGGGGGCGTATCAGTTGCTTCTAAACTCGCTTGAAAATAGGGATAACAAAATTAGAGCGATTTTTGCAGTGCAAAAATTAAACGAGGGATGGGATGTGCTTAATCTATTTGATATTGTTCGGCTTTATGAAACAAGAGATGGAAAAAATAATAAGCCGGGAAAAACAACAATTTCAGAGGCTCAACTTATCGGTAGAGGTGCACGGTATTATCCTTTTAAGATCAATGATGATGACGAAAAATTCAAAAGAAAATATGATAAAAAATTAGATGAGGAATTAAGAATTTTAGAAGAATTGTATTATCACAGTCATAATGAACCAAGGTATATTTCGGAGATAAAAAATGCTTTAATTGAAGAAGGTATAATTGATGAAAATGAGGTAGAAGTAAGATTAGAATTAAAAGAAAATTTTAAAAATTCGCTTTTTTATAAATCAGGGTTAGTATATGCTAATAAACCAGAAAAACGAAGTTTTGAAAAAGTTAAAGTGATGGAAGACTTAGGGGTTACAAAGAAAAATATCATTTTCAATATCTCTTCTGGGACTGGAGTTGAAACTCAGATATTTGAAGATAAAGATAAAGAAAAACAAACGAAGAAAAACAAAATAGATATTAGTTTAAGCGATATTGATAAGCATATTGTAAAAAATGCTTTAGCGAGAAATAACTTCTTTTCTTTCAAATCAATGAATCATTATTTTCAAGGAACTAAATCAATGAATGAGTTTTTAAGATGTTTGGAAAAATTATCAATTACTTTTGAAGGGAATAGAAAGGGGCTTGATAATTTGAGCAATGAAAACAAATTTTATGGGGTTAGTAGCTTATTAGAACAAATAGAAGCAGAAATAAAGGGGAACTTAACAGAATATATAGGATCGGCAGATTTTATTCCGTATATGATTAACAAGATATTTGTGGATAAACCAATTAAAATAAAGAAAGACAGCGAAAGGTTAGACGGACAAGTGGAGTTTTTAGAAAATAGAGATTGGTATGTTTTCAATGCTAATTATGGAACAAGCGAAGAAAAAATGTTTGTTGAATTGATAGATAGACAAATTGAGGAACTAAAAAAGAAATTCAAGAAAATTTATTTGATAAGAAATGAAAGACAAATAAAAATTCATAATTTTAAAGACGGACGAGCGTTTGAACCGGACTATTTTCTGTTTTTGGTTGATAAAAATGGCAAAAATATAACATATCAACTGTTTTTAGAACCAAAAGGAAAATATTTGGCTGAAGGAGAAAAATGGAAGAGTGAATTTTTGGAAGAAATTAAAGAAAAATTTAAAAATAAAATTTTAGAATTTTCTAAATCTCAAAAATATAAAATTATTGGTATCCCTTTTTATAATCATGAAGAAGAAAATGATTTTAAGGAAAAATTGTTGGAGTCTATCAAGTAGAAACAAAAAAAAAGAAATCATGATCAAGTGAAATTATAAAATATGTACATAAATATG
Source organism: uncultured Candidatus Saccharibacteria bacterium (assembly GCA_964515525.1). Classification (GTDB taxonomy): domain Bacteria; phylum Patescibacteriota; class Minisyncoccia; order CAYZDR01; family CAYZDR01; genus CAYZDR01. The sequence goes on from CAZEUY010000014.1 coordinate 10,650, forward strand.
CACATTTTAATGTACATTTTTGCTAAAAGCATAAAAATAATCAATAACATACAAAACCATGCCAAGAAGAAAAATTGTCTCCTTGATCAATGACGGAATGACGACGGATTACGACGAATTGGCGATGGATTATGATGATTATGGATGATAAGAGAGTGGATAGACACTTTGGTTAATTCAACGCGTCAAGATTGACAAATGAAAGAATTTGGAGTAGTATAAATGAATATGAAGAAATACATTATTTGGGGGACAATTTCAATCGTAGTTTTGGGGACGATTTTTTTTGTTGTTAAAGCCATCCGTTCTAACGGAAATAATGACATCAAAACAGTGGAAGCAAGATTAGGAACAATAGATCAGATTGTTTCTGCTACTGGAACCGTTCGATCATCTAAAGATGTTGATCTTGGCTTTGAAAATACAGGGAAGATTATGAGTATAAATGTGGCGATAGGAGATGCTGTTGCTTTTGGGGAAGAATTAGCCAGTTTAGATACAGGAGATTTAGACTCTAATGTAGCGGAAGCGAGAGTAGCGGTAAATGTTGCAAAGGCACAATTAGAAAATGCTCAATCTGGATCTACGGATGAAGAAATTGCAGTGCAACAAGTTGCAGTAGCTAATGCGCAAGCAACTCTTGCTGAAACGAGAAGCAGTGTGGCACAAGCTATAGCGAGCGCTCAATCTCAAGTTGATTATCAGAAAATTGTTTTAAGCACCAAACAACAAGCGTTGGAAGATGCACGCATCTCAGCAGAAGATAATATAGAGACTGCCTATAATGATGGTTTAGATGTGATTAACAGTAAAGATTTGATCTTATCTAATGTTGTGGATGATGTAAATGATCTTTTTGATGATGAAGAATTGATTAGTATTTTAGGTAATTTGAATTATCAAAGTAAAGTAGATGCACAGACATCTTACTCAGATATTGTTAGAGATTCTATTGCAATTGCCCCATATATTAGTGATGCAAAAAGTTTAAGATCAGAGGAAGCGATTGATGAAGCACTCGCTGAACTTGAAGATATTTTAGACAATGTAAGTGATGATTTATCTGTAATTAGTCAAGCCTTAATCAATACTTATCAGATGGCAGGCATTACTAAGGCTGAATTAGATGCGTATAAAACCACTATTACTACAGATAGGACAAGCATTAACACAGCAATTTCAAGTGTTAAAACAGCACGGCAAGGCATCTCTTCTGATAGAATAACAAATACAACCAACATCAATACTGCTCAAGCGGCAGCTGATTCTGCAGAAGCTCTTTTAGCCCAATATGAGGCGTCTCTTACTTCAACAGAGGCTACACAACAAGCAGCTACGGTTGCATCTGAAGGGGCGCTTAAATCTGCAGAAGAACAATTAAAACTTTTACAAACTGCTCCAAAGGCAGAGATGGTCTCTGTTTATTATGCTCAATTAAAACAGGCAGAAGTTGCATTAAGATCGGTTTCAAGGAAGTATTCTGATCGTGTAATTACTGCTCCAACAGCGGGTGTAATAGTTGATATTTATAAAGAAGAAGGAGAATTTTCGGGGATTGGAGAAAACATTATTTCAATGATTGCAATGGGTGGGTTTGAAATTGAAATAGAGATTCCAGAATCCGATATTGTTAAAGTTGATGTTGGAAATTCATGTGAGATTACATTAGACGCATTTTCCGATGATGATATTTTTGAAGGTAATGTGGTCGCTACTAATCCTACTGAACACATCGTTGACGGCGTTGTATATTACAAAGCAAAAATTATATTCCTAAAAACAGATGAAAGAATTAAGCCTGGGATGACAGCTCATGTAGATATCCTAACTGAAAGAAAAGAAAATGTAATAGTCCTTCCTTCACGATTGGTTCAAAGTAAAAATAGCCATCAATTTGTAAATGTTCTTCTTGATGATGGTTCTATTGAAGAAAAAACAGTAGAAAAGGGGATTAGAGGGTTTGATGGAAATGCAGAAATTCTTTCAGGAATAGAAGTTGGAGATTTGGTTGTGGAATAGAACGAGTCAAAAAGTCAAAAGTCCATAAAGTCAAAAGCACGATCTGCCTTCGCTAAGGCTACGGACGGGCAAAGCGACGGACTTTATGGACTTTTGACTTTATAAACTTTTAGACTTCGTTATGTTAACACTAAAAAATATAACAAAAGATTATGTGAATGGGGATGTCGTCACGTCTGCTTTGAAGGACATTTCTTTTAATGTTAAAGAAGGGGAAATTGTCGCTATAATGGGACCATCTGGATCTGGTAAATCAACACTAATGCATATTATTGGTCTTTTGGATAAAGCCACGAATGGCACTTATACATTAGATAAAATAGAAACAAGTGCGATGGAGGAAAATAAATTAGCTCAGTTAAGAAATCAAAAGATTGGTTTTGTTTTTCAATCTTTTAATCTTCTTCCACGTATCTCTGCTTTAGAAAATGTTGAACTTCCTTTGGCATATAATGCAACGACACCTAAGGAGAGAAAAAAAATTGCAAGGAGAATCCTTGCTTCTGTGGGGCTTTCCCATAGATTTAATCATTTCCCAAATCAGCTTTCTGGGGGAGAAAAACAAAGAGTTGCAATTGCAAGGGCATTGGTAAATGATCCAGCAATTATTCTTGCAGATGAGCCAACGGGGAATCTGGACAGTAAATCAGGGAAACAAGTAATGGAAATTTTACAAAAATTAAACAATGAAGGCAAAACAGTAATTTTGGTGACACACGAAGAATATACATCAAAGCATGCGGATAGAATCGTTAAGTTATTAGATGGAAAAGTTGTAATGGACGAACAAGTTGAAGAAAGAATTGATGCTAGTAAAGAAGATGCTTTGAGAAAATAATTAAAAAATTATATGTCGTTTTTAGATATCATCAAAACAATCTGGTTTAATTTGAAATCAAACAAAGGACGTTCAGTCCTTTCTGTCTTGGGAATTGTTATTGGTATTGCTGCTGTGATTATGATCATATCAATAGGTGAAGGAGCGCAGGGTTTGATTTTGAGTCAAATTGAAACAGCGGGCTCTAATACAATTACAATAATGCCCGGAGCTGCTGAAGAAGATGGTCCTCCAGCATCAGTGATGGGGATTGTTATCACGACGTTAAAAGCCGAAGACGCGGAAGCGTTATTAAAAAAGAACAGTGTTCCATTTCTAGAAAGCGTATCCAGTTCCGTAACCGGAGTTGAAAAAATAGTATGGGGAGATTCTAACGTGGGGGCGACGTTTGTGGGAACAATGGCGTCAAATTTAGAAGTGGAAGAAGCCAAAGTTCAATATGGGAGATTTTTTTATGAAGACGAAGACAAGGAAATGGCTCGTGTCGCGGTTTTGGGAAGTGCCTTGAAACAAGATTTATTTGGTAATTCCGAAGCATTGGGAGAAAGGATTAAAGTCGGGAAAGAGAGTTTTATCGTTGTTGGAGTTATGGAAAAAAGAGGGACTGTTGCCTTTCAAAATGTGGATAATCAATTATTTATTCCTTTAATGACAGCTCAAAAATTGATGTTGGGGATTGATCATGTAAGCATGATTAGGGGAAGATTCTCGGACGCGGGCGCGGTTGAAAAAGGGATTAAATATATTGAAAATATCTTAAAAGATAGACATGATGGCGAAGAAGATTTTTTAGTGAGAAGTCCTCAACAGGCAATGGAAGTTTTAGATACAATCACTAACGCTTTGAAGTTTTTTCTTGCCGGCATAGCGGCAATATCTTTAGTAGTTGGTGGAATCGGTATTATGAACATCATGCTCATTTCTGTCATAGAAAGGATCAGAGAAATTGGGTTAAGAAAAGCTATTGGAGCTACGAACAAAAATATTCTTTTTCAGTTTTTAATTGAGACTGTTTTGATGTCATTATCAGGAGGAATTATTGGAGTTTTAATTGGAGTGATAATGTCATTTGTAATTTTTGTTGTGATGCAATCGTTGGGATATAGCGGGTGGATATTTTCAATTTCTCTCATGTCCATCTTTTTGGCTTGTTCAGTAGCAACGTGTATTGGAGTATTCTTTGGGATTTGGCCAGCGTATCAAGCAGCGAAGAAAACACCAATAGAGGCATTAAGATATGAGTAATATATTTCAATCATTTATTTTCGCGATTAGATCACTCAGAGCTCACAAATCAAGAACAGCATTAACTGTTTTGGGTGTTGTAATTGGCATAGCGGCGGTAATAGTTGTAATTTCTGCGGGGGAGGGACTGAGGAATATGATTATGGGTCAAGTAGATATGTTTGGCGCGGATAATATTGAAGTGGAAGTAAAAATTCCCAATACCGGAAAAACATTCAGCGATAACGCGATGGGAATGGCGAGAGGGATTACTATTACAACGCTAAAAGATGATGACAGTAAAGCTGTTCTCAGAGAAATCCCCGAAATTGATGATGCATATTCTGCTATGCTTGGGCAAGAACAGGTGACAAGAGACGAGAAAAAAAAACGAACCATCATATTTGGTTGCTCGGCTTCGTTAATAAATGTTGATCCGGGGAAAGTGGAAAATGGAAGATTTTTTGCAGAGTCAGAAGATGATGGGTTATCGCAGGTAGTTGTATTAGGCTCAGAAGTTCGAGAAACTTTGTTTGGAAAAAGCGATGCCATTGGACAAACTATTAAGATAAAAAATAAAAGATTTAGGGTTATAGGGGTTATGGAATCAAAAGGAGCGGCGGCATTTTTTAATATGGACGATATGGTATATATTCCAATCCAAACTTTGCAAAAAAAGATTATGGGGGTAGAGCATATTCAAATGGCTATGTTTAAGATTAATAAAAATGCAAATCCAGAAGTAGTTGTTAGACAAATGACCCAAATTATGAGAGACAGACACGGAACCACAGATTTAAACAGTGACGATTTTGCGATTACCACGATGGAAGAGGCGAAAGAAATGGTAGGGGTGGTGTTAAGCGCTTTACAGATCTTACTTGTAGCGCTTGCAGGAATTTCATTAGTAGTTGGTGGAGTAAGTATAATGAATGTTGCTTATGTAAATGTTAAAGAGAGAACTTTTGAGATTGGTTTAAGAAAAGCACTTGGAGCACAGCAGAAAGATATTTTGTTTCAGTTTTTATGGGAGTCCGTTATAGTTTCTTTTATAGGGGCAATTATAGGGATTATTATAGGGGTTATTATGACAGCTTTTATCACTTATATTGCTATAAGTAAGGGGTTTACATGGATATTTACTATTCCTCTTTCGGCTATATTGATTTCAGTTATATTTTCTTCATTCGTAGGAATTGCTTTTGGATATTTCCCAGCGAAGAGCGCAGCGAAGAAAGATGCAATAGAGTCGTTGGTGATGAGGTAAATTTCTCAAACTAACTGAAATATGATATAATCTATGTATGTTTAAGCCAGGATACAAAATAACGCACAATATTTTAAATAATTTTATGAGTATTGCCGAAGTGCGACAGTTGGTTTCGCATACATCAATTATACCTAGGCAAGAAGCAAAATTAAGGAGAGAAGCTCTTATTCGTATGATCCATTCCTCAACCAGTATTGAAGGAAATATGTTAAATCGTTTTGAAGTGCAAAAAGTTATAGAAGGCGAAAAAGTGGATGCTCCGGAGCGGGATATTTATGAAATAAAAAATTATCAGAAAGCCATGCTTTATGTTTACAATTTTATTTCAGATAAAAAAGAAATTACTAGTAAAACCATTCTTGATATTCATGAGTTGGTAACGAATAAAACATTGCCAGAGGATCGGTATGGGAAGTTTCGTAAAGACAAGGTGTATGTAGTGATACGACAAGGTAAGAAAATTATAGAAGTAAAATACACTGGTCCGGAGGCAAAAGATGTTCCAAAATTGGTCAAAGCATTAGTAGATTGGGTAGAAATAGCAAAAAAAGAAAAGATTTGTCCAATTTTTGTTGCAGGTCTTGCACATTCGGAAATTGCTGCTATTCATCCATTTGCAGATGGCAATGGACGAACTGCGAGAATTCTTGCCACGCTCATTCTATATCAAATGGGATATGATTTTCGCAAACTGTTTGCACTCGAGGACTATTATAATCAAGATAGACCAGCGTATTACAAAGCAATTCATTTGGGGAAAAATTATGAGGAGAGATTAAAAGCTGATCATACAGAATGGCTAGAGTATTTTAGTGGTGGATTTGCATATGAAATGAATCGTATTCATGACATAATTATTCCATTGAGTTTGGATGAGAAGATGAGAAAAAAGCTAGGTGGACAAGTTTTCTTAGATAAGAATCAAATTAGAATTGTTGATTTTATGATGAGTATGGGAAGATTTGACAGCAATGATGTCGTGGATATGTTTGAGATTGATAAACGAACTGCTCAACGTTATATCAATGAGCTATTGAAGACTAAACTTATTCGGAAAGAAGGAGATGGAAAAGCAAGTTTTTATATGTTGAATATCTAATGTCGCGATTGCTGTCGTGATTCTGTCGTGATTTGTGAGGCGAAATTGGTAATTAATTGTTGTGGTTATAGAGTCGTTGGTGGTGAAATAGAAAAACCTCTCTAATGAGAGGTATAAGTCTTCATAAGAAGACCAATCTCTGCCAAAAGGGCAGTCCTTCACTAAGTATCTTTCTGTTAGTATACCAAGCGTTTAGTAGAATATCAATAGTAATTTTACTTATTGCGGGAGAATTGCGGTTGGTTTTTTAGTTTTCGGAACCGTTATTTCTTATGAGGTGTTGGCAAGCTGTCAACGCCTCGTTTATTTTAATGAAACCTCGCCTCCGGTTGATAGTAACTATAAAAAGTATTATTTTCTAATAGTTCATTATCAGTATTATAAATTTCTTGATACAAAACAGTTCTAAAAGAACCGTTTTTATTTTGTTCCACAACATCAGGCCCTTTTATTTTTACTATTTTCTCATCATTTATACCAAAAATTTTTACAACAGTCTCGGTTCCAACTATTTCTCCTTGAATCAAAATAGAATGTTTAGTGGAATTGACAAACTTAAAATCTAAACTAGGGCTAGCAATAGCAGCATCGGTCCCATGCGGGGAGTAAAAATCAATAGCATAAGCATGATTTTTACGCTGGGTAATTTTTAAGCCAGCGTTTAGAGCTGCCCGAAAAAGGGAAGTGGAAACTTGGCATAATCCTCCCCCCAGCGCCATAACAGTTTTCCCATCCCTGATGTTTTCTGCAAGCTCGTATCCTTTGATATCCGAAACCGTTCCAATAGTTTTTAATGTTGAAAACTCTTCTCCCGCAGGGAGAATGATGTTCTTGATCTTTGACATTCCAATTTCTATATTTGTTATTCTTCCCTCTGGGGATCCTGCAAAGTCAACTTCGCCAGTTCCTAAAAGAATACTATCTTTTTCTGAGAATTCTATTGCTGTATTGGCAGGATTATCAGTGTTTTCGTGATTTATAGTGATGTCAGGAAGTCTAAGAGAAGAAAATAATGCAGTTAATTTTCCAGATGCAATAACATTGTCTATACAAAACAAAAATAAAAAAACACACAGTGAAATTGTAAAAAATGTAATAACTTTTTTTAGCATGATGTTTTTTCTCAAAAAAGAGGGAATTAACCCTCTTTTTATATTTTCGTCGTCGTATTCGTGATTAGTAAACATTCGTTCTACATTCGTGCTGTGCCTTGTCGTAGCTTTTTTAACCGCCGTAGTTTCTAACGAAGGAGGTCAGCGAAGACAGGTCAATTCGTCCTACCCAACAACCTTAATCTTCTTTGTCTTAACTTTTTCTGCTTTTGGAAGGCGGATTGTTAAAATTCCATTTTTCAATTCTGCTTCAGCTCTTTCTGCTTCAACATCAACAGGCAGGATGATGGATCTAGAAAAAGATCCCCAATAGCATTCTTGATAATAATAATCTTTTGTTTCCACTTCTTGCTTATCTGATCTTTTCCCTTTAATTGTCACCATATCGTTTGTGATGTTCACATCGAGATTATCTGCCGTCACACCTGCAATTGTGGACTTGATAACGATGTCAGAATCGGTCTGATAAACATCCACTGTAAGTTGTCCTTCGGACTCTTCCTGCCAAACAGGTTCTTGCTCCTCTTCTTTTTCCTCAATGCTAATTGGGTCATCATTCTCTGCCATGTCTGTCTCTAATTCATTATTATCAACAACGATATTCTCTGTCTCCTCCATTGAAGACGATCCCGTTATTTTGTCCAAAAACGATTTTTTTTGTTTCATATAAATTTAGTTAAAAGTTAAAAGTTAAAAGTTCATAAAGTCAACCCGTCTCGAATCGGCGATCAAGCCGAGGCGGAAAGTCCGCTGTGAAAACATTAATATATAGAACTAAATTGAAAAATTATATAAATAGTAAGCAAGTAAGTATAACAAACGACGAACGGACTTTATGAACTTTTAACTTTCTGACTACTTTATTATACACCAAAAGCTTTATTATTTGCAAATGTGTCTTGTTTTAGATGTTTGAAAGCCATAGAAAGGACAATAATCGCAGTTAATATCAGAACTATAACTCCAGCGAAAGATGCCTTTGTATTAGTGATAATTAAAAAATTATATGAACCATGCAGAAGAATTGCTGTAATAATTCCCATACATTTATACTTGAAAGCGCGTCTCGTTTTTCTGATACCGGGGAGAAGTTGATTTTGTTTCATCTCCCACGCTTTTACTTTCCCTATAAAATATCCCATAAATCCTCCCGCGAGAGCATGAAGCAAAATTGCTGAAAAGAATCTCATAATTGCAGTGACAAAAGCAGTATTAGGAGGTGACATAAATACGAATAAAATGTTTTCTGCCGATGCAAATCCCAGTGCTGCTGTAATGCAATAGATCATCGCATCAACTGGTTCATCAAAGTTTTTATTATTTAATACCTCAGACTTTACCACACAATATTTTGCCAATTCTTCTACAGTAGCTGTGATAATAAAAACCGCTATAAGATTAGATATAAGGATGTTGGCGAAAATAGGATGTTGAAATATAGAAAATCCATTTCCTATTGAACATGAATATCCAAGGAGACAATTAAAAAATATTTCTATCACAACCGCGGGAACCGTTGCCAACATCCCCCATAAAAAAACCTGAAAAATTTTCCCTTTTGGCTCAGGATTCTGTCTGTCTTTTCGGAGGAAATAGAGTAACCAAATAACGCCTGGGATGATGCCCATTGCTATATATGGTAACCAAAGTTTTGGAGGAGTGTTCACGAAGAATTATGAATTATGAATTATGAATTATGAATTATGAATTATGAATTATGAATTA